>CAZPZJ010000027.1:0-14229 GCA_964591055.1 uncultured Leptospiraceae bacterium
GAGCATATCTGATCCTGCGATGCAGGAACAGATTACACTCCTAAACGTTGTCCGACCGAGGAAGGGCTGCTGCCCCATGGAACGCCGTCGAGGGAGGACGCGCGCAGGGCGCTCGACGCGGCCGGGAAGCTTCTGTCGGAGGTGAGTGCGCGCCTCGGCTGAAATCATGAAAAAAGGCGACGATCATGATCGTCGCCTTTCTCTTTGCACGCCGCGCGCCTACAGCCTTTCCGCGATCAGATCGCCCATCTCCTTTGTCCCCACCTGCTTGCCGCCGGGCGACATGATGTCGATGGTGCGGTATCCCTCCGCGAGCGTCTTTTCGATGGCGTAGAATATCTTCCCGTACGCCCCGTCCAGACCGAAGCTGTATTTAAGCATCATCGCACCCGAAAGAATCTGCGCAATGGGATTGGCGATCCCCTTGCCCGCGATATCCGGCGCAGAGCCGCCGGCCGGCTCGTAGAGCCCGAACGCGCCGTCGGAGAGCGAGGCCGACGGCAGCATGCCGAGCGACCCCGTGATCATCGACGCCTCGTCGGAGAGAATGTCGCCGAACATGTTGTCGCAGAGAACCACGTCGAACTGGCGCGGGTTGCGCACAAGCTGCATGGCGGCATTGTCCACGTACATGTGGTTGAGCGCCACGTCGGGATAGTCCTTTGCGATGTCGATCACGATCTCGCGCCACATGACCATGGTGGCGAGCACATTGGCTTTGTCGATGGAGGTGACTTTTTTCCCGCGCTTCCTGGCGGTCTCGAACGCCACGCGAGCGATGCGCTCCACCTCGGGCCTGCTGTAGACGAGGGTGTCGAAGGCCCTGTCGCCCTCCCTTCCCTTGGGCTGGCCGAAGTAGATGCCGCCGGTGAGCTCGCGGATGATCATGATGTCGAATCCGTCGCCGATGATGTCGGGCCTGAGCGGCGAGGCCTCCTTCAGCTCTTTGAAGATGATCGCGGGGCGCAGGTTGGCGTAGAGGTTGAACATTTTCCTTAAGGGGAGCAGCGCACCGCGCTCTGGCTGTTCGTCGGGCGGAAGCGATTCCCACTTGGGCCCTCCCACCGAGCCGAACAGGACCGCGTCGGAGTCTTTACAGATATCGATGGTCGCCTGCGGAAGCGCTTTTCCCTGGCGGTCGATGCCCGCGCCCCCGACATCGGCCTCGCGGTAGTTGAACTTCAGCCCGAAAGCGCCCGTCACGCGGTCGAGCACCTTTATGGCCTGCTCCATCACCTCCGGGCCGATGCCGTCACCGGGGAGGAGCGCGATCTTCTTTTCCGTCATGGTTGTCTCCTTGCACGCATAAAAATATCCGGCATCACCGGGCCGGCGTTGTGTCAACAGGTTCCTTTTTCAGCGGGACATCACTGCGGGAGGATGCGAGCCTGCCCCCGCGCGGCGGCCGTGTCAAGGATTATTATAGGGCTTGTCACGCGGTATTTCATGAAAATCCCGTGTGCAAAGCGGCCATCCCCGAAAAAATCTTCTTGATTTCACACCGCCCTGTCAGTTGAATTACGGAAAAACGTCACACGCCCGCGCCGTCTGCGGAGAAACAGCCGGGGAACAGTTATGGATTACCGGGAATACACCGATCGCGCCACCTCGATTACCGAATACGCCATCGCCATGTCCGACGGCGTCAGGCTGAAAGTCATCGATTTTGCCCCGAAAAAAGCAGCGAAGGACGCCCCGATCATCGTGTTTGTGGCGGGATGGATTTCGCTGATCTCCGGATGGAGGGGAGTGCTCAGGGAGATCACCCCGCGCTTCCGCACCATCTACCTCGAGACGCGCGAAAAGCGCTCTTCGACGGTTCCCGGCGATGCGACCGTTTCGTTCGCCATGGACCGCCTGCGCGACGATATCGGCGAGGCGATCGCGCTCGTCGTCCCGAAGGGAAAGAAATACGTGCTCGCCGGAAGCTCGCTCGGGGCGTCCGCCATCATCGAGTACTGCACCATCGCGTCAAGGCTCCCGGAATGCGCGGTGCTGGTGGGCCCCAACGCCGAGTTCCGCTTTCCGAAGCTGCTGGGCGACATCGTCCCCGCCTTCCCGCCGTCCCTGTACAGCGTGGTCAAGCCCGTGATCAAATGGTACCTCCGCAACTTCAGGCTGGACAAAAAGCGCGAGCAGGAGCAGATTCGAAAGTACGAAAACACGCTGGACGAGGCCGATCCCTACAAGCTCAAGGCGAACGCGCTGGCGATCAAGAATTACGCCATCTGGGACAAGCTGCCGCTGGTCAAAGCGCCCTGCCTGATCATCGGCGCCACCAGCGACACCCTTCACGGCACCGGGGCGCTCGCGAAGATGCGCGAGATGATCCCGCGCACCGACTACCGGGAGCTTGCCAGCAACAAGGAAACGCACAGCGAAAAGGCCGGCGTTCTGATCGCCGAATACCTGGAGAACAGGCAATACCGGGCCCGCCGGCGCTGAAGGAGTATATTTTTAGGTTTACAAATACCATCGCCAGGTGCTATGGATTACAGAAGGGCGCGTCCGGGCAGGCCGGCCGTCGCTTCGCAAAACACAGCCAATCAAGGAACAGTGCCGGAGAACGACATCATGGGCAACAGCGAAATTAAAGTCGGCGAGAAGATCAAGCAGCTCAGGGAATCAAAGGGGCTCAGCCTCCAGGACATCGCGGACAAAACGGGGTTCTCAACCGCGTTCATCTCGCAGATCGAAAACCACCTGATCTCTCCCCCGCTGGGAGGGCTCATCAAGCTTGCGCACGCGATGGACATAGAGATCGGCCGCTTCTTCAGCCAGGAGGGGCGCGCGCCCTACACCATCGTGCGCAAGGACGAGCGGGTGCCCACCTCGCGTGTGGCGTCCAAGGAGGGAGTGCGGTACGGCTACTCGTACGAGTCGCTCGCGCCGGCCAAGGTCAACAGGAAGATGGAGCCTTTTCTCGTGACGCTCGATCCCCAGGCCAAGAAGGGCTCTCCGTTCGGCCATGAGGGCGAGGAGTTCCTGTTCGTGCTGGAAGGGCGGGTGGAGATACAGCTCGACGATTACACCGACGTGCTCGATCCCGGCGACAGCATCTACTACGACTCAACCGTGCCTCACCGGGTCTCCTGCGCCGACGACGCGCCCGCCAGGATTCTCGCGGTCATCTACGCCTCGTAAGCCGGCGCGTCCCTAGGAAGGGTCGCTGTAGAGCCGGAAGGTGTTTTTGCCGGAGTTCTTGGCGCGGTACATCGCGTCATCGGCCTTTTTCAGGAGCTCTTCACCCGTGCGCCCGTCGGAGGGAAAGACGGCGATGCCGACGCTTGCGGAGAGCTCCAACTCGAACTCACCCAGCCGGTAGGGCTGCGCGATTGTCGTGATGATGCGCTTGGCGATCACGACGATCTCGTCCAGCGCCTGTGCGCTTTCGATGATCACCGTGAACTCGTCGCCCCCGAGCCTGGAGACGATGTCGATCTCCCTCACGCAGTCCACCAGCCGTTTCGCCACGCTTTTAAGCAGCATGTCGCCCACATCGTGTCCATGCCGGTCGTTGACATTCTTGAAGCCGTCAAGGTCCATGAACAGCACCCCGGCAAGCTGGCGACGGCGCTTGACGCTCGCGAGCACGTAGGCCAGCTTGTCCTGGAAAAGCAGCCTGTTGGGAAGCTCGGTGAGATAATCGTGGGTGGAGAGGTAGGTCAGCCGGTCCTGCATCCTGTGCAGCTCGGTGATGTCGCGCGCGACACCCTGGTATCCAACGCCCACACCATCCCGGACCGTGATCTGGGTGTTCTGCCCCAGCCATATCTCATCCCCGCTTTTGTTGATAATGGGGTACTCGTAATACGTGGATGGTATCTTTTTCAGGAGCTGAATGCCGAAATGCCGCCTGAACACGTCACGGTAATCGGGATGGACGATGTCGAGGAACGGCTTCCCCACTATTTCATCTTCCGCGTATCCGGTCATCCGCTGAGTCACCGGGTTGACGAAGGTCAGTTTCCCGTCGGCGGAGGTTTCGAATATCAGGTCGTTGGCCTTTTCAACAAGGTTGCGGTAGCGCTCCTCGCTTTCACGCAGCGCGGCCTCGGCGTCGCGCTGCTCGGTCACGTCCTGCGAGTTGAGCACAAAACAGCGCGTGTTGTTGTCATCTCCCGTGATCCGCCGCACCGACGTTTTGAGGGTGCGCCAGTCATCCTGCGCATTGCGATAGAGGAACAGGCTCCTGGACGCCTCATCCTCCTCCCCGACAGGGGATTTGAGCTTCTTTTCAAGGGCCTGCCTGCTTTCCGCGTCAAGGTAATCGAACTCCGACTCCCCGATCAGCGACAACGGATCGTACCCGAGTATCCGGACCACCGAGTGGCTTTTGAACAGGATCGTGCCGTCGTGGGCGAGGATGGTGATCACGTCGGATGAGTTCTCGAGCAGCAGCCGGTAATGCTGTTCAAGCTGCGCCATCGCCTTGAGCGAGCGGTCCACCTCCTTGAGTATCCTGATCACTCCGAGCGTTCCGGTGAAGCGGGGCGGGCCGTCCTGCGCGTACCGGTACATTCCTATTGAAATAACTTCCGCGTTCAGGGGCTTTTGATTGCACCCCGTCGCCGCCCCCGGCTGAAGCCTTACGAGCAGCTTGCTTGTCAGCCTTTTCCCGGTGCGCCTTTCGTCAAAAAGGCGCGGTGTCCTCTCGTCGCCCACCACCTGTCCTCTGAGCCGCTCCACAACCCTGCTGCGCTGCACGCTGTCGATATCGTCGGGGTAGATGATGTCGCTGAAGTGCCTGCCCGTCAGGACGTCGGGATCGTACCCGATTTTCGTGACGGCGTCGTTGAGGTACAGGAAATGTCCGTCCTCATCAAGCTCGTACATGATGTCCGGCAGCGTCTGTATGAGTGTCCGGTATATGTGCTCAGTGATGCTCATTTCGCAGTGTCCATCCGTCAGGTGCAATAATAGCCACTCCTGTCCGATAATTCAACAACATTTGTCCGAATGTCCTCCTCAACGGCTCCGCCCCTCATCGTTCAGGTTATGTATCAAAAATACATGCCGATGTGCCGATCTATACCTATAGAGCCGGTGCGGACTACAATTTCTCAATACGCGGACCACGGAACATCATGCTTATAAAACGCTCTTCAGGGCAATCATCGCTGTTCGTATCTGTCGGGGCGGGGGCCAACCAGCTCCTTCTCATCAATGAGGCCATCGAACTCGGATTTCAGGTTATCGGCATCGACGCCGATCCCATGGCGGCGGGAATGACGCGCTGCCATATCAGGATACAGGAATCAATGTACGATTACGAGTCGATATACGTCAAGATCAGCGAAAGCCTGATCGAGGGAAGGATTCGGGCCGTCATGACGAAATCATACGGGCAGGCGGTGAAAACCGCGTCTTTTCTGTCGGAGAAATTCGGCCTGCGCCTCCTGCCCTTCGCGCGATCCGGCGACTTCATCGTCAAGGAGAGGATGAAGCAGGTGTTCGCCGCGAACGGCATCCCGACCCCGCCCGGGCATGTCATGGAAGCGGGCAGGATAAAAGTACCCTCCCGCATGACGTTCCCTCTGGTCATCAAGCCTGTCACCGGCCATGGAAAACGCGGGGTGGCGCTGCTGAGCGATGACGCCGATTTGCGCGACTACCTCTCCGGCGTTTCGCCGAAATCAGGCTCATTCCTGGTGGAGCAGTTCATCGAGGGCGATGAGATCATCGCCGCGGGCATCGTTCACGAGGGCGCCTACCATCTCGTCGACATCAGCGACAAGGTGACGTCCCTGCCGCCGCATTTCATCGACCTGATCCACATATCGCCCTCCCGCCACTTTGACCTGATGGACCGGGTTTCGGAAATCGGCCAGAAAATCGCCGACGCCTTCGAGATAGCCAATTCCCCGCTCATCATTGAAATGCTGGTGACGCCGCCAAAGGACATCTACGTCATCGAGGCGGTCCCCGAATTCGGGGGTGAATGCCTTCCCGACCGCCTGATCCCGGGGCGCACCGGCTACAACTTCGTCCGCGAGGCGATCCTGGCGGTGTCGGGGGGCAAATTCACACCTCCCTCCCCCCGCCCCTCAGGAAAATCCATGGTGGTCCGCTATCTCACCGGCAGAGCGGGCACGTTCAACGGGGCCGATTCCGTCGTGGACTCCGAAGGGCTGGTGTATTCAAAACTTTTCGCAACCAGGGGGCAGTTGCTCTCCCGGCCGGTCACCAACCACGACAGGATCGCCGTCGTCATCGCTCAGGGTAAAAGCCGCTGCCTGGCGCTCGCTAACGCGGAGCAGGCCGCCGAGAGTCTCAACATCAGAATCGCCGGTGGAAAACCTGCATGAGCGGCCATTCCACCTGGGACGCGCATTACCTCCGGGAAAACTCGGTGCTCATATACCCCGACGAGTGCCTTGTCAGGATGGCGGCCCCCTTCCTGAAAACCGCCGATTGCGGGAGAATCACCGCGCTTGACCTGGGATGCGGCACCGGCAGGCACCTCCGCTACCTGAGGGAAAGCGGCGTCGGCTTCATCACCGGCCTTGATTCCAGCCATAACGCGCTCAGGGTGTGCCGCGACCTCTATGACCTGCCGCTTGTTCGTGCGGACAACACCTCCCTTCCCTTCCACCAAGCGTCGTTTGACATGGTGGTGGCCTGGGGATCGCTCCACTACGCGCGCAAGCGGACGCTTCCGCTGATGCTCAACGAGATATTCCGCGTGATCAAACCGGGCGGCGTTCTCCTCGGAACGCTCCGCTCCGACCGGGACACCGCGATGCGGAGAGGAACTTTGCTGGGCGACAACGAATGGGCGACAAACCTTGAAGACCTGAAAAGCCAGGTGACCTCGTTCTACCGCGCCGATGAGCTCGAAAGCGCGCTTGGCGTCTTTGCTTCCGCAGAATACGGCATTATGGAGCGAAGCGCCCTGGGCGATACCACGTCAATTATTTCCCACTGGTTTTACCGCGCGGTGAAATAATCTGTTGCAATAAATTTCGCTCTGACGGAAAGTTTGCAACAGGCCGACACCCGTTATCGCCGCCATGCTGTTGGCTCATTCATCCGCGAAAGCGGCATTCGGGCGGCCCACCTCAACGCATGAAACAATGGAAAAAACACATACCGGGCTTTGCCTGCTGTTTCGCCGTCGCATGCTTCCTGTCCCTTCCGGAAACAGCCCCCGCGCAGGCAAGAAAAACGGTCATCGGGAGAATAGAGCGCGTGAGCATCCCCGCCTTCGGCCTGTCGCTTGAAGGCAGGATCGATACCGGCGCGCGCAAGTGCTCCCTGCACGCGTTTCACGAGAAGGAGGTGCGCTCGGGCGGCGAATCATTTATCGAATTCAGCACAACCGATGACCGGGGAAAAGTTCTCAGGCTGAAGTCCAGGATCGTTGAGCGCATCATGATCCGCACCACGGGGGGAGAATCCTCTCACCGGTACGTGATCAGGGAGAAGGTGACGCTGGGGTCCGTCACGAGAGACGTGCACATCAACCTCAACAACAGAAGCGGACTGAAATACAAATTCCTGGTGGGACGCAACCTTTTGCGCGGCACCTTCGTAGTCGACGTCTCACAGTCCCACGTGCTGGCGGATTGAGATGAACTCCCGGATATGGGCGCTCGTCGCGACGCTGGTGCTGCTTGCCGCTACGCCGATAATCTATAAAACGGCGATCCTCGGCGTCTCATTTGTGCCCAGGGTCGAGCGGAACCTGTGGACCGTCGAGCTCAGCATGAAAATCGATCCTGACGCCGCCGTCCGTAAAATCGGATTCCCCATCCCCCGCGCATCCGACCGCGTCATCATACGCGACACCAAGTTTGACGGCAGGGGCATGACGCTGACCATCCAGCGGACACAGGACGGGTACATCGGCCACTGGAGGGGTAGAATGAACAGGGCGTCCAGCCCCTATTACCGCATCGTGCTTGAAACCTCAGAAAAGAACTACGCACCCCCCGGCGCGGACGAAACCGCGGTCTATCCCGGAAAAATTCAGCGATATCTGGCCCTCGAAGAGTTGACCGCCCGGCAGCTTGAACAGATCGCCACCATCGAAAGCCACATCGTTCCCGGGACGAAGGACAAAACAAGGATTGCAAAGGCGATTTACTACTTTGTCCACGAGGAAGTGCTCTACAACGGCAACAGGGCGAGGATCCCTTTCGACGAGGTGCTGGAAACCATGCGCGCCGATTCATGGGGAAAGGCCCGGCTGGTGAACATCCTGTGCCGCCGCAGCGGTGTTCCATCGAGGATGGTGGGCGGAATCACGCTCAAGCCCCAGAGGAATCCCAGGCTCAGAGGCCGCAGGAAACTCTTCTTCTGGAACGAGCTGTATCTCGACGGCAAATGGAAGCCCGTGTGCGCCACCTATGGAAATTTCGCCAGCCTGACCGCGGAATACCTTCCGCTCTTCAAGGACACGAACGATACTGATGAGATCGTGAGCGATCCCGGCGCCAGGCTGAAAATTTACGCCAACAGGGTGGAGTCCGAAGAGTTCACCATCCGTGAGTACCGCGACGAGCTCATACAGGCCGACTCATGGCTGCTCAACCATTCCCTCTACATGCTGCCGTCGTCCATACAGGCGGTCATCAAGACGCTCCTGCTGATCCCCCTCGGGGCGGTTGTGCTGGTGTTTTTCAGGAACATCATCGGGTTCAAAACATTCGGCATTTTCATGCCGGTGCTTCTTGCGCTCTTTTTCAAGGAAACCTCGTTTCTGTTCGGCCTGGCTTTCTTCGCGCTGCTGGTGCTCCTGGGCTTCATCGAGCGGCGCTACCTTGAAAAACTGCACCTGCTGGCGGTCCCGCGCCTTTCGATAATCCTGGCCCTCGTCGTGCTTTTTTTGTGCCTGTTCTCGGTGCTCAACAACGCCCGGCGGTGGATTCCTCAGTTCAGCCCCTCGCTGTTTCCGGTCGTCATCACGACGATTTTCATTGAGCGCTTCAGCATCATGATGGCCGAGGAAGGCGCCAGAAACACCGTCCGCGCGCTCGCGGGAACGCTGGTCATCTCGCTGCTGTCGTACTGGCTCTTCACCGTACGGACCATTCAGGTCATGCTCTTCACCTATCCCGAGCTGCTCTTCGCCCTGTGCGCGCTTTTCATCCTCACGGGCAAATATACCGGATACCGCCTGACGGAGTTTATCCGCTTCAGGGAAATGCTGAAGGAGCGGCAATGAATATCCTGAAACGCTTTCACCGGCTCGGCGTCCTGGGAATGAATTCACGCATAGGGCGTTACATGCTGCCCCACAATCCGCGTGAAAACTACCCGCGCGTCGACGACAAGGTGGTGACGGCGCGGCTGGCCTCCGCGTTCGGGATCGCCATGCCGGAGAACTATATGGTGTTCGAGACGTTCGGAGGCCTGCGAGGGCTCGGACGCGCCCTGGAGCCTTACGGCTCCTTCGTTATCAAACCTGCACGCGGCTCCATGGGCAACGGCATCATCGTCATCACCGGCAGGAACGGTGACACCTTCATTCGCGCCGACGGCGGAACATGCGACCTCAGGGACCTCAGGTACCACATGGCGCAGATACTCTCCGGACTGTATTCGCTGAGCGCCTATCCGGACAGGGTGATCGTCCAGCACCTGATACGGATACACCCGGTGTTCGAGCCGCTCGCGGTCAACGGCGTCCCCGATATCAGAGTCATCGTGTTCAAGGGATTTCCCGTAATGGCGATGACCAGGCTCCCCACCGCCATGTCGGGAGGCCGGGCCAACCTGCACCAGGGGGCTATCGGCGCGGGCATCGACCTGGCGACGGGCCGCACCACGCACGCGGTGTTCCGCAATCGCATCATCACCCACCATCCCGAAACCGGCGCTGAAATCGCCGGCCACGACATCCCCGGCTGGAGCGACATTCTCACCCTCGCGGTGCGCGGATTCGACATGACTGGCCTCGGCTACCTCGGGGTCGATGTGGCGCTGGACGCAGACAAGGGCCCCATGGTGCTGGAGATGAACGCAAGGCCCGGGCTTTCCATTCAGCTCGCGAACCTCGCGGGCCTGAAGAAACGGCTTGATCTCTTCGCCAGAATCTCTCCGGAGGGCCTCGGCCCCGAACAGCACGTCATGAGATCGCTGGAAATAATTTCCGGCCAGTGAGGTACGCCATGAATCCGCACGCAGACTATGACGATCCCGGCATCTACGAAGCCAGGACTGCCCGATGCCCCCTGTGCGGCGGCTCCAGCCTTACGACCCACGCGCGGATAGACAGCAGCACGCCGCCCTTCTCCACGGACCGCTGCGCCGACTGCAGCTTTATCTTCATGAATCCCCGGCTCACCGATGCAACGATCATGAATTTTTACCGCGAGGGCTACTACCGGGGCAACGCGGAGTACGCCTATTATGACGAGCGCGAGGCGGAGCGCTTCGCACGGCACGTGTGGGACGCAAGGCTCAGGGTGATTCGCCGCCACGCCCCGGGAGGAGGGCCGTTTCTCGACGTGGGCGCCGCGTTCGGCGGGCTTTTAAGGCGGGCCTCGCGATGGTACGAACCTTACGGCATCGAGCCCTCACCGTACGCGGGTGAACATGCGCGCAATGAGTTCGGCGAACACATCCACGTCGGCACGCTCGCCGATCATCCCTTCCCGCGGGATTTCTTTTCCGTCATCACCATGATCGAGGTCCTGGAGCACATCGCCGATCCCGCATACGCTGTACGCGAGTGCTTTCAACTGCTGCGGCCGGGCGGCCTCGCGGTGATACAGACCGCCAACATGGACGGGTGGCAGGCGAAGCTCAAGGGCGACCGCTATGCGTACTTCCTGCCGGGGCACCTTTCCTACTTCACCATGCGCAACCTTTCCTGGCTTTTGAAGCGTGAGGGATTTGGAGATGTCAGGGTGTTCCGGCCGGTGGAGTTCGGGCTTCTGCCCAAGCTTCTCAAGTCGCGTTACGGATTCCGCTCTCCCCGGGACTACCGGCGCTGGGCGCGAATTTCCCTCTACCACTTTGTCAGCATGCTCGCGGCGGGCAATATCTCCCCCACCAGCTCGATGGTGGTGTACGCGAAAAAGACATGATCCGCGGCGCCCACTAACGCCGGCGCAGGAGGGTAATGAGGTTTTCCGGAAGCGCGTTTCTTCCTGAAAAATCACGTCCGGCTATAACCCTGTCCTGGTTTTTAACGTACCCGATGTTGTTGCCGCCCTTCGATGACGCGTATTCCATCAGGGCCTTCGCGACCCTGACGCTGTTGCCTATCTCCGCGCCCCTCCTTTCCATGTACACGCCGATGCTCATGGACGCCGGCCCGACGATGTCGCCTTTCATCTCGACAGTCACCGCGCCGATGGCGGAAAGCACCATGTTCAGGGTGTCGGCGACCGTCGCGAATTGGACGCCGTTGAGAAACCCCACAAACAGGTTTCCCTCGTAGCGAATGACGGCGTTTGTCGCGGGCATGCCGGCGGCGTTCACGGCCTGCGTCACCTTCTTCGCAACCGCCGCCATGAGCGCGTCTCCGGCGTCGTGCCCGTACACCTCGTTGATGGAGCGGAGCCTGTCAATTGAAGCCGCGAATATAAAGCGGGCCCCGTCCGCGCGGAGCCTTCCCGCGCTGTCATAGAGCTCGGGCAATACCCTGTCCTCAAGGTACTCCCGCATCCAGAAGCCCGTGACGAGGTCACGCCAGCCCTGCGCGGTCGGCCCGTCACCAGCCACAGCCATGGTCTGCGTAACGTCATTGCCGGGGCCATCGCCGCCGATCACGCCCGCGTGTTCCATCCTCAGGGCCATCTCCGCTTTCTCGGAAACAATCGCCTCAATAACAGGGTGGTTCCCGAGCCTTGCGATGTGGTAAGCCACCGCGCACGCCCCTTCCAGGAAACTCTTCAGCGTCACGTCCTTTCCGCCTGTCGCCAGCGCCGTCTTCGTATCGCGAAGCCGAACGGCCCTTGCAGACAGGAAAAAGTCATAGGTGGTCGTAATTTTCTCGTGCGCAAGCTCCCGCCGGTTGTAATATTCGGAGATGAGCCCGCCCATCGAGGATGCGAGTCGGTACGCGCTTTCCCTGAGATCAAGTAGAATAGCCCTTGCTGACTGCTCACCGGACGTATACCCGGTGGGGCGCCCGTCGGCCCTGACGAGGTGCGCCAGGTATTCCTCCGCGGTCTTTCCCTGCGGGAGCGTCAGCCTGACGATTTCACTGACCATTGACGGAAGCAGATTGTACTCATTCGAGCAGAAACGGCCCACTTCCTCCGATATCCGCGGAATACCGGAAAAGTATTCCGCGTATTCAACACCGTCATACTCCAGGACGAACATCGCGGGATTTTTCACGAAATCGAGGAAAAACGCCATGTAATTTTCCACAAGTCTTCGCAGCCGCAGGAGCGGGCGTAACGAGTGTTCAGAGACGGCATGCTGGTATGCCTGCCCCGACTCGATCCTGAGCATCACCGCTTCCATCGCTTCGCCATGGGGAAGGTAGCCGTCGGTGATACGCGCAAGGTCGCGGTACTTGCGGAGCATGCGCGCCTCTTCGGATTCGTTCTTCTCCCTGTGCGCTTTTTCACGCTCGATCGCTCCGGCAGTCAGGCGTTTGCGCGACGACTCGATCGCTCCATCGCAACCCGCGACGTGCATGGCCTGGCGCAGCGTTTTCACGGCGCACCCCGCGCGGCACGAATAATACGACAGGAGCATCCCCGTGACACTGCCGCTCATCATCTCGCCCGGCGATCTGAACACCGGCCTGTTGTTGAAGAGCGGGCGGTCAAGAAGCTCCATCAGCGAGCCCATCATTCCGTGCGGGGGCTTCCTCTCGGAAAAGGCCTTGTGCATGGACGACTCGACGATCGCCGCATTGCAGAGAAGCTGGCTGTACACTTCGGTGAAGGCGTCCATCCCTCCGGATATTTCAGAAGCCCCGTAGGAAGAGGCGAATGGCAGCGCAAGCAGGTCATTCAGGGGAGGAAGCAGGCGGAGCATGGCCTCCAGGGCGTTGTATTCAAGAATGGTGAGCAGGTAATACTCTTCATCGAGCGCCGCGACCGTGTGCGGGGCAAGCGCGTCCAGGCTTGACCGTACGCGCTCCAGCGATGAGGCGAGGCAGTTCCTCCTGAGGCGATGGCGGAACGGCGTCACGGTGCCGTACGAGAGCGAAAGCCGCACAAGCTGCACCCATCCCCTCAGCGTTCCCCTCGCCCGTTCAAGCTCGTCGATTTCACGCTGCGCCAGCATTGCATTCCGGCTGGAATCCGCTGCGCTCTCGTGGCGGCGGCGTATTTCATGAATGAGGTCCTCGATCATCCGCTTCTTGACGAGCGGCGGCCGGCCCGAGGTCGCTATCGCCGAAATGCGCCCCTGCTCGCCGCCGTCAAGCGCGATCCCGTGTTTTTTCTGATAAGCCTGGAACTTCCGTATTGTCTCACGAATCGACGCGATGGCCATGGCGTCGGCGCCGCTTTTACGGTCATGTTCCATGCTTTCAAGCAGGCGGGCAAACCTTTCGTGGTCCCGCCTGCGGGCCTCGGATGCCGCAGGCTCGCTATCGCTTCCCCGCGTTTCCGGTACGGCTTCTTCCACGCTCATGTCGGGTCCGGGATTCATTCGGCTCCAGCCTCGTTGAAATCACATCACCGGTAAAAGGCTATTCTCGGTTCAGCACCACCCTCTCAGGGCGGGAATACAGATTAAAACACCCGTCCCTTACAAAACCGGCCAGCGTCAGCCCGCACTTTTCCGCAAGGTCGACCGCCGCAGTGGTGGGCGCCGACATGCCGGTTAAAAGCTCAAGCTTGACAGACAGGGCTTTCATCACCATTTCAAACGAAATGCGCGAAGAAAGGACGCCCGCAACCGCCCTGTCTGTCGAGTTGTCCAGAAGCAGCCTTCCGGCGCACTTGTCAAAGGCGTTGTGCCGGCCCACGTCCTCGGCGAACGCGAGAAGGCCGCCCTCCCCATCGTACACCGCTGCGGCGTGGGCGCCCCCTGTTCTCCTGAAAACGTCCTGGCGTCTCCTGAAATCGTCGTTCATGGCAAAAATCATGCCGGCCGTGATCCGGTGAGTTGCGGGTATCACCACACCGGCCTCCCGCCCGCGGGAAAAATCCATCTCCCCGGAGGAGCTCGTGATCCGGATTACGGAACCATCGTCTCCGTCGGCGAGCGCCGGTATGCTGACCATGATCCGGTCGTCGCCTTCCGCGACGATGCCGGTTATGTCCTGCCCGCGCAGGGCAAGGCCATGGCTCAGGCACAGCCCGGCGG
>CAZPZJ010000027.1:14329-25018 GCA_964591055.1 uncultured Leptospiraceae bacterium
TAAGCTCCAACCATAGCCGCTTTGCAGTATTAATCAAGAGAAATACATTTTTCTTGACTTCCCCGATGGCGCCGGGTAGGGTCGAAATCGACAAACGAATCCTTTTTTTGTATTATTTTGCGCTCCCGAAAACGATAATATAAGAAGGTACCGGCCTGACTGATAATTCCTGGGAGGTTTTACAATGTACTGCCACAACTGCGGAAAGGATGTACGAAACAGCGCGAATTTCTGCGACAACTGCGGATCGCCCCAGATTGGCCCCGGCGAGAAGGCCGACGAGAACAGGCCGCTTTTGACGGTAAGGCCCTTTTTCTCCCCTCCCGTCACGTTCATCAAACAGATACCCTTCCAGATACTGTTCGCCCTCTGGGGGGCGGCGGTGTTCGGCATCGCGGGATATTTCATAGTGAAATACCTGGAGCTCAACATTCACCCCTGGTTTTTCGCCTGGTTTTTTGGGATCATCATATTCGTTTTCACGCCGATCGTGTTCATCTTCACGATGCTCAACCGCTACGCGAAGACCGAGTACCGGTTTTATAAAAACCGCCTTGAGTGCTCCGAGGGAGTGATGACCGCGGGAGAGATGTCAATCGGGTACGAGGCCATCCTCGAAGTCAACCTCGTGCGCGGGATTGTCCAGCGAATGTTCCACCTCGGGACCATAATGCTCTCCACGGCGGCGACACGCGATTTGATCACCCATTCCCGGCGGCGCATTCTCCTTATCGACATCGAGCACCCTGAAATAGCGTACCAGAAGATAAAGCACCTCATTGGCGGCTGATCAACGCCGCCCCGGAGCGAACACCAATGGATGAAATCATCAGGAAGCGGATCCGGGAATGGACCTCCCCCCCGTACGATCCCGGCACCATCAGCGAAATAACAGCGCTCGTCGGGAAAGGCGATGAGAAGGAGCTGACCGAGCGCTTTTACACCACGCTCGAGTTCGGCACCGGCGGTCTGCGCGGTATCATCGCGGCCGGCACCAACAGGATGACCATCTACACCGTGGGCGCCGCTGCGCAGGGCATG
Source organism: uncultured Leptospiraceae bacterium (assembly GCA_964591055.1). Lineage (GTDB taxonomy): Bacteria > Spirochaetota > UBA4802 > UBA4802 > JAGODF01 > CAZPZJ01. The sequence goes on from CAZPZJ010000027.1 coordinate 15,371, forward strand.
GCCGACTACATCCTTTCGCAGAACAGGCGGGATGACGGCGTGGTGATCGCCTATGACTCCAGGAACTTCTCCGACCGCTTCGCCGTGGAAACCGCTTCCATCATGGCGGCGTCCGGGATCCGCGTCTTCCTGTTCGACGAGCTCACCCCCGTTCCGATCTGTTCGTTCGCAATCCGCGAGCTCGGCGCCGCGGCCGGCGTGGTCATCACCGCAAGCCACAATCCCCCCGAATACAACGGATTCAAGGCCTACTGGGACGACGGCGCGCAGGTAGTGCCGCCCCACGACCGGGCGATCATCGAGCGCGTATCGCTCGTCGATACCATTGCAAAAATCAGAAAGATCGATTTCCAGGAAGGCGTCGCACGGGGCGCCATCTCCATCATTGGGCCGGACATACGCAAACGCTACCGGGAGGAGCTTTCAAAAAGGGCGTTTCGGGCGAAAAAGCCCTCCGCGCTGAAAATCGCCTACACCCCGCTTCACGGCTCGGGGACGCGCATGGTTCCGGAGGTGCTCGCGCACTTCGGGTTTACCGGCGTGTCGATCGTCGAGGCGCAGAAAAAGCCCGACGGCGCTTTCCCCACGGTAAAATACCCGAACCCCGAGGAGAAGGATGCGATGGAGCTCTGCCTCGCCCTCGCCCGCGACATTGATGCCGATATCGTGCTTGCCACCGATCCCGACGCAGACCGCATGGGCGTGGGATTCAGGGACGGCGGCGGGGAATACATGCTCATCACCGGCAACCAGATCGGCGCCATGCTGGAATACTACATCCTCACGCGCCTCAGGGAAAACAACGCCATCCCCGCCGGCGGGACGGTCGTCAAAACCATCGTCACCACCGACCTTCAGGACGAGATCGCCCGCAGCTTCGGGTGCGGCGTTGACAACGTGCTCACAGGGTTCAAGTGGATCGCGATGAAGATGCGCGAGTACGAGACCGCAGGGAAGAACACCTACGTGTTCGGCGGCGAAGAGAGCTACGGTTATCTCGCGGTCGATTTCGTGCGGGACAAGGACGCAGTCAGCTCGTGCTACTTCTTCGCCGAGATGGCGGACTGGCTCAGGGAGAAGGGCCGCACGCTTTTTGACTTCCTCAATGAAATCTACTCCTCGTACGCCCTTTACGTGGACGATCTGATGTCGATGACCATGAAGGGGATCGAGGGAATGGGGAAAATCGGCGCCATCATGCGCCACTACCGCGAGACGCGTCCCCGCATCATGGGAGGAATCGGGGTGGCGCGCATCGCCGACATCAGGGAGCGCAGGGTGTACGATCTCGATGCCGGTGGAGAGGAGCCGGCGACAGATCTTCCGCAATCGGACGTGCTTCAGTTCTTCCTGAAAGACGGCTCCAAGGTCACAATGCGCCCGTCGGGGACCGAACCCAAGATCAAGTTCTATTTCAGCGCCAGGCGCGCGCTTGAAGGCGCTTCCGTCGAACATGCGCGCGGCGAGCTGAAGGGCAGGATCGAAGCGCTGAAGAAGGACATTGTGGATACGGTGCAGTCACTGGGATAATGCGGAAAGCGAGCGGCCGCCTTCCTGTCCGTCGCACAGCCGCGCATCACTTGATCTTCAGGAGTATCTCCTCTTCTTTCGCCCTCATTACCGCTTCATCCTCCGCTGACCGCTCGTGATCGTAACCGGCGAGGTGAAGCACGCCGTGGACCAGCAGGCGCTTCACCTCATCCGCGAGGCTGTGGCCGTATTCCCCGGCCTGCTTTTTCGCCTGCTCCAGCGAAAGGTACACGTCCCCGAGGTGCTCGAACTTCATTTTCACTGCGGGAAAGGGATTTTCGCGGTACGCGAACGAAATCACGTCGGTGGGCGCGTTTTTCTTCCTGAACGCTCGGTTGACGCTCTGTATGGCGGCATTATCGGTGACAATCAGGGTGATAGCCACCTTCCTGAGCGAAAGCGCCCTGCACGCATCGTTCACCACCCGCTCCAACAGGTCGGCGCCAATCCCCTCGAAGGGGAGCTCCATCGCGCCCTCGGTGAAAATCTCAATCCTCGTCGTCAAAGCTCTTTATCCTGTTTTCGAGGTCTTCGATGTCCGACTTCGACGGATACTCAATCCGCGTATGGAAGATTCCAAAGAGAATGCGCAAAAACGCCTTCTGCACGCTGTTCAGCTCCGACATGGTAAGGTCGGAGCGCTCAAGCTCGCCGTCGTTGAGCTTGTTGTACACGATCTTCTTTACCATGCCCTCGATCTTTTCGTAGGTCGGCTCGTGCAGCGAACGCGAGGCCGCCTCCACCGCGTCGGCGAGCATGACGATCGCCGTTTCACGGGAATGCGGGCTTGGGCCCGGATACTGAAATTCAGCCTTGTTGATGCGTTCGGACTCCTCGGCGCTCTGGACGGCCTCAAGCGCCTGGTGGTAAAAATACGTCATGACGCTTTTGCCGTGGTGCTCGCGTATGAAATCAATCACCGCCTCCGGAAGGCCATCCTTCTTCGCCTTCTCCACGCCTTTCTCGACATGCGATATGATGAGCTTCGAATATTCGAGCGGTGAAACGACCTTCGCCCTGGGGTCGGTGATCTTGTTCTCGATGTACATGCCGGAATCGGGAAGCTTGCCGATGTCGTGGTAGTACCCGCCCACCCTCGCAAGCAGGTGATTGGCGCCGATCTCCTTGCACGCCGCCTCCGACATGTTGGCTACCATCAGCGAGTGGTTGTAGGTGCCGGGCGCCTTGATGAGCAGCTTCCTGAAGATGGAGGCGTTGAGGTCCGAGAGCTCCAGCAGCTTGAAATTGGTTGTCACCCCGAACACCGCCTCGTACATGGGGAAGAAGCCGAGCACCAGGATCGCGCTGATCACGCCGTTTGCGATGGCGAGCTGGATGTTGGCCGCCATGTCGCCCGCCGCGAACTCGCCCATCAGGCCGAAGGCGACCACGATCATCGCGTTGATGAAGCCGATGATGACTCCGGACCGGAGAAACCCGCTTCTCTTCTCGATGTCGCGCGCCATGAACGCCCCCATGAACGCCGAGCTGAACGACATGATGAGGGTTGGCGACGACTCCCCGCTGACCGCGAAGCTGAAGAATATGACATACAGACCCACCATCATCGCGATGTAGATGTTGTTGAGGATCGCGATCATCATGGTGACAAAGGGAATCGGGAGCAGAAGCGCGAAGATGATCTTGGAGTTGGATATGTTCTCAATTCTCGAGATGAAAAACGTGTAAACGATGAAAAGGATGATGATGCTGAATATCATTATGGAGGATTTTCTTTCGGGTATGATCCGCCCGAAGCTGAAGAGCACAAGGTACCCGAAGATCAGAAGGAACATGACCTGTATGAGAAGAATGCCGGCGATATAGCGGACATTTCTGGAGAGCGCGTTCACGTTGAGTATGTTGATCTTTTCCAGCGATTCGGTGGTGACGGTGTCCCCTTCGCGTGCGATGGTCTGGCCTTTTTTCAGCACGCCCATTACGGGCTTCACGCTCCTCACCGACTCTTCGATTCTGCGCCTGGTTTCCTCCTGGTTGAAGCTCATGTTGGGGCGCAGGTTCATCCGCACGAGGTCCTGCACGGCGTGCCTCTGCTCCGCGGGAAGGTCGCGCACGATGGCCGCGGTCTTTTCATAGATGGACTTCTTTGTCTGGTCAAGCGTCATGAGCTCGTCAAGCGACCGCGTCACCTCGCCGATCTCGTTGGGGCTGTTGATGGTGCGGATCACGACGGAGCGGTTCGGCAGCCCCAGCGGATTTTCATACGGCTTTTCAAGGACGCCCAGCTCAAATACGTACACGAGCACGCGGTTCACCGCGAGCCGTATCTTTTCCGGCTGGTCGCTCTTCAGCACTCCCAGCAGCACGCGGTCCTGATAGCTCTTGTAATCGGCAAGCCTGGCCTTGAGCGCGATGAGCTGGAAGGACCTGTCGTCGGAGCCCATGGGTGGGTACTCCTTCATGGTCTCGACGACATGTCTGAAGAAATCGTCGACGACGGCCATGCGCTCCCTGAGCGGATCGTGGTCCCTGTCGAACACCAGCGGCGCAATCTGCGAGACCTGCTCTTTTTTGCGCTCGGTTTCGGAGGCTATCCTGTACTGGATGTCCCGCGTCACCCTGATGTCCTCGGTGACAACATCTCCCACCCCGTAGTTCCGGGTGGTCCCGACCAGGTTGATGGACAAAAATCCCGTGGAGAGAAGCACGACAAACAGCGTGAGCCCGAACGCGAGCCTGACATGGGGCTGCCTGATGAGCTTGCCCATGCGCCTGATGGACAGTTTCAGCAGTCTCATCATGGCCGGCTGTCCCGTCCACCCCCGTCGTGCCTGTCGTAGGCGGCGACAATCTTTTCCACGATGGGATGGCGGCAGATGTCCTCGCGTCCGAAGCGGACAAAGGCGATCTCCCTGATTCCGGAGAGGATTTTCATGGAATGGATCATACCGGATTTGCGCGATTTGTCAAGATCAACCTGCGTCACGTCGCCGGAAATGACCATCCGGGAATTGTTGCCCAGGCGGGTCAGAAACATCTTCATCTGCGACTGCGTGGTGTTCTGCGCCTCGTCCAGGATGACGAACGCCCTGTTGAGTGTGCGCCCGCGCATGTACGCCAGGGGAGCGATTTCGATGGTGTTCTTCTCTATAAAGGCCGATATGCGCTCAAACGGGAGCAGGTCGAAGAGCGCGTCGTAGAGAGGGCGAAGGTAGGGGTTGATCTTCTGGATGAGATCCCCCGGGAGAAAGCCGAGGTTCTCGCCGGCCTCTACCGCGGGGCGCGTCAGAATGATCCGCTCCACCTTTCCCGACAGCAGGTAATGCAGGCCCACGGCCACCGCCAGGTAGGTCTTTCCCGTCCCCGCCGGCCCGATGCCGAACGTGATCGCGTGCCGGTGAATGGCCGAGATGTACTCGCCCTGGTTGATGGTGCGCGGCACGACGGTTCGCCCCGCCCCGTTGATGACGATCTTGAGCTTGTCGATGTCTCCCGCCTCGATACCGCGTCCGGAGGCGAGTGTTTTCGCGAGGTAGTTGATGTCGAAATCGTCGAACTCGAATCGCTCGTCGCGCGTGTGCAGGTAATCGCTCATCACATGCAGCAGCCTCATCGCGCTTTCGCCCTTCTCTCCGTCGGCGTCGACGATGAGCGTGTTGCCCCGGGGTATGATGCGCACTCCCATGGCCTGCTCGATTGTCTTCAGGTTTTTATCCCTGAATCCGCAGATACGCCTGTACAGCGAAATGTCGTCAAATTCGAAAGTCGACCCCTGCATCGCCTCATTCAACCAGTTTGATGGATAGCTCCTTCAACTGCTCGGGAGCGACGGGCGACGGCGCATCGCTCATCAGGCACTGCCCCTTCTGCGTTTTGGGGAACGGGATCACATCCCGTATCGACGAGCGCTTCAGGATCAGCATGAGCACGCGGTCAAGCCCCAGCGCGATCCCGCCGTGGGGCGGCGCGCCGTATTTGAGCGCATCGAGCAGGAACGAGAACTTGATCTTCGCATCTTCCTCGGTGTAGCCCTGTATCTCGAACATCTTCCTTTGAAGATCGGTGCTGCTGATACGGATGGAACCGCCTCCGATCTCGACACCGTTCAGCACCACGTCGTACGCGTTCGCCTTGACATCGTCCACGCTTTCCGGCGTGAGCGAATCGAGCATCTTTACGTGGTCGGCCCTCGGGGACGTGAAGGGATGGTGCTTGGAGTAATACCTTCCGTCCTCCTCCGAGTATTCAAGCAGCGGGAAGTCCGTCACCCACAGGAAATTGAGCTCGTCTTCATCAATCATACCGAGGTCGCGGGCGATTTTCACCCGAAGGTTCCCCAGCGTGTCGTTAACCACTCCCGCGCGGTCGGAGGCAAACAGAACCAGTGCCTCACCCGAAAGGCCGAGCGCCTTTCGCAGGGATTCTTTCTCGCCGTCGCTCAGGAACTTGGCGATTCCTCCCTCAAACGATCCCTCGCGGAACCGCACCCACGGAAGGCCGCCCGCCCTGTATATCTTCACGAATTCGCCGTAGTCATCCACCATCTTGCGCGAGACCCTTGCACCGTCGGGCACCGCGAACGCCTTGACGATGCCCCCGGCGGCGATCGCCGACGCGAACACCTGGAAGCCCGATCCGCGGAACGCGTCGGTCAGGTCCGCGAGCTCGAGGCCGAAACGCAGGTCGGGCGCATCCCTGCCGTAGCGCGCCATCACCTCATCGTAGGTGAAACGCCTGAACGGCGTTTCGATGTCCCTGCCCTTCATCACCCTGACAAGCTCTTTCAAGAGCCCTTCAATGATGTCCATTATGATGTCGGGAGTGACAAACGAGAGCTCCATGTCAATCTGCGTGAATTCGGGCTGGCGGTCGTTGCGCAGGTCCTCGTCCCTGAAACAGCGTGCAATCTGGAAGTACCGGTCGAAGCCGGCCACCATGAGTATCTGCTTGAAGAGCTGCGGCGACTGGGGCAGCGCAAAAAATTCGCCCCTGTTGATCCTGCTCGGCACGAGGAAATCGCGCGCACCCTCCGGGGTCGACTTGTTGAGCATGGGGGTTTCCACTTCGATGAAGCGGTTGTCCGAAAGGTAATTCCTCACCGCCTGCATAACTCTGTGGCGCATGATAATCGCGTCCCGCATCTCCTCGCGGCGCAGGTCAAGATAACGGTACTTCAGCCGCACCTCCTCGTTAACCGCGTCCCGGGAGTTGATCTGGAACGGCGGAACCAGGGAAGTGTTTAATATTTCAAGAGACTCGGCCTCTATCTCGATCTCACCCGTCACGATATCCGGGTTGATGGTATCCTCCGACCGGCGAAGGACGGCGCCCTTCACCACGATGCAGTACTCGCTGCGCACTCTGACGGTATTACTGGCGCACTCTTCACTGACCGACGAAGGGTGAACCACCACCTGCACGATGCCGGACACGTCACGCATCTCAAGAAACACCACTCCGCCGAGGTCCCGCTTGGTATCCACCCATCCGGCCACCAGCACTTTCCCGCCCACATGACCGGCTGAAATCTCTCCGCAATACACACGATCCTTAAACATCCTTCCACCTTTCTTAATATAATCCATAATTACGGCGATTAAAAGCCCGTGGCATAACTTTTCCGTACCGTGATGAGTACGCAAGCCGTTAACCGGGGTCCATGTTTCAAGCAGGTAAAATACACGGCGCAGCGCCGCGGGAACTCCGCCAGGCGGCATTCCGGTAAAGTTACATCGCCACAGACGGGGGATTTGTCAAGACGAAAATAAAGCGGGCGCCGCCTACTCGGCTTCCTCGACGCACGCCGTTCCCGAAGCGACGACCGGCCCGAAGCGCCGGAAGGCGATCCATCTCCACGCGTAAAATACCGGAACCCCCGCAAGCACCACAAGAAGGGCGAACTTCGACGTGCTCGTCCACGCCAGAAAGCCCGCTCCCAGCATGAACACCGACAGCAGTATAAAGACCAGCGGGGTCAGTGGATAGAGGGGAACTTTGAACGGCCTTGGGATTTCAGGATGTTTCCGGCGCAGGTACATAAGCCCGACAACCGTCAGCACCGGGAAAATGCTGAGCGCAAAACCCATGTACTCCATGAGAATAGTGGAATTGCCGATCATCACGTAAAAGATGGAAAGCGCAACCTGGAGCACAATGGCGAATGCCGGCGTCTGAAAACGATCGCTCACAGAGCCAAGTGCAGAGAAGAGCATGCGGTCTCTGGCCATGGCGTAATACACCCTTGGGCCAATCATGATCTCCACCGAAATCGACGAGAGCAGTATGAGCGCGATGGCGAGGGTAAAGAAGTTGGATACCGCCGGCCCGAAAAGGTAACGGGTGGCCACGGCCCCGATCGCCTTCTGGCCCATCAGCGCTTCGCCCGGCGCGGACAGCAGAAAGACGACATTCAGGAGAAGGTACATCACCGAGGTGGCGATGGTCCCGATGAGAAGGGCCCTGGGAAGATTGCGCTCTGGATTCTTGATTTCGCCCGCCATGTAGGACGCGCCGTTCCAGCCCGCGTATGAGAACATGATGATGAGAAGCGCAAGCCCCATCACCGGCACGCCCGTCGGGCCTGCCGACGGAGGCGCTTCATAAGAGGCAACCAGGCGGGACGCCTGGCCCCAGTCCACCATATACGCGCCGAAGCCTATCATCGCCAGGATGATGGCAACCTTGAGGACGGTCAGGACGTTCTGCACCGCGCTGCCCGTGCGAACACCTATGATGTGCACTGCACCGAAAAACACGATTATCGCCGAGGCGATTATTTTCCTGTTGAAAGGGTCAGCGAGGTACACGGCCAGCGTCGATGACCGGCCGTAGATGTTCAGGAAAAACTGGTGCAAATATTCGACCACGGTGATCGAGGTCACGGCGACACACGCGGTGAAGCCGATCACCAGCGAAATCCAGCCGGTGAGAAACGACGGCAGCATTCCGAACGTCTTTTTCAGGTACAGGTATTCGCCCCCGACATCGGGCCACATCGTGGCAAGCTCGGCGTAACACAGCGAACCGGTAATGGCGACGACCAGCGCGACCACCCAGAGCGAGAGTATAACAAACGCGTTGTGCGTCATCCCGAGCAGCTCGCCGGTAGTGATAAAAATTCCCGTTCCGATCATGCTTGCGACGACGACGAGGATTGAGGTGGGCAAACCAAGCTGTCTTTTTAAATCCAAATTCTTCTCCAGAGCGCCGGAGCGCGAGTAAAATCCAGCTATTATGATTTCAATATCGTAAAAGTCAAGCTAATTATGCACAAAAAAGGGTATCCGCGTATATAAATATTGACTCATGGTTTTTTCATTGACACCCCCGTCCATGCAGCTCCATCATAATGCAAATCGAGGATCCAGTCGCTTCACGCGTATACTCGGGAGAGTACACCCGACCGCCAATGTGTTACAGAAAAAAACAGCTTTTCACGGCCTGCGCACTCATTCCGGCCCTTATGCTGTCAATCGCCGCTGCAGCGGTCACCTGTGCGCATTCAACCCCTGTGATTGCGCCCCCCGCGGCCCCTTCCGGAAACCAGGCCATTGACCTGGAAATCGAGCGCATCATGCGCGAATACAGGGTGATCGGGCTTTCGTTTTCAGCGGTGCGTTCAGGCCGCATTGTCGCCTGTGGAAGCTACGGCTTTGCGGACGTGGAAAGGAAAACGCCGGCAACTCCCGACACCGTCTACCGCATCGCTTCGATCTCGAAACCCATCACCGCAACCGTCATCATGCAGCTCGTGGAGCGGGGCCTGCTCCGCCTGGACGACGATGTGAGCCGCCACCTGGGATTTCGCCTGCGCAATCCGCGCTTTCCCGGAAGGCCCGTCACAATACGCCACCTGCTGACGCACACTTCAGGGCTTCGGGACGGCGGCCGCTACGATGATTTCCTGGCCGCGTCGTACGGGCCCAATCCTCCCCCGCTTACGAGCATGCTTCTGCGCGGTGGCGAATTTTACTCCCCGGAGATATGGCGCCGCAGCCCGCCCGGCAGGGATTTCTACTACACCAACCTGGCGTTCGGCATCCTTGCGACAATCGCTGAGAAGGTCACACGCCGTCCGTTTGACGAATACTGCCGCTCGCACATTTTCGAGCCGTTGAAGATGAACGCGAGCTTCAACGTGCGCCACTTCACAAACCT
>CAZPZJ010000028.1:0-16584 GCA_964591055.1 uncultured Leptospiraceae bacterium
CAATGGCCAGGTTGAGCGACTCGGTGGCGTTGCGGGTGAAGACGATCCTGAAGGGATCGTCCGCATCGAATATCCGCGCCAGCATGCTTCTCGTGCGATGGATGATTCGCCCCGCCTCGATGGAAAGGCGGTGTCCCGACCTTCCAGGGCTGCCGCCGATTTCGCGCGCGTAGGCGGTCATCGCCTCAATCACGGCGTCGGGTTTCGGCCAGGTGGTCGCCGCGTTGTCGAAGTACATCACCTGCATTTTGCTTCCCCCCTGTGAAGGGTATTGTGAAACGGCGCCGCACCGTCTCCTGTTTCGCCTTTATCACGGAGGGCGATCATGTGTCAATAATTTATAACAAAAATGTCAATCATTCATTTAATTGATACACGACACCGTATACGGGACCGCCCGCCGATTCTTCGATCCCGCCGGGGGAGAATCGTTTGTGAACAGAATTAATGTGGTTGACAATATATTCCCGGGCGCTGATGTGAAGATGGAGTTTTTGGCAACCCTGTTCCGTTTATTCAGCCGGGCGGGCCCTGAAGCGGCGTGTTCGAATCGTGAGCATGTATCCGTGCGATATAGCGCGGGGGGCGTGCCCGAACGAGGGGGCATTGCCCGTTGCGGTGTGATCAGCATCAATAACAATATAACACATACTATTTTCGGGAGGTTTTATCGTGAGTGAAACCAACGTATCATTGAAGGACAACTTCGCCAATCCCGCGCCCCTGGGCCTCATGGGATTCGGCATGACCACGGTCCTTCTCAACATTCACAACGCCGGGTATTACAAGCTGTCCACCATGATCCTCGCCATGGGCATCTGCTATGGCGGGCTGGCGCAGATCATCGCCGGCATCATGGAGTGGAAGAAAAACAACACATTCGGCACGACTGCGTTCACGTCCTACGGGCTTTTCTGGCTTTCGTTCGTGGGGCTTCTCATCATGCCCAAGATGGGCCTGGGCGAAGCGGCGGACAAGGCCGGCATCATTGCGTATCTCGTCATGTGGGGGATTTTCACCAGCCTGATGTTCATCGGGACGCTCAAGGCGACGCGCGCGCTGCAGTTCGTGTTCGGCTCGCTCGCGGTGCTCTTCTTCCTGCTCGCCATCGGCGATGCGACGGAAAACGAGGCGATCAAGACCTTCACCGGGTTCGAGGGCATCATCTGCGGGCTTTCCGCAATCTACACGGCGATCGCCCAGGTGCTCAACGAGCAGTTTGGAAGGGTCGTTCTGCCCATCGGGCCCGTCGGCGAAGGGCACTAGAAGGTGAATGTGTGCACTGTCGGGGCGCCTTCGGGCGCCCTTCTCATTTATGCGCAAAATGGGAGGTGCGGCCGATCGCCGGCATGAGAATCGCAATCGTCATCCCGCCCGTCTGCGATCTGTATTTCACTCCGCAGCGCTCCTCGTTTCTCGGCGCGCGCACGCTCGCCTCGCTGTGCGAGCGCAAAGGGGTGGAACACAGGATTTTCAACGCCGTGCGCTCCCGGGGGAGGAGGCTCCCGCTCCCGCCTGAGCTTGCGCACCTGTCACCCTATCTCGGAACAGCGGGATTCTTTTCCGGTTTTTACCGCTTCGGCGTCACCGCGCAGCACCTCGCTGATGAGGTGTGCGCGTACGGGCCGGACCTGGTGCTGGTGAGCTGTATCGCCTTCTGCTACGCGGCGGAGGCGATTGAAGTGATTGACGTGCTCAAGCGGCGAATGCCCGGCGTGACGGTGGCGGCGGGAGGCCCCGGCCCGTCGGCGTATCCGGGCTATTACCTGGAACATTCGCCGGTCGATTTTGCGGTCGAGGGCGAGGCCGAGGCGGTGTTTGACACGCTGTTGTGCGGCCCGCGCCCTGCCCCGGGTGTCCGTTCCCGGCGGGGCGGGGCGTGTGTGTCCGCTGTTCAGGGTGTAAGAGAAGCGGCGCGGGGAGGCGTCGCCGGTGAGGACTTCCAGCCCGTGCTCGCGCGCACCGGCTCGGCGGGGGGAATCGACTATTTCTCCACAAGCCTTACGAGGGGATGCCCCCTCGACTGTCCGTTCTGCTCGGTGAAATCGGTCTTTCCCGTCTTCAGAAAAGCGCCCCTCACCTGCGTTGAACGCCTCTTCGCCACGCTCGCCGGCAGTCCCGCTCATGTGCACGTAAACTTCGAGGACGACAACATCACCCTTGACTTCGATTATTTCTCACGCGTCATCGATCTTCTCGTCAGGGCGACGGGTGGGAGGTGCTCGTTTTCCATGGAGAACGGGACCGGGTTCGGGAACCTTGACCGTGACAGAATTGCGTTCATGAAGGCGGGGGGACTCAAGCAGCTCAACCTCTCGCTGGTGTCGCCGACCGACGAGGCGCTCGCGCGCAACCGACGGCGCTACACGATCAGGGATTTTCGCGCCGTCGCCGCATGGCTCGTGGAGTTCGACGTTCGTGCGGTGGTGTACCTGATTTCCGGACTTCCCGGCGACACCGTCGAATTGATGATGGAGGGCCTAGCCCTGCTTGCCGAATACCCCTTCCTGGCCGGCATTTCCACCTTTTACCCCGTTCCGGGAATCGACGGATACCGCGACACCTCTCTCTTCGATGCAATCCCTCCCCGCATCACCGGGGGATCAGCGTTTTACCGGTGGAACGGCATGACGACCGGTGAATTGATCGGCGTGTTTCTCGCGGCGCGGCATCACAACCTCTCGAAAAAACTGCAATGATGAGCTTCGTTATTTGAATTGACAGGGCGCCAGACGGGTGATAGCAATATGATACGATGAAAGCTCGCCTGCTGAACTTCGTTACCCGCGTCACATCACAGGACCCCGCAAAGGCCCGCCGGGAGTACATGGCCAGGGTGATTCTGGCGTCCATGGCGGCCATAAGCCTTTTCTTCACCGTCCTCGCCGTGCTTGGCCTGTCGGTTTCCACGGTTCCTCACGACACCCTGGTTGTGCTTGTCTGCATGGACGTGCTCTTCGTGTTCGGGTGGTACATGTCAGGGAAGGGAAAGGGGCGGATCGGAAGGGTTGTCCCGGTGCTCGTGTTTTTCGCGAGCGCCGTGTACGGCAATTACATCGGCGGGATGGGCGCGCCGGCCATGCTGCTCTACGTCATCGCCATTGTGCTGACCGCCATGCTGTTTGGAAAGAGGACCCAGGTTGCGGTCATCGCTGTTTCCCTGCTGACGTTTCTCGCCATGGCGTATCTTCATAATGCCGGGGTGATCACGGCCGTAAGGACCGACGCGTCGGCCTTCTACAACCGCGTGCTGATCGCATCGTCGGCCATGCTGGCCGTCGGGATTCTGCTGTGGTTTCTCATCAGCCAGCTTGAAAAGGCGATCCTGCTGTCCCTTGAGCGCGAGGGCGAGCTCGCCGCGACCAACGAGGAGCTGGTCGCCACCAACGAGGAGTTCGAGGCCCAGAACGAAGAGCTCATCGCGGTGAACAGGGAGATCGAGACCAGCGAGAGGCGGTTCAGGACGCTTTTTAACGCGATCAACGATGCCATATTCATCAACGACATCAGCGGCATCATCGTGGAGGTCAACGACGCGGCCTGCCGGCAGGTGGGATACTCCCGCGAAGAGCTGATCGGTATGAGCATCGCCGATATCGGACCGGGCAGGCCCGAAAAAGTGCAGGAAATTGCGCGCAAGCTCATGACGGTAAAAACAATGAGGTTTGAAACCACTCACCGGAGTGAGGATGGATCAACGCTGCCGGTTGAAGTGTCCCTGACGCTCGCCGAGTTGAACAACCAGAAGGTTGTGATCGACGTGGCGCGCGACATCACCGAGAGAAAGCGCTCGGAGGAGGCGCTGCGCGAAAGCGAGGAGCGCTTTTCCAAGGCGTTCCACTCCACACCGGCCCCAATGGTGATATCGGACATCGAGACGGGAGTGTTCATCGACGCCAACGAACAGTGGCTGAAGATGACCGGGTTTACGAGGGAAGAAACCATCGGCCACACCTCGTATGAGCAGGGCATCTGGCGCGATCCCGAAGTCCGCCCCGCGATGGGGGCGCTGCTGCGTGAGAAGGGTTCCTTCAGGGAGGTCCCCACCACGCTCGTCTCAAAAGCGGGGGCGGAGCGCGAGGTGCTGTGGTCGGCGGAGACCATCTCGCTCGCCGGCAGCAGGGTGATGCTCTCGCTGGTGCTGGACTACACCGAGCGCAAGCAGGCGATTGACGCGCTCAGGAAAAGTGAGGAGCGCTTGAGGGCGATTGGCGATAACCTTCCCGGCGGGATGATCTACCAGCTTGCGGGGACGCCTGACGGATCCAGGCGCTTCACCTATCTCAGCGCCGGCGTCGAGCGGCTGCACGGTTTTACGGCGGAGCAGGTGATGGAAGACGCCACGTTGCTTTACGGCCAGATCCACGAAGACGACAGGGAAGCGCTTCTGAGTGAGGAGAAAAAGGCCATCGAGGAGATAAAACCCTTTGATGTGGAAGCGAAATTCCGTATGCCGGACGGGCAAATACGATGGCGCCGGCTTGTCTCAAGTCCCCGCCCGCAGCCCGGTGGCGGGTTTGTCGCCGATGGAGTTGAGATCGACATCACCGAAAGAAAACATGCGGAGCAGGAGATCAGGGCGCTCTATCTCGACATGGAGAGGAAGGTGGCCGAGCGCACCGAGGAGTTGAGCAGGGCCAATGACGATCTCGTCGCTGCGAACCGGGAGCTTGAAAAAGCGCTGGACGGGCTGGGGAGGGCGCAGCGGCAGCTGGTGCAGTCGGAAAAGCTCGCAGCGCTGGGGCAGATCAGCGCCGGGATTGCGCACGAGCTCAACACGCCGCTGGGCGCCATCGCCTCATCCAACCGCTCGATGATACAGCTCTTTCAATCAGGGCCGGCCGACCTGTCGCGGATATTCTTTACGCTCAAAAAGGATGAGTGGAAGTCGTTTGCAGGCCTGGTTGAAGAAAGCCTCAAGCGGGCGGCGGACCTGAACCGCGTAATGAGCCGTGACAGGAAAAAGCGCCTTCAGGCCGAGCTGCGTAACTCGTTTGGAACAGACGACAGCGCGCTGGCCGACGATCTCATGGAGCTCGGCGTGGAGGATTCCCTGGAAAAGTATGCGAACATCCTGCGCCACAAGCGGTGCAGCGACATCATCGCGGGGGCAATGGCGCTGTTTCATTTCCGCCGCCTGAGCGAAATCATCGCCGTCAGCTCCGAGAAGGCCTCGCATGTCGTGGGCGCGCTGAAAAGCTACCTGAACCCCGAAGACGACGAAGCGGAAACGCGGGTCGACATCCACGCCGAGATTGAGACGCTCCTGACGCTGTTTCACAACAGGCTGAAATACGGCGTCGAGGTGGAAAAGCGCTTTCAGGCGGGCGGCGGGGTCGTCGCCAACCGCAACCGCCTCAACCAGGTGTGGATGAACCTGATAAACAACGCGCTTCAGGCGATGGATTACCGGGGAACGCTTGTCATAAGCACGGAGGACAGAAACGGGTGGATCGTTGTGTCATTCGCCGATACCGGGACCGGCGTGCCCGGGCACATCAAACACCTCATCTTTGAGCCGTTTTTCACTACCAAAAAGCACGGTGAGGGGCTTGGCCTGGGTCTCGATATCGCCAGGTCGATCGTTGAGCGGGCGGGTGGCCGCATCGAGTTCGAAAGCGCTCCCGGAAACACCGTGTTCAGGGTGTGGCTGAAGCGTGACGGCGGAACGGCCTGACGGAATTTTTTACTTTACATTTCCCCACGCGCTGTAATACTACCATGAATGGCAAAAAGCGGAATTGGACAGGATACGGTTGTGGACAGGAAAAAAGCGATCGTGTGCGTCGACGATGAAGTGATCATTCTCCTTTCGCTCAAGCAGGAGTTGAAAAGCCGGCTGGGCGGCGCCTTTCAGTATGAATGCGCAACAAGTGCGCAGGAAGCGTTTCAGGTGATTGAGGACCTGCACGGTGAAAACGTGAGCGTGATCCTTGTCATCTCCGACTGGCTGATGCCGGGAATCAAGGGAGATGAGTTCCTCATACAGGTCAGGGAGCGCTATCCCGGCATCAAGTCGATCCTGATCACGGGGCAGGCGGATGATTCCGCGATCGATCGCGCATTGCGGGAGGGGGGCGCGTGCGCCGTCATCAGGAAGCCCTGGAGCACCGAGGAGCTGGTGAGGGAAGTGCGCTCGTGCTGCATGAGCGACGGAGGCGTATGCCATGACTGAAAACGAGACGCAGTTCCCGCCGCATGCCGTGATTCCATGAAACCTTCGAATAATCCTTGACAAACCGGCCTTCCGCTCCCACGTTTTCCCGCACCGGAGTGATTACACACACAGAAATGGGGGCATTCAATGAAGAAGTACAACGTGGTGGTTCTCGGCGCGACCGGCGCCGTGGGCAGTGAGTTTCGAAAAATCCTGCTTGAGCGGAACTTTCCGATCGACAACATCCGCTTCCTGGGCAAGACCACCGTGGGGCAGGAAATTGACTTCGGCGGGCGGAAGGTCAAAGTGGAGGCGGTGGCCGACGACTCGTTCAGGGGCTTCGACATCGCGCTCTTTTCGGCAGGTGCCTCGATCAGCCGTGAAGTGGCGCAAAAGGCGGCCGCGTCGGGGTGCGTGGTGGTGGACAACAGCTCGGCCTGGCGCATGGATCCCGCGGTGCCGCTGGTGGTGCCGGAGGTGAACCCTTCCGACGTCGAATGGCACAAGGGCATCATCGCCAATCCCAACTGTTCGACGATCCAGATGGTGGTGGCGCTCAAGCCGATTCATGACGCGGCGAAGATCAAAAGGATCGTGGTGAGCACCTACCAGGCGGTGTCGGGCACGGGGCTCAAGGCGATTGAGGAGTGTGTAATCCAGTCAAGGGATGTTCTCGATAAAAAACCGGTTTCGCAGAAGAAGGTGTACGCGCACCAGATAGCCTTCAACGCGCTGCCGCACATCGACGTGTTCACCGAAAACGGCTACACCAAGGAAGAGATGAAGATGGTCAACGAGACCAGGAAGATAATGGGAGACGATTCCATCGGCGTCACCGCAACCACGGTGCGCGTGCCGGTGCTCAACGCGCATTCGGAATCGGTCAATATCGAGACCGGGAGAAAGATCGGCCCGGACGAGGTGCGCGCGCTGCTGGCGAAGGCTCCCGGCGTCGTGGTCGTGGACGATCCTTCCAGAAACGAATACCCGCTCGCCATCAACGCGACGGGCCGGGACGAGGTGTTCGTGGGCCGGATACGCGAGGACGAGTCAATCGAGCGCGGCATCAACATGTGGATCGTTTCGGACAACATCCGCAAGGGCGCCGCGCTCAACGCGGTCCAGATCGCGGAGCTGCTCATACAGAAGAAAATGGTATAAGGCGTACACGCATTTCATAAAGCAGGAGGAATCCATGAGCATTATCGCCGAAGACGTGAAGTACACTAAGACGCACGAATGGATCAGGGCCGATGAGGAAGTGATGAAGGGGACCTGCGGGATCACCGACCACGCACAGGAGATGCTCACGGACATCGTGTTCGTCGAGCTGCCCGAAAAGGGGACAACTGTCGAGATGGGACAGCAGGTGGGAGTGGTGGAGTCGGTCAAGGCGGTGTCGGACGTGTACGCGCCGGTGAGCGGCGTGATCGCCGAGGTCAACACCCGCCTGGAGGAGTCCCCGGAGCTGATCAACAACGATCCCTACGGGGAGGGATGGATATTCACCATCGAGATCAGAAGCGACGGCGAGTACGACGAGCTCATGGACGCCCCGGCTTACGAGGGGTACGTGGAGAGCGGGGGCTGACAATGGATTACATCAGCCATACCGGCCGCGATATCAGTGAAATGCTGGAGGTCATCGGCGTGCGCTGCGTCGATGACCTTTTTTCGGACATCCCCTCTTCGGTCGGCCTCAACAGGGCGCTGGACCTGCCGGTCCCGATCGGGGAGGCTGAGGCGCTGCGCCCGGCGGTGGAAATCGCCGGCAAAAACGCCTCGCCCGTGTCCCTGGCGGGCGCGGGGGCCTACCGCCACCACATCCCCGCGGTGGTGGACCACCTGGCGTCGCGGTCGGAGTTTTTCACCGCCTACACGCCCTACCAGCCCGAGGTGAGCCAGGGCACCCTCGTCGCCATCTTTGAGTTCCAGACGATGATATGCCGCCTCACCGGCATGGATGTCGCCAACGCCAGCATGTACGACGGCGCAACCTCGCTCGCCGAGGCGGTGTTTCTCGCAGCGAGGAGCAACAGCCGGAGCACGGTGGCGGTCAGCCGGGCGGCGCACCCCCATTACAGGGAGGTGCTGCGCACCTACTGCCGCGCGGCGGGGATAGGCGTCAGGGAAATAGACATCGAGGACGGCGTGACTGGAGTTGACAGTGCCGCCGCCGCGCTTGACGGGGAGGTGAGCGCGCTGGTGGTGCAGAGCCCCAACTTCTTCGGGTGCGTGGAGGATGTCGGCCGGTTCGCCGAAATGGCGCACGGCAATAAAAGCTTCCTGATCGACGTGGTGACCGAACCGCTGTCGCTGGCGATGCTGAAGCCCCCCGGCGAGCTCGGCGCCGATATCGTGTGCGGCGAGGGGCAGTCGTTCGGCAATCCCGTCGCGTTCGGCGGGCCGATGCTCGGGATTCTGGCGGCCAGGCAGGAGTTTCTGCGGCGCATGCCGGGGCGGCTTGTGGGCCGCACCGTGGACGCCGACGGAAAGGAGGCGTATGCGCTCACGCTGCAGACCAGGGAGCAGCACATACGCAGGGAGCGCGCGACCTCCAACATCTGCACCAACGAGGGGCTGTGCGCCCTGCGCGCGGCAATCTACCTGGCGCTCAACGGCAATTCCCTGAGGGAGCTCGCCGCGCTCAACCACCGGATCGCCGGGTATCTTCGCCACGGCCTCGCGGAAACAGGCATCCGGCCGGCGTTCTCGCGGCCGTATTTCAACGAGTTCACCATACGCGCCCGCGACCTTGACCGGCTGCGCTCCGCACTCGCGCACGAAGGATTTTTGCTGGGAGTTCCCCTGGCGGCGTATTATCCGGGGATGGAGGACTGCGCGCTGGTGTGCGCCACGGAGCTTGTGACGCCGGGCGACATCGACCGCCTGATCGCCCTCATAGGGCACGCGGGATAGGAGGAGCGATGAAGACGATATTTGAACTGGGAAAACCGGGAAGGAAGGCCTCTTCGCATCCCGTATGCGATATCCCCGACCATGATCCGATGCCTGATGAAATGCTCCGCGGCGAGCTCGACCTGATCGAGGTGTCCGAGGTGGACGTGGTCAGGCACTACACCGGGCTGTCCAGGGCCAACTTCGGCGTGGACAACGGGATGTATCCGCTGGGAAGCTGCACCATGAAGTACAATCCCAGGGTCAACGAGAAAGCCGCCTCCATCGACGGCTTCGTGTCGTCGCACCCCATGCACGACGCGGCGCTCTCGCAGGGCTCGCTTGAGGTCATGCACGCGCTGGCGAAGTATCTTGCCGAAATCACCGGCATGGCGGAGTTTTCCCTGATGCCGGCGGCGGGCGCACACGGCGAGCTTGCGGGCGTGATGGTGATGAAGCGGCATTTCGAGGAGAAGGGAGAGCGCAGAAGCGTCGTGTTGATCCCCGACTCGGCGCACGGCACCAACCCGGCGTCGGTGGCGCTCTGCGGGTTCACCGTCAGGGAGGTCCCCTCGACCGCGCAGGGCGACGTCGACATCGACGCGCTCGCAGGCATGCTGGACGGGGACGTCGCGGCGATGATGCTGACAAGCCCCAACACGCTGGGCCTCTTCGACCGCAACGTCCACCGCATCGCGGACATGCTGCACGCGAAGGGTGCGCTCTTCTACTGCGACGGGGCCAACCTCAACGCCCTTCTGGGCAAGGCCCGGATCGCCGACATGGGCTTTGACCTGATGCACATCAACCTGCACAAGACCTTCTCGACCCCCCACGGGGGCGGCGGGCCGGGATCGGGGCCGCTGGGCGCGGTCGCCGCGCTGGAGCCGTATCTCCCCGTCCCTCGCGTTGTGGAGGCGGACGGCGCGTACTTCCTGGACTCAAACCGGCCCCTGTCGATCGGGCGCGTACATTCTTTTTACGGAAACTTCCAGGTGTTCATCAAGGCGTACACCTACATCAGGATGCTCGGCGCCGAAGGGCTTCGCGCGAGCGGGGAGTCGGCGGTGCTCAACGCGAACTACCTGCTCGCCCGCCTGAAGGAGCGTTTCCACCTGCCGATAGACAGGCGCTGCATGCACGAGTTTGTGCTGTCGGACAGGGATTTTCCACACCACGTCACCACCAATGACCTCGCCAAGCGCCTCCTCGATTACGGTTTCCACGCGCCCACGGTGTACTTCCCGCTGCTCATTCCCGGGGCCATCATGATCGAGCCCACGGAAACCGAGAGCAGGGAAAGCCTTGACCGGTTTGTGGAGGCCATGCACGCCGTGCTTGACGAGGCCGGGCGCGACCCCGACATGGTGAAGTCGGCGCCGCACGCCACGCCGGTGCGCCGTGTCGACGCGGTGGCGGCCGCCCGCAAGCCGGTGCTCTCGTGGATGAGGTGAGACGGAGACTCCCGGACTGGATACGGGCGTCCATCCCCGCGGGTGACGCCTACACCGGCGTGAAGCGGATACTGGACGGACAGAATCTCAACACGATCTGCGTGGAGGCGCGCTGCCCCAACATCGGCGAGTGCCTGAGCGCAGGCACCGCGACCTTTCTTCTGCTGGGGAAGGTGTGCACGCGCAACTGCCGCTACTGCGCCGTCGGCAGGGGAGCGCCCGCCATGCCCGACCCTGATGAGCCCGCAAGGATCGCCGGGGCCGCGCGCGCAATGGCGCTCTCGTACGTGGTTGTCACCTCGGTGACGCGCGACGACCTCCCGGACGCGGGAGCTTCGCATTTCGCGGCGGTGGTGCGCCTGGTCAGGGAGCGCGTTCACGGCGCACGCATCGAAACGCTCCTTCCCGATTTCAGGGGGGGCATGGAGGAGCGCCTGGACGCGGTGCTCTTCGCCGGCCCCGACGTCGTCAACCACAACATCGAGGTGGCGCGCCCGCTGTACCGCAGACTCCGCCCGCTGGGAGACTACCGGCTGTCCCTTGACCTGCTGGCGAGGGCCGCGCGCTCGGGCTTTCCCGCGAAATCCGGGCTGATGATCGGCTTCGGGGAGTCGAGGGAGAACATCCGCTCCACGCTGCAGGACCTGCTCGACGCCGGCTGTTCGATGCTTACGGTAGGGCAGTACCTTCAGCCGCGCCGCTCATGCCCGGAGGTGGCGCGTTTTTACACGCCTGAGGAGTTTCTTGAAATCGGCGAGGAGGCGAGGTCGATGGGATTTGCATCGGTCCAGTCCGGCCCGCTCGTGCGCAGCTCCTATCACGCCGCGATAATGAGCAGCCGGCCCGGGGATTAGGGCCGCGTCAGCTTATCTTCATCTCGTTCATTTTTCCGCGGATGTACTGAAGCTGCGCGGGATTGTTGAGCACCTTCAAAATTTTTCGCGTGCGGTCGCTTTCGAGGTTCACGGTGGGAAAGCTCTTGTAGAAGCGCACCGAAAGTTTGTTGTTTTCCCTGATGAAGCGGCAGAACACCGTGATCGTGGGCTTGAGGAGGTTTCCCTGGCCCGGCTTTCGTATGATGGCGAGCTCCTGCGTGTCGAGTTCGCAGATCTCGTCCACCCGCAGAAATTGCTCGTAGCCGTTCAGGTGCGGCCCCAGGGTGCTGATGAAGCTTTCCACGAGGTCGTAGTCGAAATGAACATTGCTTGAGTTGAGGATCGCCTTGAGCGCCCCGCCCGTGGTGAAGGGATTTTTCCGGTAGGGGCGCGGGGACGTCATGGCGTCGAAGGTGTCGCAGATCGAGATTATTTTAGGGTATGGCGGCAGGTTTTCGTACGGCAGCTCGTAGTAGCCTTCGCAGTCGCAGCGCTCATGGTGGAACAGCACCCCCTGCAGCACCACGGGATTTGTCTTTTCCAGGCTTTTGAGCATTTCGTAGCCGAGCTGCGGATGCCGCTGCATGTTCCTCATCTCGTGCTCCCCCAGCCGCCCCTCCCTGTTGAGAATATTGCTGTCGATCCTCCGCTGCCCGATGTCGTGCAGGTACGCCGCCGTGGTCAGGTTTTTGAGCTCATCCTCGGAAAACTTTCCGGACAGCTTCCCGTAGGCCGCGGCGAGAATGCCCACGTTCACGGAGTGGTTGTACAGGTATTCGTCGCGCGATTTCAGGTCCTTTAAGAGGTCGATCACATCAAGGAACGGCGCCGACAGGTCGGTAAGCAGGTCTTCCACCACCTTTTCCACGTTCCTGAACGTCGTGCGGGAGATGCGCTCGGTCTTCCCGATTTCGTCAAGGGTTTCCCGGCTGGTGTTGAGGGCGATGTTCATCCGGTAGCCGGGAATGGCCGCCTTCCTGGTGGCGTCGGAGTAGTAGACGATGTTTCCGTGCTTTTCCCGGATCTTAGCGATCATTTCGCTGGAAAGCGCCACTCTCTCGTCGAGAATCTTCTCTCCGCGATGTGTGAAAAGAGGGTAGATGAAACTGACCCCTGGTGTGATGTAGTCAAGGTCTATTTTTATTTTTCTCATGTGCCGCAGGCGCGCACGTACCAACGGAATGGATGTATGATAATCAAAGAATGACAGTGTGTCAACGTTTTTTCCGGTTTCCCCGCACCCGTGGAAAAGAAAAGCCGCCCGAAAGGGCGGCTTTTGCACGCGGATTGTTTTCATTCAGCTCAAGAACAGCATCTCCCAGAACTTGGGCAGCGTCCATATCTCGTCCGGGACGAGCGTCTCAAGGCGGTCGCAGAAGACGCGTATGCCGCCCATCAGGGGCTTGACCTCGTTGCAGAGGTATTCCGCCTCTCTGAGCTCGTCGCCCGCCCTGTGCGCTTTTTCGAGCGCGTCCTTGAGGTTTTCCTCGGCGGCCAGCAGCCCGTTGATGAGGTCAGTAAGGTCTCCCAGGAGCTTCTTCTGCGGCTCAATCGCCTTTTCGCCGAGCACGTCAGCCGTGTTCGCGATCGAGGTGGCGAGCTCGCCCTGGTACTCGAACGAGTACGGCAGCACATGGTTGTTGACGAGGTTTGACAGCGTGGCGGCCTCGATGTGGAGCTTCTTGCAGTAGCGCTCCACCCTTATGTGAAAGCGGGACTTCATCTCCACGTTGGACAGCACGCTGTACTTTTCGAAAAGTGATAGCGCCTTGTTGGAGATGAGGTCGGTGATCGAGGCGGGCAGGTTCTTCTTGTTGGGAAGGCCCCTTTTCGCCGCTTCCTGCTCCCACTCCTTCGAGTAGTTGTCGCCGTTGAACACCACCGGCTTGATGATCTTGATCTCCTCGCGCAGAATGTCGAGCACGCTCTGCTTGATGTCGCCCGACTTCTTCTCCTCGATCCTGGAGGCGAGGTAGTCGAGGCTCTCGGCGACAATTGCGTTCAGCACGGTCGCGGGGAGCGATATGGACTGGCGCGAGCCCACCGCCCTGAACTCGAACTTGTTGCCGGTGAAGGCGAAGGGCGAGGTGCGGTTGCGGTCGGTGTTGTCCTTGCTGAGCACCGGGAGCCGGGATATGCCGAGGTCGATGATCGCCGCGTTGGTGGCCTCGGTGATCGCGCCGCTTTCGATGTCGTTGAGAATCCTGGTGAGCTGCTCTCCCAGAAACACCGAGATGATCGCCGGCGGGGCCTCATTGGCTCCCAGCCTGTGGTCGTTGGCCGACGACGCAACCGACGCGCGGAGCAGGTCGCCGTGCAGGTACACGGCCCTGACGGTGGCGATCAAAAACACCAGGAACTGGATGTTGTCATGGGGCGTGCTGCCCGGGTTGAGCAGGTTTGAGCCCGCATCGTCCGAGAGCGACCAGTTCAGGTGCTTGCCGGAGCCGTTCACCTCCGCGAAGGGCTTTTCGTGGAGCAGGCAGACGAGGTCGTTTCGCGCGGCGATCTTTTTCATGGTCTGCATGAGTATCTGGTTGTGGTCCACAGCGATGTTGGCCTCCTCGAAGATCGGCGCGATCTCGTACTGGCTGGGGGCCACCTCGTTGTGGCGTGTTTTCGCCGGGATGCCCAGGCGGTAGAGCTCCTCCTCCACCTCGTGCATATATGAGAGGATGCGCTCCCTGATGGTGCCGAAGTAGTGGTCTTCCAGCTGCTGTCCCTTTGCGGGCGGGGCGCCGATGAGCGTCCTTCCGGTAAGCACCAGGTCCTGCCTGTGGTTGTACATTTCCCGGTCGATCAGGAAGTATTCCTGCTCGGGCCCGAGCGTGGAGAACACCTTTTTTGCCCTGCGGTTGCCGAGCGCCTTCAGCACCCTGAGAGAGCTTTCATTGATGGCGTGAATGGATCGCAGCAGCGGGGTCTTGTTGTCGAGCGCCTCGCCGGTGTACGAAAGGAACACCGATGGAATGAACAGCGTGGTGCCCTTGCCGCGCCTGAGAATGAACGCCGGGCTTGAAGGGTCCCACACGGTGTACCCTCGCGCCTCGAAGGTGGAGCGTATGCCGCCGCTGGGAAAGCTGGACGCGTCGGGCTCGCCCTGCACCAGCTGCTTGCCCGAAAATCGCTCAAGCGGCTCGCCGTTGTCGAGGATCTCTATAAACGAATCGTGCTTCTCGGCGGTGAGGCTCGTCATCGGCTGAAACCAGTGGCTGTAGTGCGTCGCTCCCTTTTCGATGGCCCATTCCTTCATCGCGTGGGCGACCGCGTTCGCGGTTTCCAGGTCGAGCTTTTTGCCGGTATTGATGATATCGGTGAAATTGTCGTATACGTTTTTCGGCAGCTTCTGCTGCATCACTTTCTGGTTGAACGTGTCCTCTCCGTAATATGATGAAACAGGCTTTGCATCGTCCTTCTTTCCCGCGTAAGAGCCGTTGGAAACGATGTTATACTCTCGATTGTTCATTCAAGATGCCTCCTGCGTGTTATGATAGCGAATGTCTAATTCAAGCATACCCGGCGCGCAACGATAAAAAATTTTATCATGTTACGCCCATGTAAAAAGACTTTTCCGGGAAGGTGCCTGACGGCGGTCAGTATTCCTTTTCCTTGATGTTGTAATGCCACAGCTCCACCAGCTTGTCGAACTCGCGGTCGCGAGGTTGTCCCTCATAAAACCTGTTACGCCTTTTGATGAGGTATTCGACCGTCGAGTCCTCCAGGAGAAAGCGCTGGTTGAGGGAGTTGAGCTTGCGGATAAGGTAGTTCAGGTTGAATGTCTGAAAATCCCCGAGGTAATCCGACGATGCGATGGTGGGCTCGTATTTCATCAGAAGCTCGGTGAAGTAAATGGAAAGGCGCCAGGAATCGATGCTTCCCGTAAGCCCCTCCTTGAAGTGCATGCTGAGCTTTTCGAAGAGGGCGATGTGCTGGTAGTACGAGTCGAAGATGATGGTCATGTATTCCGGGAAGTTGTTCATCACTTCCATCAGGTCGATGGGCTCGTCCAGCTCCGTGAAGTGGCTGAATATCTTCTCGCTGTGGGCGTTGTGCGCCTTCGCGTCTATGAGCTCTATGTTCAGGTCCTTGATGATGGTCCTGACCTTGCCGGCCTTTTTCAGGTATATCTCTATCTCGACCGGCTCGACGTAGTAATTGATTCTTTCCTTCGGGTCCATTCGGGATGCTGTCTCCTGTGGGCGGGGCGGGATCACGGTTGTTTCGCCGTCCCGGAGGCGTCCTTCCCTCCGCGAAGCTCGTCGAGCAGCGCGCGGTGCCTTTCGTTGAAGGCGAGGGCCTCGGCTTCGGCGAGCTCCCGGCTGACTCTCCCGCCCGCGGACAGCTTCTCCCTGATCTTCTCGACCGCCCGGTAGAACCGGACGTTCCTGTCGATCAGCTTCTCCTCCGCGATCGCCCACAGGGTGTCGCCGTTTTGCACGGTGATGCGGACATCGCCGTTGAGGACGAAGACATTGCCCGGGTAAATCCAGTTGGGATTCTTTTCCTTGAAGCCTTTTATGGTGATCGGTTGATACCCGTTCTGCGCCGCGACTTCGTTTACATACCGGAACACGTCCGTCGCCGTGACGGTGATGCTGTACTTCCGGATGATTTCCGCCCTTTCGCGGGATTCCCTGGCCTGCCGCGCCTGCTCGCGCTCATCGTAGTACGAGGTGATGTTCTGCCTGAGGATGAAGCCCGAGAGCAGCAGTGACGCGATCGTGATGGCGATCCCCGCAACGCGCTTGAGCGGGAGCGCCTGCACGGCCGCGCCGTCGGTCGGCGCCACGGAAACCTCTTCGGAGTAATATTGCTTCTTTCTCTCGGTGATCGCCTCCCTGAGCTCGCGTATCTCCTGCTCTTTCCTGCCGGGCGTGTACAGCGCGAGGAGTTCGGCGAGGCGCCTGCGGTCGTTGAGCACGCGCAGGTAGAACTCGCGCTCCGCCCTGTCGGAAAGCGATTCGTAGCGCTCCCTGGCGGCTTCCCGTATCTCTCCGGCATCCGGCCCCGAATACGCAGTCGGGGGCGCACATGCCCGGATGATCTCGTAGCAGTTGCCGCCGTACAGCGCGATTGAGGGGGCAAAGCCTTCGGCCGGAAGCAATTTTGAGGCGCCGCGGTCGATCATCGGGTCTATTTCCTGCTGGACTTTTCTCAGCAGCGAGAGCGTTTTGCGGTCGCTGGTCGAGTTGCACAAAAG
>CAZPZJ010000028.1:16684-24769 GCA_964591055.1 uncultured Leptospiraceae bacterium
CGCAGCAGCAGGTTCGCCTCCTCGAAAAGGCTGAAGGGGATGAGCATGCAGTCGATTCCGTCTTTGATGGCGTGTTCGATGCCGGTGATGCCCTTGATGTAGGCTGCCGACAGGGGCTCGCCCTCGGGTTTTGTCTTTCCGTAGGTGAGCCTGATGTTGAACGACCCGGGATAGTTCTTCAGGTCGATCCCCCCGGCTCCCCTGTGGCTGAAACCGTTGAAGTCCTTCCTGTGGATTGTCGCCCCGGAAAAAAGCCGTTCCAGGTGCGCCGACTGCTCCTGGTGCGACGTGAAGAGCGTGACCTTTCCCTTTTCGGCGTGTTTCCACCTGACAAGCCCCGTGAGATGGATGAAATTGGATGAGGGGTGCACCACCTCGCCGATGCGAGCCGGATCGATGCCCAGCGAGGCGAACTCCAGGGAGCATTGCTTGGGGAAATGGTAACAGGTGAAGTAGCGGTTCTGGTAGAAAAAGGGGTCGCTCCCCGCGACCACGACGCCTGCGCCCGAGTAGAGCGTGGAGCTTCTGGCCGCCGCCGATACCGCGCTCAGTATCCTGTTGTCGCCGAACGCGCGGCCCAGCTCCTCCTTGAGGTCGAGGATGCACGCCTTGTTGTAATTGATCCTGAAGTTCCCGTCGGTGTAAAAAATGCCGATGAAGGCGTCGCGCGCTGAAAGCTCCTTTTCGCGCGAGAGGTAGGGGATGTCCTTTTCGACGTCCACGATCCTCGCGTTGGTCAGGTCGAGCCCGAACGTCTTCTGGTAGTTGAGGAACTTGTTGACGATGCCGCGGCTGCCGATGTAGCGGTTTTCGGAAAGCGACTTGATATCTATGTTGAACTGCTCGAACGCAGGGTTTCCGACGACGAGGTCGGTGATGACGATGTTCTCGATGAGGGGGACAATCTCCGTCGGCAGGTCAAGGGTGTTGCCTATGCGGATGAAAGGACGCTCGTCCTCGAGCGACGTGCCGGTGTAGATGATGTAGCACTCGCGGTCGATTATGAAGAGACGGTCGGCGTCCTTCCTGATGATGTCGGCAATTTCCATTCCTGTTGCTCCTCTCTGGGGCATCACAGTACAGAACCGCCCTGAATTTTGCAAACCTTTTACCGCCGGCGGGCGAAACCGCCCCGGGAGCGCCGCTTACGCATCCGCCCGGTCGTTTTCGAGCCGGTGGTAGGCCAGTTTCAGCGCGGAGATGAATTCATTGAAGGAGCGGGATCCGGCGCACTCCTCGCGGAGGGGCCGTGATTTGAACAGGCGGGAAATCTCGGCGAGTATCTGTATCTGGGATTCCTGCTCCCGCGCGGGAGTGAGTATCATGAAGACAAGGCGCGCGGGAGCGCCGTCGGGCGCGTTGAAGTCGATTCCATCGCGCGATTTTCCCACCACCAGGCAGGGGGCCGTAATTTCCTCAATGCGCGCGTGAGGGACCGCGATGCCGGAGCCGATGCCGGTGCTCATGAGGCTTTCCCGCTCAAGGACCGGGTCCGTGATGAGCGCCGCGTCAATCGACAGCTTTTTCGCCGCCCTTCGCGAAAGCTCGCGGATTGCTTCCCCGGGCGTCCCGGCGGAGAGGTCGGGCTCAAACAGCCTGGATTCAAGGACGGAGAGCAGCGTGAATGGTTTTGACGGCCTGAGGAAGTACTTGATCATGGGGCCGCTGAGAATCGAAGTCGCGATCGCGACAATGACGAAGGCCGCGAAGGTTTCGCTGTTAATGAGCCCGTACTCTTTCGCGATCAGGCCGAGCACTATCTGCATGGTCCCCGTCGCGCTCATGGCGAAACCCGCGGAAATCGACTCGCGCCGCCGCATGCCAGCGAGCGAGCCGCCGATCATCGAGCCGGCGAGCTTGGTGAGCACCGCCAGCGACAGTAAAAGCGCGGTGAGGAGCGCGTTGAAATCGGCGAGGAAATCCACCATCAGACCGATCGAGACGAAAAAAAGCGGTGTGAAGATGTTGGTGGCGAACTCCTCGATCACCTCGTGCGTGTGGCGGCGCAGGTGCGGGGAATCGCCGATCGCGATGCCGGCGAGAAACGCGCCGAAGATTGCGTGAATGCCCGCGGCCTCGGTCAGCGCCGCGAAGGCGAGGCCGATGACGATGATGAAGCTGATCACGCCGCCGGGCCACTGCGTGTTGGCCTGTATCCATGGAAGGGTGCGGTTGATCACGAACCTCAGTACGGTAAGTATCAGCGCCGTCATCATTATGGTGAGCGCGACGGTTTTCAGCAGCACGGCGGCGCTCGCCTGGCCCGTGTGGAGGATCTGCAGGAGCGTTGAAAACATGATCCATCCGGCGAGATCGTTGACCACGGCGGAGGCGAGGACCAGCATCCCGAAATCGGACTGAAAGAGCCCCAGGTCCATGAGTATCTTCGCCACTACGGGAAGGGCGGTGATGGAAAGGGCGATGCCGATGAAGAGCACCAGCGTGAAGCCGCTATTGCCGCCGAACAGCGAGGGAAACGCCCATGCCAGCATTGCCCCGGTGGCGAGGGGAATGATGATGTTGCCGACGCTCAGTTTGACGACGGTCCTGCCCTGCCTGAAGGCCGATGAAAGGTCCACCTCGATTCCGGCCACAAGCAGCAGAAACACCAGCGCAAGCTGGGTGATCGCGTGGATGCCGGTGCTCACGGAGGGGCTGGCCGTGAAAAACCACCGGTAGACCTCCGGCGCGATGTTGCCCAGCACCGTAGGCCCCAGCATGATGCCGGCCGCAATCTCCCCGATCACCGACGGCAGGCTGAAGCGCCTGAAAAGCTCGCCAAGCACGCGCGCCGCGGCGAGCATCAGTGCGATGCTCAGGAAGAGAACGACCAGTTCGTGGTGGCTGAACGTCATGGATGCTTCCCCGCGGCCTGCTGTTTCATTCTATCGCCTTCTTGAGCCGGCTGAGCTCGTTGAGCGCCTCGATCGGGGTGATCGCGTCCATGTCGATGTTGCGGATGGCCTGGATGACGCGGTGATTGGCGGCGTTGAATATCTCAAGCTGCCCGGCCGTGCCGCCGTCCTCCCGCTCCCGGAGCCTGGCGGCGGCCGGGCGGCTTTCCAGGCGCTCCAGTATCTTCGCCGCGCGCGAGGTGATCTCCCTGGGTATCCCGGCCAGGCGCGCGACGTGAATGCCGTACGACTTGTCCGCGGCTCCGGGGGCGACCCTATGCAGGAACTCCACCCCGTGCAGGTGTTCGCGCACCAGCACGTTGCAGTTCACGACGCCCCTGCGCTCTCCCAGGCTGGTCAGCTCGTGGTAGTGCGTGGCGAAGAGCGTGCGGGCGCGGATGTAGCGCAGGATGTACTCCACCACCGCCCACGCGATGGAGAGCCCGTCGTAGGTGCTGGTGCCGCGGCCGATTTCGTCCATGATGATGAGGCTGCGCTCGGTGGCGTTGTTGAGGATCACCGCGGCCTCGTTCATCTCCACCAGGAAGGTGGACTCCCCTCGTGCGATGTTGTCCGACGCGCCGATGCGCGTGAATATCCTGTCGCAGATGGAAAGGTCCGCTTCGTCAGCGGGCACGAAGCTGCCCACCTGCGCCATCATCTGGATAAGCGCCGTCATGCGGATGTAGGTGGACTTGCCCGACATGTTGGGCCCGGTCAGGATCATGATGACGTTTTCGCCGGCGTCCAGCTCGACGTCGTTGGGAATGAACACCTCCGCGGTGTAATACTTCTCGACGGTGGGGTGCCTTCCCGCGACGATGCGCGTGCGCCCCTCGTCATTGAACGACGGGCGCACGAAGCGGTTTTCCATCGCCGCCTGCGCGAGCGAGCAGTGGAAGTCCGCTTCGGCGACGGCGCCGGCGGTCTGCTGAATGACGGTCCGCCGCTCGAGAATGAACGCCTTGAGGTTTTCCATCTCGGCGTTTTCCAGCGCGACGGTCCTTTCGGTGGCGGAGAGGATGTCCTCCTCGTACTTCTGGAGCTCGTCGGTGGTGTAGCGCTCCGAGCCGACCAGCGTCTGTTTGCGGTAGTAGGTTTCGGGCACCTTCGACGTCTGCCCCTTGCTCACCTCGATGTAGTGGCCCACCACGCGGTTGTACCGGACCCTGAGCGTGGGTATTCCCAGTTTCTTCTTTTCACCGTCTTCGTAGTTGAGCAGCCAGGCGCGGGAGTCGCGCTTGAGCGCGTAGAGGCGGTCGAGCTCGTCGCTGAATCCCTCCCTGACGACGCGGCCCTGTTCGGGCGTGAGGGAGGGATCGTCGCTCACCGTCGCCGCGATGCGGTCGGTTATTTCCGGGGTGTCGGGGATGAGCGAGGCGAGGGCGCTTACCAGCTCGTGGGGCTGGCCGGCAAGAAGCGCCTTTACGTCCGCCGCGGCGAGAAGCGAGTTTTTAAGCGCGAGGAAATCGCGCGGAAACACCTTTCCCACGGTGAAACGCGACACCAGCCGCTCGAGATCGGCGATGCCGCCGAGCGCGTCCCTGAGACGGGTGGCGAGGTCGTGGAACTCGAAAAAGAACCGGGCCACGTCGAGCCTTTTTTCTATATCCACGCGGTTGACCAGGGGCTCAAGCACGCGGCGCTCAAGCGCGCGTCTTCCCATCGCGGTGCGGGTGTGGTCGAGCACTGAAAGCAGCGTGCGCTGCCGTGAGCCGTCGTTCTGGTTGCGCACCAGCTCAAGGCTTGCGATGGTGGCGTCGTCCAGCACCATGCGATCGGCTGCGGTGAGGCGTTGCGGAAGCTTCAGGTGCGCAAGCGCCCTGCGGTGCGCGTCCTTGAGGTAATGGAGGATCGATCCGGCCGCCATGATTTCGGCGGGAGTGTCGATCCCCAGGCCCTTGATGTTCGCCAGGCCGAGCACTTCCCTGATCACGCCCTCGAGATAGCCGGCGTCGTAGTACCAGTCGTTGATGCGGCAGGTGGCGATGTCGAGCCGGCGCAGGTGGTCGGCGAACGCGTCGTCTTCGGGGTCGGCGCTTTCCCGCAGCACGATCTCCTTCGGGCTGAAGCGCGCGATCTGGCCCCTGAACGCGTCGAGCGAGCGGGGAATCGAGACGAGGAAAAAATCCCCGGTGGAGACGTCAATGAAGGCCATGCCGATCGATTCGTCGGCGATCACGATTGAGCCGAGAAAGTTATGGTCGTCGCCGCCGAGCAGGTTGGCCTCCACCACCGTGCCGGGAGTGATGACGCGCACCACCTCCCGGCGCACCACGGTGCCGCTCGAAGGGACGGCCTCCATCTGCTCGCAGATGGCGATGCGCCTGCCGGCCTTGAGGAGGCGCGCGATGTAGCTTTCGGCGGCGTGGTAGGGG
Source organism: uncultured Leptospiraceae bacterium (assembly GCA_964591055.1). Lineage (GTDB taxonomy): Bacteria > Spirochaetota > UBA4802 > UBA4802 > JAGODF01 > CAZPZJ01. The sequence goes on from CAZPZJ010000028.1 coordinate 21,957, forward strand.
ACGCCGCACATGGGAACGTCGTTCTGCCGCGAGGTGAGCGCGATGTCGAGGATTTTCGAGGCCGCAACGGCGTCCTCCAGGAACATCTCGTAAAAGTCCCCCAGGCGGAAAAAGAGAATCTCGTCCGGGTGCTTTTTCTTGATGTCGAGGTACTGCTTCATCATCGGCGTGAGCTGCGTGTTCATCGCTCAGTCTCCGTAAATGTAGGTGCGCTCGCTGTCGTTGACCATGCGCACGACGCGGCCGTTGAGCCCGAACTCCTCCGCGAGCCGTATCTTGATGCCGAGCGCGTCGCGGGAGGCGCCGGCCGCCCCGGCGTACAGCATGAATCCGCTGCGAACGCGGACCACCCGGAGCGGCTCGAAATCGCCCTTGATGAGGCCCGCGATCTGCCGGGCTTCCTCGCGCGTCGCAAGCGGCCCCAGCGCCACTGAGAACGAGACGCCGCGTTTGCCCGCGGCGGAGGGGAGTGGCGTCTCCGGCCGAAGGTCAATCCTCTCGGCCGAGCGGATCGCATCGTCCGACGGCAAAAATTCCACCTTCGACGGGTTGTGCGCGGCGAGGCGCTCCATCCTCCTGCGGGCGTACGATGACTCCGGTGCGCGCGGGTGCGACTCCGTCACCGCAAGGTACGCCGAGTGGGCCCGGTTGAAGTCCCTGTTGTGCTCATAGTACCTGCCCAGCAGGTAGAACGCCGACGGTGCGGAGCCCGAGCGGGGGAATCCCCGGACCAGGTCGCGGAGCCCGGCCAGGTAGGCGCGCGAGTACCCAGTCGTTTCGCGCTCTATGTAGCAGAGCAGCAGAAGCCCCTGCGAAAGCGCCTCGTAATCGTGGCATGACGCCGTGAGCTCGTTGCACAGGCTCCGCGCCCGGCCGAAATCATCCAGGTAGATGAACGCCTTGACCCGTAACAGCGTGAAGAGGCCGTAGCGCTCCCCTCCGCCGGCAAGCGAGGCGCCCCGTTCGGCCTCCCGCGCCAGCTCCGACCACCTCGAGCGGAGGTAGAGCGAAGCGCACAGCCTGGAGAGCGCTTCCTCCCGCAGCCGCGCGGGCGCGCGCGATCCGGACACGCGGCGGTAGAGGCTTTCGGCGCGCGCGGGATCGCTTTCGTGTTCGGCGCGCGCCATCATCACGAGCGGCGTCTTCGGGTCCGAGGGGCGTTTCCTGATGAATGCGTCCGCTTCCTTCCTGAGCTCCGCGATCTTTCCGCGTTCGGCAAGGCTCTGCAGCCTTTCAATGATGTCCTGCCGGCCCTGTGCGCGCACGACCGGCCCGCCTGCGATCAGCGCGAGCGCGAAGAGGGCCGTTGCCGCTTTACGCGATCGCGCCCGCATACAGCGTTGATCCCTTTACTTCGGTTATGGTCACGGCGAGCTTCCTGCCGATGTCGCCCTCGCCGCCGGGGAGCACCACCGGGTGGTTGAGCCAGGTTCTGCCCATCACCTCGGAGGACGATTTTCTGCTGACGGCCTCCACGATCACCTGCTCGGTGCGGCCCACGCGGGCGGCGAGCTTTTCGCGCGACACGGCGCGCTGGACCTCGATGAGCGTCGCGAGGCGCTCAAGCTTCTCCTCGCGCGGGATGGATTCCCGCATGGAGAAGGCCGTGGTGCCTTCGCGGGGTGAGTAGGCGTAGGTGTAGGCCTCGTCGAAGCGGGCAATCCGCACCAGGTCCAGGGTGGCGTTGAACTCCTCTTCGGTCTCCCCCGGAAAGCCCGCGATCAGGTCGGTGGTGACGGCGTGATCCGGGAGCTCGCGGTCTATCAGCTCGATCAGCGCGAGGTAGCGCGCCCTGGTGTAGCCTCGGTTCATGAGGCCGAGAATCCTGTCGGCGCCGCTCTGGGCGGGAAGGTGGAGCGCGCGGGAGATGGCGGGGTGGTCGCGGACAACGGCGATGATGTCGGCGCTGAAGTCCCTCGGGTGCGAGGTGAGAAAGCCGACGCGCTGGATTCCCTCAACGCGCGCGACCCGCTCGAGGAGTCGGTAAAACGGCATCTCGCCGCAGTCCTGCCCGTACTGGTTGACGTTCTGGCCCAGCAGCGTGAGCTCGGTGACGCCCGATCCCGCGAGCGCTTCGCACTGGCGTATGATGTCGCGCGAGGGGAACGAGATCAGCGGCCCGCGCACGTGCGGCACGATGCAGTACGTGCAGAAGTTGCCGCAGCCGTGCGTGATGGTCACCCATTCGTGCCAGCGCCTTTCCGGGCCATTCCCGGCGAGGCGAGGGTCGATTCTTCCCGCAAAATCCTCCCTGTCCTGAGAAAGGTGTTCGCGGCCGCCGCGCCGTTCGAAAAGCGCCTTCACCAGCGCGCCGATCACGGGCGACCGGTACGGGCCCACCGCAAGGTCCGCGTCTCCCTTCGCGACGAGCTCCGGCCCTATGCGCTGAGCCATGCACCCGGCGAGCACGATAATCCTGGTCCGGTTGCCCCGGCGCCGCGCGGAGCGCATGCGGCCGATGGCGCGGTCCTCGGCGTGCTGCCGGACGGAGCAGGTGTTGAACAGTACGATGTCGGCATCCTCCTCGCGAGATGCAGGCGCAAAACCGTGCTCGCGCATGGAAAGGTCCATCAGGGAGGAATCGCTCCGGTTCATCTGGCAGCCGAACGTCTCAATGTGGTAGGTCGCCGTCTTCATGTGTCGCTTCACCGTGTCATCGCCCCGCTCAGCGCGAAGCGAACGCCGCAATTATGAAAAAAGCCCCGGCCGCGGCGCGTACGAACGCCTCGATGTACATCACCCGCCTGACGCCGTCTTTGTCCATTTCCAGGGAGATCGTCTCGAACATCCTCCGGATTTTTTCGGGATAGATG
>CAZPZJ010000029.1:0-12395 GCA_964591055.1 uncultured Leptospiraceae bacterium
CGCTTACCGAGCGCATCCTGTATTACACGGGAAAAACCCACAAGATGGGCGAGGTTCATGAGGGCACGGCGGAGATGGACTGGATGGTCCAGGAAAAGGAGCGCGGAATTACGATCACTGCGGCCGCCACGACGTGTTCATGGAAAAACACCAGGATCAACATCATCGACACCCCCGGCCATGTGGATTTCACCGTGGAGGTTGAAAGAAGTTTGCGCGTCCTCGATTCCGCGATCGCCGTCTTTGAGGGCGTTGCCGGCGTGGAGCCGCAGTCGGAAACTGTATGGCGCCAGGCGGACCGGTATCACATACCCAGGATATGCTTTATCAACAAACTCGACAGGGTGGGCGCGGATTTTCGTCGCTGCCTCGGCATGATCCGTGAAAAGCTCTTTGCCGTACCGCTGCCCATGCAGATACCTGTAGGCGTTGAGGATTCCTTCCGCGGGGTGATCGACCTCGTCACTATGAAGTGCCTGCTCTGGGTTGATATTAGCGGGGAAACGTTCGAAGTGGCGGACATTCCCGAGGATCAGCTTGACGAGGCGAAAAAAGCCCGCGAGCACATGATAGAGCTTCTCGCCGACAGCAGTGAAATGATCATGGAAAAATTCGTGCTGGGCGAGGAGCCTTCGGAGGACGAAATTCGAAGCGCCGTACGCGAAGCGACGCTTTCAGCGAAACTCTTCCCTGTGTTCTGCGGCAGTGCGCTCAGGAACAAGGGGGTTCAGCCGGTGCTGGACGCCATCGTCGATTATCTTCCCTCTCCGAGGGACGTTCCGGCTGTGCGGGGACACGATGTGGACGATTATGACGTGGTCCTGACGCGCGAGGCGGACGACAAAGAACCTTTCTGCGGCCTTGTGTTTAAAATTCGCTCCGATATGTACGTCGGCAAGCTGACGTATATGCGCGTGTACTCCGGGCAGATCGCCGCGGGGGAGACCGCGCTCAACGTGACCACACAGAAAAAGGAGCGGATAGGGCGGCTTTTGAGAATGCATGCCAACGAGAGGGAGGACGTGAAAGAGGCCCATGCCGGAGATATCGTCGCGATCGTGGGCATGAAAACGGTGCGTACGGGCGACACGCTTTCCAGTATAGAGCATCCTATACTCCTCGAGAGGATGGAATTCCCTGAGCCGGTGATATCGATCGCCATCGAGCCCAGGACAAAGGCCGACCAGGAAAAGCTCGATTCGGGGCTCTCCCGGCTCGAGGAGGAGGACCCCACCTTCCGGCTCAAGCCCGATCCCGATACAGGGCAGCGCATCATCTCGGGCATGGGGGAGCTGCACCTTGAGATCATCGTCGACAGGCTGGTGCGTGAGTTCAATGTGCAGGCGAATGTCGGCAAGCCGCAGGTGGCGTACAAGGAGACCATCACCAGGAAAGTGACCTCGGAGCACAGGTATGAGCGCCAGGTCGCCGGCAAGGACCAGTTCGGACATGTTGTACTGGAGATGGAGCCCGTGAAGCCGGGACGAGGATTCGTGTTCGAAAACGCTCTCAGGGACGGCGCTATCCCGCCGGAATTCATTTCCGCCATTGAGGAGGGGGTGAAGGACTCGATGGAGGGGGGCGTGATTGCCGGATACCGGATGGTGGACGTGAAAGTTGCACTCACCGGCGGGACCTATGTCGAAGGGGCATCCGTCGACGTGGCGTACCGGATCGCCGCCAACATGGCTTTCCGGGAGGGCGCTAAAAAAGCCGAGCCTGCGCTGCTTGAACCGGTCATGAAGCTTGAAATAATTTCGCCTGACGAGTACACGGGCGATATAATCAGCGATATCAATTCGAGACGGGGTCGCATTGAGCATATCGACATGCTTGGCAGCCTCAAGGATATCAGGGCCACGGTGCCGTTGTCCGAGGTGTTCGGCTATGCGACCGCGGTTCGCTCAATGAGCCAGGGGAGGGCGACGCATACGCTTCAATTCAGCCATTACGACCTTGTTCCGGGGAATATAATGGAAAGGCTGGTGGCGAGGATGTCGGGCAGAATTTTTTAAGGGATTTCTCGATTTATTGATTGACAGAAATCTGATATATTTTTTAATTCAACTTCCCGCAAAATGGTGTCTTTGTGCTGTAATTTAATTGATCACCTGTTGCGTGCGACGCCTGCGTGTAAATACGGGTATCGGCGGTTTTATTCCGGGTTGAGAAATAATCGCGATGCACTGAATGTTGAAAGAATTTCAATACTATTTCACATGATAGAAGGAGTGAAAAGATGGGAAAAGAAAAGTTTGACAGGAGTAAGCCCCACGTAAATGTCGGAACGATCGGGCATATTGACCATGGAAAGACAACACTGACATCCGCAATAACAAGGTGCCTCACGGCCTATGTTGGCGGGCACAATAAGCCCATCGCGTACGACCAGATTGATAACGCGCCCGAAGAAAAGTCGCGCGGTATAACGATTGCCACCTCGCACCAGGAATATGAGACCAAGAAGAGGCACTATGCCCATGTTGATTGCCCGGGGCACGCTGACTATATCAAGAACATGATTACCGGTGCGGCCCAGATGGACGCAGCGATCCTCGTGGTTGCAGCGACTGACGGTCCCATGCCGCAGACCAAGGAGCACGTTCTGCTTGCCAGGCAGGTGAACGTTCCCTATATCGTCGTGTTTTTGAACAAGGTGGACATGCTTGACGCCGCCGACCGCGACGAAATGGTTGAGCTTGTTGAAATGGAAGTCCGCGAGTTGCTGAGCAAATATGAGTTTCCGGGCGATGACACTCCCATCGTCCCCGGATCGGCGCTCAAGGCCATGGAATGCGGTTGCGGAAAGGCTGAGTGTGAATGGTGTGGACCGATTATCAAGCTTGCCGAAACTCTTGACGAGTATGTTCCCGAGCCTGTCCGCCAGAAGGACAAGCCTTTCCTCATGCCGATTGAAGACGTGTTTTCGATTACCGGCCGCGGTACGGTGGTGACCGGCAGGATTGAGCGCGGCGTTGTCCATACGAGCGATGAGGTTGAAATTGTCGGTTTTACCGAAACAAGGAAGTCGGTCTGCACCGGCGTGGAAATGTTCCGCAAGCTGCTCGATGAAGGTATGGCGGGCGATAATGTGGGATGCCTCCTCCGCGGCGTTGGCAAGGAAGAAGTGGAGCGCGGGCAGGTTCTGGCGAAACCCGGTTCGATTACCCCCCACAAGAAGTTCGAGTGCGAGGTGTATGTGCTTTCCAAGGATGAGGGTGGCCGCCACACTCCGTTTTTCAATAACTACCGTCCGCAGTTCTATTTCAGGACTACCGACGTAACGGGAACTATCGCTCTCCCCGAGGGTGTGGAGATGGTGATGCCCGGCGACAATATCCGCATGGTGATTGAATTGATCACTCCCATCGCGATGGAGGAAACCCTCCGCTTCGCGATCCGTGAGGGCGGAAGGACTGTCGGGGCCGGCGTTGTTTCGAAGATTCTTGAATAGTAAAAAATTCTTGATTTTGTAAGTATGTATATTATTGGTGGTCAGCGCGCCCGTTAAAGGGCGCTGACGGCCTTAATGAAACTCCATAGAATCCCAAGGCAAGGATAGGAAACGTGGCAAATCTTTCAACACAGCGAATAAGGGTGAAACTGCGGTCGTTCGACGAGAAGTTGCTCGACCAGTCTGCCGCTAAGATTGTGGCGACGACAAACCGCAGTGGCGCCAAAATTGCAGGTCCGATCCCTCTGCCAACCAAAATTGAGAGGTATTGCGTTCTCAGATCTCCACATGTGAACAAGAAGTCGCGTGAGCAGTTTGAGATAAGGACTCATAAACGACTGATCGACATCATTGATCCCAATGAGAATACGATTGAGGCGCTTATGAAGCTGGAGCTCCCCGCTGGTATCTCGGTTGATATTAAGTCCTAAAGCAGTTTAATACTCCTGTTTGGTTGGTGCTCTCTTCTGCGCTCAGTGGAGGGGTACTGTAATTATATTATATTTGTATACGGGATAGTGCGATGAAGAAGGCTCTTGTCGGACGAAAAAAGGGTATGACACAATATATTGCCGAAGACGGCAGGGTTATTCCGGTAACCGTGTGCGAGCTTGGGCCTTGCACGGTTGTGCAGAAGAAAACTGCGGAAAGCGACGGGTATTCGGCTCTCAAGCTGGGGTATCTTGACGTGAAGGAAAGCAAGCTCGCAAGGCCGGTTGCGCTGGACCTCAAGAAGAAAAACATAGCCCCCATGCGTGTATTCAGGGAGGTTGAGGTGTTTGACGACGCCCTTGAGGTCGGCAGTGTGGTCACCTGTGATATTTTCTCGGAAAATGAATCGGTTATCGTTACGGGCGTTTCGAAAGGCAAGGGTTTCGCCGGTGTCATGAAAAGGCACGGATTTGGTGGTGGCCGCGATACGCACGGCTCGAATTTCCATCGTGCACCGGGCTCCATAGGCGCACACCAGGATCCGGGGCGCGTCTGGAAGGGACAGAGGATGCCGGGTCGTATGGGTGGCCGGCAGATCACCGTGAGAGGCCTTCGGATTGTTAAGGTTCTGAAGGATAAAAACGTGGTGCTCATATCCGGGTCCGTTCCGGGCCGGTTGAATTCGATCATCACAGTCAGACAAGGGTAGGGTGTTTGCGTCATGGTTATAGACAAGTATTCAGTGGACGGGAAAGTGACTGGGCAGATTGAGCTCGCCGAGAGCGTGTTCAATGTCAAGGTTAACGATGTGCTGATATATGAGCTGGTCAAATCGGCGAACGCCAATTTGCGGCAGGGCACCCATGGAACCAGAGAGCGCTCGTTCGTCCGTGGCGGCGGCGCGAAGCCCTGGAGGCAGAAAGGAACCGGGAGGGCGCGGCAGGGCAGTATCCGCTCACCCCAGTGGCGCGGCGGCGGAATTGTTTTCGGTCCCGAGCCACGCTCGTATCGCATTGAGCTTCCCAAAAAGATCCGCCAGGAAGCTTACCGCTCGTTGTTTTCCCTGAAGGCCCGGGAAGGCGCCCTGAAAATAATTGAGGATTTTACGATTGAAAGCGGCAAGACCCGTGAAATGGCGGGCATTGGCAAGGCGTTCAATGTAAAAAAAGCGGTTCTCGTTACCGGTTCGGACGACATGGGAATCAAAAGAGCCATCAGGAACATCCCTGACTTCTGTTATAATAACGTCAGCAGGATTTCGGGAAGGGATATCTTCTATTCTCAGACCGTGTTGATGACGGAAAGTGCGGTGAAGTATCTCAACGAGAAATACGCGAAAGGTGAAAAGTAATGGATCACAACGATATTCTTATAAGGCCGGTGCTTTCGGAAAAAAGCACTGAAATGGCGGCGATCGGCAAGTATGTCTTCCGCGTTCCCATGAAGGCCAACAAGCATATGGTCGCCCGCGCAGTGAAAGAAGTGTTTAATGTTGAACCGGAGCGGGTGAACGTGATGGTGGTTCGCGGCAGGTTGAAGAGAGTGCGCCAGCAGTACGGTATGACTCCCGCATGGAAGAAGGCCATTGTAACCCTGAAGAAAGGGGACAAGATCGAGCTGTTTGAAGGTCAGTAATCATATATTGATGAGCATGTGGTAAGGGTGCGGTTATGGGATTAAAGAAATTTAGACCGGTTACGTCGACGCTGAGGTATAAGACGGTTTTATCTTTTGAGGAGTTGACGACTGACACGCCTCACAAGCCTCTCACCAGCGGAAAGAAGGAATACGCAGGAAGGGGTTTCAAGGGCCAGGTGACGGTTCGCAGGAAGGGAGGCGGGCACAAGCGCAGGCTCAGGATTATTGATTTTAAGAGGAACAAGATTGGGATCGAGGGAGTGGTGACGTCGATAGAGTACGATCCCAACCGTTCAGCGAACATAGCGCTGATTACATACCGTGACGGTGAAAAGCGGTATATTATCGCACCTGAATCCCTGAAAAAGGGAGACGTGGTTGTGGCGGGCGACAAGGCGGAGATCAAGCCGGGCAACGCGCTTCCGCTCAGGAGTATTCCGCTTGGAACGAGCATTTACAACATCGAGCTGACTATCGGCAAAGGTGGCCAGTTGGCACGCGCCGCGGGCGCCACCGCTCAGATTACCGCTAAAGAGGGCGATTACTGCCTGGTGAAAATGCCGTCCGGTGAACTCCGGAAGATACACCGTGAGTGCTATGCGACGATCGGCGAGGTGGGCAACAAGGACCGCGTCAATGTGAGCATAGGAAAGGCGGGTCGGTCCAGATGGCTCAATAAGAGGCCCAAGGTTCGCGGGGTCGCAATGAATCCGATTGACCACCCGCTTGGGGGTGGTGAGGGCAAGTCGTCCGGCGGGCGTCATCCCGTATCGCCCACGGGGCAGCCGACCAAGGGATACAAAACCAGGAAGAAGAAAAAGTACAGCAATAAAATGATAGTGAAGAGAAGGAAGTAGCCATGTCACGATCAATTAAAAAAGGTCCTTACATCGATCTTAAGCTGTTTAAAAAAATTGAAGAGATGAACTCCTCCAACCAGAGAAAGGCCATCAAGACCTGGTCGAGGAGATCGACGATTTTTCCTGAAATGATCGGACATACGATCATGGTGCACAATGGCAAAAACTTCATTCCCGTGTATGTAACGGAAAACATGGTGGGGCACAAGCTCGGAGAGTTCTCGCCCACAAGGACATACCGTGGCCATTCAAGCAAAGACGACAAGGTCGCAAAACGAAAGTAGTGACAGGGGACTATCGATGGAATCAAAAGCAATATCGAGCTATAACAGAATCTCCGCTTCCAAGGCCAGGATCGTGGCGAATGAAGTCCGCGGGTACTCGTTCCCCGAGGCTGTCGATCTGTTGAAAGCAATACCCAGAAAAGCTTCCAAGCTTATTCTTAAAGCCCTTTATTCCGCCGGCGCCAACGCGAAGTTTAAAAATCCGGACGTGCTCGATTCTTCGCTTTTCATTAAAAAGATTACGGTTGATGAGGGGCCTACCCTGAAGAGATGGAAGGCGAAGGCGAGGGGTCGCGCGGGCAGGATTCGGAAGAGAACCAGCAATATCACCATCATCCTTTCGGATGAAAACTAGCATAAGAGAATTTAATCGAGAAGGATACTGCAATGGGTCAGAAGGTTAATCCTATAGGTTTCAGGGTCGGCGTCATTCGAAGCTGGGATTCGATCTGGTATGAAGACAAGAAATCATACGCGAAATTCCTGCATGAGGATCTCAGGATAAAGAAGTTCGTCATCAAGGAGCATAAAAACGCGGGAATATCGAGAGTTATAATCGAGCGCCTTCACGACAGGATTAATGTCAACATTCATGCCGCCCGCCCGGGACTTCTGATTGGCAGAAAGGGCGCTGACATCGAAAAACTCAAGGCGGATATCCAGAAGATCGCTTCAAGGAATGTGTATATAAATATTATAGAAGTCAAAAAACCCGAAAAGAATTCCACGCTCGTAGCCCAGCAGGTGGCGCAGCAGATAGAATCGCGTTTCCCGTACAGAAGGGCGGTCAAGCAGGCGATCGCAGGAGCGATTCGAGGTGGTGCGCTGGGAATCAAAGTGTATGTGTCCGGCCGGCTCAACGGTGCGGAAATGTCGCGCACTGAATCATACAAGGAAGGGCGGATTCCGCTTCATACGTTGAGGGCCGATATTGATTACGGAACGGCTGAAGCGCTCACCACTTTCGGGCTTATTGGCGTCAAGGTGTGGATTTACAATGGAGAGGTGCTCTCGAAAAATGAAGAGAGCGCTGATGAGGGAAGATATTCGGGAAGGCGGAAATAAGAGCCGGAATACAAGGATTAAGGGTTATCAGTCATGTTAATGCCAAAGCGTACGAAATTCAGGAAACGGCAGAAAGGCCGGATGAACGGCAAGTCATACAGGGGATCGGAAATATCTTTTGGTGAACATGCGATAAAGTCGATGGAATGCGGTAAAATTACCAGCAGGCAGATTGAGGCGGCCCGTGTTGCGATTACGAGAAAAGTGAAGCGCGGCGGTAAAATCTGGATTCGCATTTTCCCCGATCAGCCTTTCACAAAAAAGCCCGCTGAAACCCGAATGGGAAAGGGGAAGGGCAATCCGGAAGGCTTTTACGCCCAGATCAAGCCGGGGAGGATACTGTTCGAAATCGGTGGTGTTGAGCCCGAGGTAGCCGAGGATGCGCTCCGCCTCGCCGCGTTCAAGTTGCCTGTCAAAACGAAAATTGTTTCCATCGAAAAATGAACTGGCAGGCGGATAAATCAAGGAATTCAGGGTTAACAGGATGAAGGGCAAACTGGAAGAACTGACAATAGAAGAGTTGAACAGGACGCTCCGCGAAAACAGGGAGGAGCTCCGGAAAGAGCGGTTTAAGGCCGTCACCAGCAAAGTTGACAATCCGATGAAGATCCGCGAGTTAAAGAAGAATATCGCCAGGATTTTAACGCTGCAAAGCGAGTACAGGCTTGGCAAAAGGACGTTAAAGTCCAAATAACACTAAGGCATAATGGTGAGATTCAATGGAAGTTAAAGCAAAAAGAAGGAAGCAGCTGATCGGCAAGGTAGTAAGCGATAAGATGGACAAAACCATTGTGGTTGAAATTGAAGGGATGAAGATGCATTCCCTGTACAAAAAGTCGGTCAGGTTCACAAAGAGGATCAAGGCCCACGACCAGAACAACGAATGCGGAATAGGCGATGTGATCAAGATCGAGGAAACCAGGCCCTTATCGAGGGACAAGCGTTTTCGGCTGATAGAAATCATTCAGAAGGCGAAGTAGGGGTGTCGGTATGATTCAGGTAGAAACGATGCTGGGCGTGGCTGATAACAGCGGCGTTAAAAATGTACAGTGTATTAAAATCCTCGGTGGAACGGGAAGAAGGTATGCGACCGTTGGGGATATTATTATCGTGGCCGTCAAGGATTCGCATCCCTCCTACGGGCTGAAGGACTCAACCGGAAAGAAGGTGCATACGAAATCGGTACTCAGAGCGGTTGTTGTAAGGACAAAAAGGGCGATTCGCCGGAAGGATGGCACGTACATCAGGTTTGACGACAACGCGGTCGCTATTATTGACAATAAAAACGAGCCCAAAGGCTCGCGCATTTTCGGCCCCGTGGCACGCGAGCTGAGGGACAAGAACTTTTTGAAGATAGTGTCGCTGGCCCCGGAAGTACTGTAGGCAGGAGCATGGTATGAATAACACAAAGCTTAAAAAGAACGACAATGTGGTCGTCATATCGGGCAAGGATAAAGGGCGAAGAGGAAAGGTGCTCTTTATTGATACCAAGAAAGGGCGCGTTATTGTTGAAGGAGTCAACAAGAAGAAGAAATACGTTCGCCCGTCGCAGGAAAACCCGAAAGGGGGAGTCATCAGCCTCGAGTTCCCCGTTCACATATCAAATGTGATGCTCTTCTGCGAAAAGTGCAAGAAAGGCGTACGCCTTGGAGTCGACCAGAAAAGCGACAAGAAAGTGCGCGTGTGCGTAAAGTGCAACAAAGCGATAGACTAAAAGCGAATGAGGTTTCGGTAATGGCTGCCAGGCTGAAAGAGGATTACGACTCAAGAATACGGCAAAAGCTCTTTGAGCAGTTTAAATACAGATCAATGATGCAGGTGCCGAAGATTGAAAAGATCGTGCTGAACGTCGGTATCGGTGACGCGCATTCAAACCAGAACGCGCTGAAGGCTTCAATCGAGGAGCTGGGTCTCATTACGGGCCAGTGCGCGGTGAAGACCGTGGCGAAAAAGTCTATCTCGAATTTTAAAATTCGTGAAGGATATGATGTCGGCTGCCGCGTAACCCTCAGAGGGGACAGGATGTATGAGTTTCTTGACAGACTTGTCAATATCTCACTTCCCCGTGTGCGCGACTTCAAAGGACTCTCGCCGAAATCGTTCGATAACTTCGGGAATTACAACTTTTCGGTAAAGGAACAGATCATTTTTCCGGAAATCGACTTTGACAAGGTCGATCAGATACACGGTATAAATATTACGATCGTCACAACCGGTAAAACGAAGGAAGAGACGAAAGCGCTGTTAGATGAATTCAGAATGCCATTCAGAGAATAGGGGTACACGCCTTGGCTAAGAAGAGTATGATTGCGAAGCATTTAAGTACGAAAAAATTTCAGGTGCGTAATCACAACAGGTGTTCGATATGCGGCAGACCGCGCGGTTATCTGCGGAGGTTTGATATGTGCCGAATCTGTTTTCGAAAGCTTGCCAGCGAGGGAAAGCTTCCAGGCGTTGTGAAGGCATCATGGTAATTATTAGATGATTGGAGCAGATGATGGCAAGAACAAGTGATCCAATTGGCGACATGCTGACGAGATTGAGGAACGCGATAAAGGCGGGCCATTTAAAGGCAGATATTCCCTCGTCAAAGATGAAGGTGTCAATCGCCCGTATTCTTAAAGACGAAGGCTTTATAAAGAACTTCAAGATTATTGATGACAAGAAGCAGAAGATTTTAAGAGTTTATCTGAAATACAGCAATGATAATGAATCGGCGATTGTTCATCTTAAGAGAGTAAGCACTCCCGGCAGAAGGGTGTACATCCAGGCGAGCGGTCTTAAGCCGGTGTACAACAATATGGGCATACGCATTCTTTCGACTCCCAAGGGTGTCATCACCAACAAGGATGCGAAGGGCCTGAATGTCGGCGGTGAAGTGATCTGTGAGATTTTATAAATGGTACAGAGAGTATAGCCATGTCAAGAGTCGGTAAAAAACCTATCCCTGTTCCGGGTGATGTTACGATCGAGCAGAGGGGATCAGAAATAGTCGTTAAGGGAAAGCTGGGTGTCGAACAGCTTACGCTGAATGGCGCTATTGAGGCTGTTATTGAAAACGGGATACTCACTCTTGTAAACAAGGGCAAACCCGAGGACAAGCAGATGAACGCCCTTCACGGGCTGTACAGGGCGCTTCTGGCGAACATCGTTCAGGGGGTATCGTCAGGTTTTGAAAAAAATCTCGAGATTGTGGGTGTCGGCTACAGGGTGACACAGCAGAACAAAGATGCTGTTTTCCAGCTGGGGTATTCCCATACGATTACTTTTACCCCGCCTGAAGGGATAACGATCGAGGTCATCGACGCGACAAAGCTCAAGGTTAAGGGAATCAACAAGCAGCAGGTAGGCCAGGTCGCGGCGAACATTCGCGAGTTGAGGCCGCCGGAGCCGTATAAGGGGAAGGGCATCCGCTATGCGGGAGAGCAGGTTCGGAAAAAAGCAGGTAAAACGGGTAAGAAATAATGGACAGGTTGAGATTAAAGCAGCATAGGTATGGGCGGCGCAAGCTCAGAGTGAAAAGGAAGATCAAGGCCAATGCCGGCGTTTTAAGGCTGTGCATCAGCAAAAGCAACCGTAACATATTCGCCCAGATCATAGATGACGTGAAAGGGCATACCGTCGTCGCGGCGTCAACCATGGAGAAGGCGTTTGAGGGAACTAAAAATCTCGGTAACAAGCAGGCGGCGACAGCACTCGGGAAACATATAGCCGAAAAGGCGAAGCAGCAGGGAATTGAAAAAGTCGTGTTTGACAGAAACGGGTATCTCTACCATGGCAGGGTGAAGGCGTTTGCCGATGCCGCCCGCGAAGCCGGTCTGCAATTCTAGTGAGAAGGTGAATCTCGTATGAATATTAAAAAGAAATTTGTCAGCCCGGAAGGCCTTGAGCTTGAGGAAAAAGTTGTGGTCATCAACCGTGTCGCGAAGGTGGTAAAGGGAGGCCGGCGTTTTTCTTTCAACGCTCTCTCGGTTGTGGGGGACGGCAAGGGGCACGTGGGCATCGGTTTCGGGAAGGCGAACGAAGTTCCTGATGCGATAAGGAAGAGCGTTGAAAGCGCGAAGAAAAACCTCTATAAAGTAAACATCAACAAGAACACCGTTCCGCATGAGATTGTCGGAAAGTATAAATCCGCGCGCGTAATCCTCAAGCCGGCCACTCCGGGTACCGGGCTTATCGCCGGTGGGCCTGTCCGGGCGGTTGTTGAGCGGGCGGGAATAGCGGATGTCCTTGCGAAGTCGCTTGGTTCCAGAAATCCGCTGAACATTGTCAAGGCGACTATTGATGGCCTGCTTCAGATGAGGACCTTGAAGGAGGCGGCCGACATGCGTGAGGTAACGCTCAAAAAGCTGTGGGGAAGCAAGGTCTGAGAGGATTAATCATGGCGAAAAAACTGAAAATTAAAAAGGTGCGCAGCCACATCTGCTCGAAGCCGCAACAGAGGGCGACACTGGTGGCGCTCGGGCTCAGGAAAATGAACTCGGAGAGAGTGCATGACGACAATCCTGTCATCAGGGGCATGATCGACAAGGTCAGGCATATGGTGCAGGTTACCGAAATCGAAGGATAATCGCGGGGCCGAACAATGGGCAATTACACACTGAAAAAACCGGATTCAATAAAGAGCAGAAAACGGGTTGGCCGGGGTCCGGGAAGCGGGCA
>CAZPZJ010000029.1:12495-24536 GCA_964591055.1 uncultured Leptospiraceae bacterium
AATGGCGAGCTCAAAACGGCGCTGACAGTCAAAGCGGACGCATTTACGAAATCAGCCGTGGAGAAGATTAAAAGTGCTGGTGGAAATATTGTGATCCGGAAATGGGAAGAAATAAAGAAGACGGCGAATAAAGCGGAATAACCGGTGGTGCCATGTCAAATGTAGTGGTAAACATTTTCAAGATACCCGAACTGCGAAAGAAGGTGCTGTTTACCCTTTTTATACTGGTGATATACCGCGTCGGGGCTCATATCCCGATTCCGGGTATCAACGGCGAAGCGCTTGTGGAGTATTTTCAGCGTGCAGCCCAGGGAGCAGCGGGAGGAAGGGGTTTTGTCGACTTTTTCGACCTGTTTGCCGGAGGAGCGCTGAAACGCTTTACGATCTTCGCGCTCGGAATTATGCCGTACATCTCTGCATCTATTATCATGCAGTTGCTTACCGTTGTCATACCCGCCCTTGAGCGAATATCAAAAGAGGGGCCTGAGGGGTCTAAGAAAATCAACCAGTACACCCGTTACGGTACGGTGCTTCTGTGCGCGGCTCAGGCATACGGGCTCACGATATGGATGAAGAGCATGCCGCGGGTCGTACCTTCAGACGCAGGATTCGGGTTTACCATAACCGCCGTATTTACAATAACCACCGGCACAATGGTGCTCATGTGGCTCGGTGACATGATAACCGAGCGTGGAATTGGAAACGGCATTTCACTGATAATCTTTGGTGGTATCGTGGTGCGGGTTCCAGCGGCAATTGCCCAGACGGCGACAAGCATCGAGGAGCCCATACTGTTCATCATATTGATTTTTATCTTTATACTGGTGGTTGCAGCTTCCATCCTCCTGACGCTCGGCACCCGGAAGATTCCGGTGCAGTACGGGAAGAGGATTGTGGGGAGACGCATGGTGCAGATGACGTCGCAGTCCATTCCGTTGCGCGTGAACGCGGCAGGCGTCATCCCGATTATTTTCGCCTCCTCTGTGATTCTCTTTCCATCTCAGATAGGAAGCATTATCAGCAATATTTTCAGCGGTGGGGAGGGCGGAGGATACCAGTTCTTTATTTACCTCCAGACCTGGCTGCAGCCGGGACATGTTGTCTACATGGTGCTCTATGGGCTGTTGATTGTCTTTTTCTGCTATTTTTATACGGCAATTCAGTTTAATCCGGTTGACATTGCGGAGAACCTGAAAAAATATGGCGGCTTCATCCCCGGGATCAGGCCGGGCAAGAATACATCAGATCATATTATGAGGATACTGAACAGGATTACGCTTCCCGGGTCTATCTTCCTGGCCCTGATTGCAGTTGTCCCCGATGTGATCATACGCATGTGGCCGAATGTGTCGCCTGAACTTGCCTATCTGTTCGGCGGAACATCGCTCCTGATTATTGTAGGGGTTGCGCTTGATACGCTGAAGCAGATAGAATCCCAGCTCCTGATGCGGCATTACGACGGATTTTTCAAGAAAGGAAGGATGAAAAGCCGGCGCTGAGAGCGCTGCTGCCTTCTTAAAATTGTGGTTGCTTTTTTCTATCTTGGGAATATACATTTATAATTCTGAGCAGATCAGCAGAATTCAGGATGCGTGCCGGGTAACAGCGGCCGTCTTGAATCAGCTCCGCCCGATGATCATTGAAGGTGTCAGCACCTGGGAGCTTGACAGATTCGCGAGGAATTATATAACACAGCAGGGCGGTGTTCCCGCATTTTTAGGTTATCAGGGATTTCCGGCCGCACTGTGCACATCCATTAACGAACAGGTTGTGCATGGAATTCCGGGAAAAAAAGCGAAACTGAAAAGCGGTGATATCATAGGTATTGATGTAGGTGTTTTAATCCGCGGTTATTACGGGGATGCTGCAGCGACCTATGAGGTCGGGAGTGTCTCCGAGACGGCGCGCGTTTTGATTCAGGCAACAAGGGATTCGCTGTACCGGGGAATAGAAAATTGTGTTGATGGGGGAAGAATCTCCGATATATCCCATGCCGTTGAAGAACATGTGAAGGGATTTGGTTTTTCACCTGTTCGTGATTTTGTGGGGCATGGAATAGGCATGAAGCTGCACGAGGAGCCCGCCATTCCGAATTTCGGGTTGCCGGGCAGGGGAAGCAGGATCGCGAACGGAATGGTGTTCGCGATTGAGCCCATGATAAATGTGGGGACGCATGAAGTCAATGTCCTCGGTGATGGATGGACGGTTGTTACAAAGGATGGTAAGCTTTCCGCTCATTTTGAGCATACAATTGCCGTTCTTGAAGGCAAAGCGGTTGTTATGACCGAAAGCGAGTTTTACTGAGCTGCGGTTTATATAATAGTGAAGAGAGTATATGGCGAAAGAAGAACCAATTGAAGTTGAAGGTGTTGTGGTTGAACCGTTGCCCAACGCGATGTTCAGGGTAAAGCTTGAAAACGGGCACATGGTTCTTGCGCATATTTCAGGAAAGATGCGCATGCACTATATTCGCATTCTTCCCGGAGACAAGGTAACCGTCGAGCTCTCCCCGTACGACTTGAGCAGGGGGCGGATCACCTACCGGTCGAAATAAACGATTCGCGTTATAATGATCTGAAGGACAGGCATCATGAAAGTCAGGGTATCAGTGAAGAAAATATGCAGCGATTGTAAAATAATCAAGCGCCACGGCGTGATCAGGGTTATTTGCAAGAACCCGCGTCACAAGCAGCGGCAGAAGAAAAGAACCATTGATTAATATTTGAGGTTTATATGGCACGTATATCCGGTGTTGATTTACCCAATAACAAGAGAGTAGAAGTCGCGCTGACCTACATTTTCGGAATAGGAACCACTTCCGCAAAGAAGATCATCATTGAGACCGGTATTGATCCGGACAAGCGGGTTAAGGATCTCGAGGATGATGAGATTAACTCCATCCGAAAGTCTATTGAGAAAAACTACAAGGTGGAGGGTGATCTCCGAACCGAAGTCGCGATGAACATTAAGCGGTTGATGGACATCGGCTGTTACCGGGGGATACGGCACCGTCGTGGTCTTCCTGTTCGCGGTCAGAACACAAAAAATAACGCCAGGACGAGAAAGGGCAATCGCAAACCGATGATGAAGAAGAAGTAGTTGAAGGCAGATAGAGAGGTAATGAAGTGAAACAGAAAAGGACAAAAAAACGCGAAAAGAAGAATGTTCCGATCGGCAAAGCCTATATCCAGGCGACATATAATAATACAATTATCACCCTGACTGACATGCAGGGGAATGTTATTTCATGGGCTTCTTCCGGCGGTGAGGGATTCAGGGGTTCAAGGAAATCGACTCCTTTCGCTGCACAGATGGCGGCTAAAGTCGCTGCGCAAAAGGCTATGGACCAGGCCGGTCTCCGGTCGATTGAAGTGCTGGTCAAGGGCCCGGGAATCGGACGCGAGGCGGCGATAAGATCATTGCAGCAGACCGGTTTGAGCATCAGCAAGATAAAGGATGTCACTCCGATCCCGCATAACGGGTGCCGGCCGCCGAAAAGAAGAAGAGTTTAATATTGGCAGAGCGAGGAAGAAATGGGTAAGTACACAGGTCCGTCATGTAAATTGTGTCGTCGTGAAATGGTACCGCTGATGTTGAAAGGGCAGAGGTGCCTGACAGATAAATGCGCCATTAAGAAAAGGAAATACCCCCCCGGACCGCCCAGAAAGAGGAGAAGCAAACTTTCGGATTACGGAGTGCAGCTCAGAGAAAAGCAGAGGATCAAGCGCAGCTACGGATTGATGGAAAAACAATTCAGGAGCGCGTTTGAGGATGCATCGAGGCAGAAGGGTGTCACCGGCGCCAACATGATAATACTGCTTGAGCGCAGGCTGGACAATGTCGTGTTCCGCATGGGGTTTGCCTCATCACGCATGCAGGCGAGGCAGTTCATTCAGCACGGGCATGTCCAGGTGAACGGACAGATTGTCGACATCCCTTCGTTCAGGGTCAGGGAAGCTTCTGTCGTCGAAATAAGGGAGTCATTCAAGACCAATGTAATGCTTGAAGACGCGATAAAACTCTCAAAAGCCGTCAGTTCGGTACCGGGCTGGGTGGAAGTGGATTTCGAAAAGAAATCGGGAAAGGTCATACGCCTCCCCCAGAGAAGCGATGTGGTGGCGAATTTCAACGAACAGCTTGTTGTTGAACTGTATTCGAAATAAGACCGGTATAATTATTGTATTGTCGCGTTTGCTTAATTTAGGGAGGAAAGAATGGCGCCTAAAAACCTATTAAAAGGTTTTAAGAGACCGAGTAAGATATCTTTTGAGCATGATGAGCTGTCCCCCAATTATGGGAGGTTCATTGCAGAGCCGTTCGAAAAGGGGTACGGGCTTACAATCGGAAATTCACTCCGGAGAGTGCTTCTGTCCTCAATAGAAGGCGCTGCAATAACCGCGATTAAAATTGAGGGAGTCCCGCACGAGTTCATCGCGATCGACGGGGTGTATGAGGACGTAACAAGGATTATACTGAATCTTAAAAAGCTCCGGTTCAGCTATGAGAGCGAATTGCAGAAAGTGCTTCACATAGTAAAAAATGGTCCGGGAGAGTTGAAAGGAGAGGATTTTAATGTCGATCCCGATGTCCGCGTACTGAATCCGGACTTGAAGCTGGCCACCCTCAATGAGGATGGAAAGATTGACATGGAAGTTGAAATTCAGCGTGGTCGCGGCTATGTCCCGGCGGAGCTGAACAAGAGCAATACTGAAACTGTTGGCGTTATTCCCATTGACGCGATTTTCTCCCCTGTGACGAAGGTCAACGTAAAAGTTGAGGACACCCGCGTAGGGCAGAGGACGGACTATGACAAGCTGATTATCGAATTGTGGACTGACGGTTCGGTATCCCCTGACGATGCGCTCGCGCAGGCAGCGAAAATCATCAAGGACCATATGACGATCTTCATCAACTTCGAAGAGGACGTTGAGGAGGAGACTGAAGTCGTCGATGAAAACATTGAGAAGATGAAGACACTTCTCCAGAAATCAATTGACGAGCTTGAGCTTTCGGTCAGGGCCTACAACACGCTGAAGAGCCTTGATATCGGTCTTCTCGAGCAGCTCGTTCAGAAAACTGAGGATGAACTCAAGAAATCAAAGCACTACAGCGATGTGGTGATCAGGGAAATCAAGGAAAAACTCGGTGAATATCATCTGAGCCTTGGGCTGAAAGGCTGACAGACAGGTAAGGGAGCAGGAAATGAGGCATAAAAATGGTGTGAGCAGACTTGGACGGACACACTCGCACAGAAAGGCGATGTTCGACAACATGGTAACTTCCTTTTTCGAGCATGAGAGGATTATTACTACAAAACAGAAGGCGAAGGAGCTGAAGATAGTTTCCGAAAAGCTCATCACCCGGGCGAAGATGAATCTTGACATGCCTGAAACGGAAATCGGAAAGAAGTTGCATAACAAGAGAATGGTGATGCGTTCGATACAGAATCGTGACGTGGTGAAAAAACTTTTCGAAGATATTGCACCCCGGTTCAAGACGAGAAAAGGCGGTTATACCAGAATATATCTTCTCGGCGAGAGAAGGGATGGTGACGCCGCTGAAATGGCAATCATTGAGCTTGTTGAAAGGAAAGTGGCCGTTGCGGCACCTGAAGCAAAACAGAAGAAAGAGAAGAAGGGCGGATTATTCGGACGCCGCAAAACGGAAGAGAAATAAAAGACTGTTATAATAATAAGAAAACCCGCATTAAGCGGGTTTTTTTATTTCTTCAATATGCAAGGAGACTTAATTTTTTCTGGTTTCCTGCCCCTGTGTACCATTAGAGTGTTCGGTCGTGGTTGCGGGTGATTTTGGAAAATCGGTGGGTAGTTTTTTCATCTCGTGAGAGTGCACAAGGAATATATTGTCGTTTGCATCAACCTTGAAGTCTTCGGGAATTCTCACATCAAAAATGGGTTCCGGATTGCTTGGTGATATCTCCACAGCTTCAAGCTTCCGTCGAACCGTCATGAGGTTGTTGAGGTTGATTATTTTGAATATCTCGATGCCGCAGACCTTCGCATCTCTGCATTGTGAAATAACCGCGTAATACTTGGTTAGCATAAAGTTCAGGTCCTGGGGGCTCCTTTCCTTTTTCTCTTTCAATATCTGCAAATCCGGATCGGCATAGGTCCTCTTTGCGTCCTGCAGCACCTTGTAACCGCGTCGGAGATAATCTTCAATGGTATTCTTGTCACGATACAGATGGTACTCTTCGGTTTTGTAGATTTTATGATGTTGTAAAACCGCGAGTGGATTGACGGCGCGGTTAAAATATTTTGCATACCCGCCTTTTGTGAATTTGATGAGTATGTTGAAAGATGAATTTGAAGCCTGTTTTAAAAGGTTATCAGATCGATCGATGTAGACTTTCGCAATATCATCCATCAGTGATACCAGCTTGTGCTTCACTCCATAAAACTTTATGCGGTGTTTTTTCGATTCCTCATCGTAGTAAGTGAAGTTGTGTGCGTAAAAATCCACGGATGCAGTCCTGAAATCGGCGGATATTTCCGCATATTTTTTCTTCTGGTCATCGTTTGCAAAGTTGTTAATCATAACCTGCACGTTTCTGATGTGGTACAGGAGGAGAACATAATCGTCCTGTGATTTCTCGGACGCTGAAATGGAATAGACTGAATTTGCCTGCGTGAAAAGGATCGCGAGTGATAGAAAGGACAGGATTATCCATTTACCCATGATTTTCCTCGGCTATGGTATTTTTTACATTATCGGCAATGCTTGAAGCCATCTTTATCCGATTTGTCGGGAAATATTACCTTATTGTGAAACAAAGGTAATGAAAAAGATTATTGATTTAATTGCAAACTCCCTGTATGGTGCCCTTATCCTGAAAGATTTGATCCTGTTTCTGTATGGGATTAATTCGCACTCCTGATATATTGTGGCCGTTCGGGGATAAATTAAGTAAAGCAATAATACAGTATCTTTCAAAAAAACAGGGAATTATGGAAAACGAGGAGAAACAGAAAAAAGTATCATTCAGGCAGAAAAATACGACGAAGTGCCCGATCTGTTCCACAGAGCACAATCGCGAGGAAATGTTGACGGGTGGTGGACGTCTGATCGCGGGGAAGCTGACTGACGAACTTCGGCGGACGTATGATAAGAACGTGAAATGGGGAGTTATCTATCCCCTTGCCTACCAGCTTACGGTGTGCCCGAAATGCCTTTACACCTCGTATCCGAAGGACTTCGAGGATGTGACGCCGGATGAAATCGAAAAGCTCAGGTCAACGGCAAGCGCGCGGATAAACTCACTCAGAAAGTTTTTCGGGAATGTGAGTTTTGAAAGCGACAGAAATCTCATGCTGGGGGCCGCATCGTACCTGCTCGCGGTTGATTGCTATTCGTTCAGAAGGAAGAACATCGCCCCGACGTTTAAAAGCGCCGTTTCGGCCATCAGGGCGGCCTGGCTTTTCAGCGATCTCGCCAGGGAGGTGCCGGAGAAGCCATACAATAAAATTTCTGATTTCTTTTACAAGAAAGCCTATGATTACTACCAGGAGGTCCTTCAACTGGTCCAGACGGGGAAGGAGCCAGTGGAAGCGGCAGGGAACATGGGGCCCGACATCGACAAGAACTGGGGGTATGAAGGGATTCTCTACATGATAGCCATACTGACGCTCAAGATCGGATCAAAGGAGCCGGATATTATGAAGAGGATAGAAAATTTCGAGAAAACCAAGCGCTTCCTGAGCCGGCTTTTCGGATCGGGGAAATCATCGAAATCGAAACCCGGAGCGCTGATCGATATGACCAAGGACCTGTACGATAAGATGACCGAGATGATTGAACAATGGATGCAGGAAACGGGGCAGAATCAGGCGACGGAAAATCAAGAATAGCGCTTGCTGTCCAGTATGACGGAACATGCTTCAATGGCTGGCAGGTACAGAATTCGGGAAGGACGGTGCAGGGAGAGCTGGAGCGCGGGCTTCGAGTATTGCTGAAGCACGGCTGCAGGGCTGTCGCTTCGGGGCGCACTGACGCAGGAGTGCACTCGATAGGGCAGATCGTTCATTTCGATTGTGCTGGCCGAAGCGTGACACTTCAGAGGCTGTGCATCGGACTTAACGGCATCCTGGAGAGGGATGTGTCGGTGCTCAACGCGTACAGGGTGGGGCCCGATTTCCACGCCAGATACGGGGCTGTCAGCCGGGAATACCTCTACCTCGTGCATAACAATCCGCAGCGATCGCCGTTCACCCGCTTCCGGGCAATGTGGGTTGCGCAGAGCCTCGATATCGATTATCTTCGGGAAGCGGCGGCATTCCTTGTGGGCGAGCATGATTTTGCGTCCTTTTGTAAAAAGAAATCATCTGAGGTGAACACTGTTCGGAGGATTGAGGAAATCAATATTTCGAAGAATGAAGACATGCTGGTATTCAGATTCCGCGCCAACGCGTTTCTTCATAATATGATTCGCATTATCGTCGGAACACTCATCGAGATGCATAAAGCCGGACGACAGCCCGGGTATATCCGCGAGCTACTCGCTCTTGAAAACAGGACTTTCAGCGGCATTACTGCTCCCCCTTACGGATTGTATCTGCACCGTGTTCATTACTCTCCGCCGCTCACTGGATACGAGTCGGCTTTTTAAAAAGGCGTGAAACAAAAGGCCTTGTGTTTTGTCAGTAATGATTATTGGTTGACATATATATTTGCCGCACAATATATAGCCAGAGATTTGCGGGAACAGGCATTTGAATGGCCTGTGGCTGGCACAGCGTCGAGGATTGTGCATTTGTGCTGCCCCGGAGCCGGAGGCGATGGTCCAACGCTTTTACTTATGCAATTATAAATGGTGTTATTGAATTGTCGTTTATGAGAAAGTTGGCAATAACCGGAATAGTGTTCGCGCTTCTTGTCTGCTGGCAGGAAAATGGTTTTTCCGTTCAGCGAAGGGGCAGTGATCCCTTTCAGCACCCGCAGCTTGGATTGTGGTTCGGCCCGGTCACGCCGATTTATACAACCGCGGAGGATCTGGAGACTTATCTGGGAGGCGGGCTTTTCCTGCGGACAAACTCCTTTATCCGTGGCGTCAAGCTGGGATTTGATACGTCGTACCAGCAGTACCGGTCGAGAGGCGTCAACCAGCTTGATATAATTCCGGTATACGGCAATTTGCTTTACCGGCTTCCTTTTAATTTCCCGCTTTCCTTTCAGTTGAAGGCGGGTGCGGGCGGAGTTCGGCTTGAAACAAAGCCCGACAGGTACGAGCAGTGGGACCCTCTGTTCATGGTGGGATTTGAGACGTCCTTTCCGGCGGGGAGGGTGTTCAACATTGGACTTCGCATCGATTATCTCGTGGCGTACGAGGGATTCATCGAGGGTGCGAGCAGGAACGGTCATTTCATCAACGCGGGCATCACTCTTTTCTTTAATCTTGGACGGTAATTGTGCGTACAAGCTTATTCAACATCCTGATTGCATGTGCGCTCGCTGTGGTTTCGGCGGGCTGCGGCGATGTGCCGATTTTTGACGAGCTGGCGACCAACAGGCTCACCGTCGTCATCAAAGGGACCTTCGAGTCGAACAACCCGAGGGCGTGGAGTACCGGCTTCGTCGCCGATGATTCTGTGGATGATGTGACTTTCGCGTTGTCACAACCCACAGAATTTATGCTGGATATCGCTGAAATGCGGCTGCGCGGCGACGGAAGCGCCGACAAATTCGCCTTTTACAGGAAGACCTACAGCATCCCGCTGTCAGATGCGGAGCCCTTTTTCAACGGTGTCGGCATCACCTACAAAAACGACGATCCCTATTCCAACTACCGGTACACGACCCTGCTGATGTACATACGTAAAATGATCTTCAACAACGCCCTGGATTACATTTATTATTATCCCGCCTACCAGTTTTACGAGTACCCCGAGACTATTTTCAGCGAGGATGACACGCTCGGGTTCGACTTCAACCAGCTCCAGTACAACACGTTCTGGGACAGCCTCAGGGTAGAGGCCGAGGACACGAACAGGGTGTTCCCCATTGAGATCCCCATTTACGGAGATCTGGTGTTTGACAACAATGAGCCGGAAACAGTGCTTGAAATTCGTCTTGTGGTGAAAAACTTCATCAAGGGGTATGAATACGATTACATGGACGATGACGGCTATCGGCACGCACTTCAATTCTGGGGTCTTTCCGACTGGCTGAGGGATGCCAAGAGGGATGAGGGGGTGATCGGTGGGAATGTCCTCGCGGTGGCAAGGACCTATGTGCCCGGCAAAACAGCGACGGTAAAAGGGACTGCAACCGCAAACAGATATGTGATAGCGCTCACAGAGGATGATCTGACTTCGTACACCCTTCTTGATGCAAACAAAACGCGTCCCAACTATTCCAATGATACCACGCCGGGCGCTGATCTGCCGCCAGGCCCGCATCTGGTTGATCCGACAAGCGTCGATTCGGTTCTGGACTACCTTCTAATGTATGAGAAGTACAAGGTGGACTATAATAGTTTTATCACAAATTATGTGAATACCAGCATTTTCGCGAACGTATGGGATGCGCTTGAGGCGAATGTGAGCGCATTCCGGATACCCCCGATCGCTACGTTGAGCACCGGCAGTTACAGACTTGAAAACCTTCCGGTGGGGAAAACGTATTACATTTATCGTTCAAACACTGATGCTGCAAATGCCGCGCTTCCCAATGCATATACGAAAATCGGGAGCGTTTCTATATCTTCTGATGCAGCTGGTCTTGAATTCACTGTAAACGAATAACATTATTAAATGGTTGTACGCTTATGAAAATCATCGTACAGAAGTACGGGGGCACCTCGGTCGGGAGTCCCGATCGCATCAAAGCGGTCGCTGACAGGATTAAAAGTTACGTGGGGAATGGTTACTCCGTGGTGGTCGTCGTCTCGGCGATGGGGAAGACCACGGACGAGCTCATCGACCTCGCGGGTAAAATCTCGTCGAATCCCAGCAGGCGGGAAATGGACATGCTGATGGCCACGGGAGAGCAGGTTTCCATCTCCCTTCTCGCCATGGCGCTGCACGAGATCGGCATTGACGCGATTTCATTTACCGGCTCGCAGGTGAAAATGGTCACCGATGGCAATTTTTCCGAGGCGAAAATCCGGAGCGTGTCCACAGAGCGCATCACTTCATCGCTTGAACAGAACAGGGTCGTCATCGTTGCGGGATTCCAGGGCATCGATGAAGATGAGAACATCACCACGCTGGGCAGGGGTGGATCCGACACATCGGCGGTCGCGCTGGCGGTCGCGCTCGGAACCCGTGACTGTGAGATTTATACCGACGTCGAGGGCGTCTATACCGCCGACCCGCGCATTGTTCAGAACACCCGGAAGCTCAGAGAGATCAGCTATGACGAGATGCTTGAGCTTGCCAGACTCGGGGCGGGGGTTCTGCACTCGCGCTCAGTGGAATTCTCAAAGAAATTCAACATCCGGCTGACTGTGCGTTCGAGCTTCAACTACGAAGAGGGCACCGTGGTTATGCCCAAGGAGGAAATGGTGGAAAAATTTCTAGTCAGCGGCGTGACCGCGAAAACAAATGAAGCCAAAATAACCCTTCGCGATCTTCCGGACAGGCCGGGTATTGCATCGCGCCTTTTCGGCAGGCTGGGGGAGTCGAAGTTATATGTCAACATGATCGTCCAGTCCACCGGGCATGACAACATGGCGTCCATTTCGTTTACAGTGATGAAAAAAGACCTGAAGGGGGCAATCGATATCTGTGAAAGTCTCAAAGCCGATATCGGTGCGGCGGATATCACGTGGAAAGAGGACATCGCGATTGTTTCCGCTGTCGGTGTCGGGATGCTCTCGTCATACGGCGTGGCCGGGAGGATGTTCAGGATCCTTTCAGATCATGGTATCAACATTGAAATGATTTCGACTTCCGAAATTGGCATATCCTGCGTTATCGACCAGAAATACTCCGAGTTGGCGCAGAAGATCATACACCAGGAGTTTCTCGGAGAGCAGGCATAAGAATGCTGAATATCGGTCTTTTGTATGGCGGGAGGTCGGG
>CAZPZJ010000030.1:0-6105 GCA_964591055.1 uncultured Leptospiraceae bacterium
TCTACGCGGTGGGCCTCGGCTACGAGTTCACCCGCGGCGTTCGCATGATGGCGTATTACGAAGTGCTGACCTCGGAATCCGATGTCGCCGGAAACGCCGATTTCACGGACGACCAGCAGCGATTCTACCTCAAGTGCGAAGCGAAGTTCTGATTGCACAGCTTTCAGCAGCAGAAAAAGGAGCGCACCGCAAGGGCGCTCTTTTTTTTGCTCGCCCGGGATGGCGTTTCCCCGCCGTCCCTATTTATCGTTGACAGGGCGTCTTGCGTTGTCTTGACTGTATCAGGCGCTCACGTTCCTGCATTTCCCGGGGCAGGCGGGCGCATTCATCATCATGCCTGGAGAGATTATGGAACCGAAAACACCATCTATCGCGATCGTGACGGCGGGCGTGCTGACCGTCGCCATCCTGCTGATCTTCGAGATTCCGGAAAGGCCGTTTGCCCTGTGGCAGGCCTTCCTGATATACTTCACGGCGCTTCTGCCCGGCATCGGCGTGGGCCTGCTCTTCGACTCCAATGCGAAGAAGGCGCGGGAAGAGTACCTGAAAATCAACTTTTACGAGGAGAAACACTGAATGCAGCTCGGACATGTCGCGGTGGCGTTCGCCATTTCATCATACGCGCCGGAAATCACCAGCGGAAGCATCGAAGCCTTTTCGGCCGAAGCGATTGCGGTGTCGTTTGTCGCGCACTGGCTTCCCAATCTTGACGTAATCCCGATCTGGCTCAAGATCGTGAAAGATTCGTTTCACTGCACCTGGTCGCATTCGCTCCTTTTCGTGCTTGCGGTAACACTGATACTGATGTTGTTCAATCCCGCGTGGGCCATGCTTGCAGCGGTGAGCATGCTGATACACTTCCTTGCAGATATGCCGAGCAGCGTGGGGCTTCCGCTGCTCATGCCGTGGAGAAAGCGCTTCACGCTCAACCTCTGGGCCGACACCGGGCATTCGGGCTGGTTCGCGTTCCGCAGCACCTACGAGCAGGCGTGGACCTGGCTGCTCGAGGGTGGGGCGTTCCTGTTCCTGCTGGTCCGAACCTATCAGGAAGGGGTCTGGCCGTTCGCATGAAGCTGAAAAAGAGCTATGAATACGTGATTGTGGGCAGCGGGTTCGGCGGGGCCTTCGCGGCCTACAACCTCGCCTGGGCAGGGAAAGAAGTCCTGGTGGTGGAACGCGGGAGATGGGTGGAGCGCGACGATTCGTGCTGGGACGAGGTAAGGCTCCACCTTGAGGATCCCCTCTACCGCGGCCGCACACCGATCATTGTGGACCAGAAGCGGGGAAAGACGGACGTGTACTGGCCCGACGATACCGTGGGCGGCATGTCCACGTTTTACGGCGCTGCGGCGTTTCGCATGCGTGAGGAGGATTTTCACGGCGCTCCTGTCGGGGACGGAGCGGATCGGAATGCGGAGTCGGCGTGGCCGGTGGGCTACAATGAGCTGGAGCCGTATTACGAAGAGGCCGAGCGCCTGCAGATGGTGGCCGGCGTCATAGGAGAGGACATCACGGAGCCGCGCCGCTCGTCGGAGTTCCCCCGGCGTTCGCCGGACATCAGCGCTCCCTCGCGAAGGATATGGGACGCCGCGATGGCGCTTGGCCTGCACCCGGCGCGCATACCGCTCGCCATCGACTTCGATGGCGGGACCGGGCGCGAGCGCTGCATACTGTGCCATACCTGCGACCACTACCTGTGCAAGATCTGCGCAAAGAGCGACCTGTCCGTAGTGGTGCTGCCCGAAGCGGTGAAGAAGGGCGCCGTTGTGGCCGATAACACCCGGGCGGTGCGCATCAATCTCGCGAAGGGGCGTGTGGCGTCAGTGACGCTCGCCGACCAGTCAAGCGGCGAGCGGCATGAGATACGGGTCAAGCGCCTGATCCTCGCAGCCGGGGCGCTGGCCACTCCACACCTGATGCTCGCCTCAGGTATCGAACAGGAGGTCTCCCGCGGAGATCTTATAGGAAGGAACCTGATGCGCCATGTCAACGGTGTGGTGAGCGCCCTGCTGCCCCAAAAGGCGAACCCGGACATGGTGTTCCACAAGTTTGTGTCAATCCCGGACTTCTACCGCGGCGATGCGTCCGATTCAAAAGGCCCAGCGGGCCCGTGGGGCATTATACAGGAAATTCACTCGCCGGAGAGGGGAGTGCTGCGCGCCAATACGCCGCTCGGGCTGAAGAGCATAGCAACATTCGCCAACGATTACCTGCTGAACCTGCTGTGCATCGCGGAGGACGTACCGCAGTATTCCAACCGTGTGTATCTCGACCTGTCTGAAAAGGACATGTTCGGCATGCCGGCGCTCATGGTGCGCCACCGCTATGCCGAAAGGGACCTTGCCGCGCGCGCCGCGCTCTACAGGAAGGCCAGGAAGATACTGATGAAGGCCGGCGCGCTGCCGGTGTACACGTTCCCCATTGAAACGTTCTCCCACGCGTTCGGCACCTGCGCGTTCGGATCGAGCGAGAAAAGCTCGGTGCTCGATCCCGACTGCCGGGTGTGGGGAATAAAAAACCTGTACGTGACAGACGCGAGCGTCATGCCTTCGGGTGGATCGGTGAACCCGAGCCTCACCGTGGCGGCGAACGCGCTGCGCGTGTCGGCGGCGCTCGCGAGGCAGTAAAGGAGGAAAGGCGATGTCCGGGAAAGTGAACCTGCCGGGAGTGTGTTTTATCGGGTGCGGAAACATCGCGGCGCGGCACGCCGGAATGCTGAAGAAGCTTTACCCTGAAATCTCTCTCGCGTTCGCCGACGCCGAGCCTTCGCGGGCCAGGGAGTACGCGGCAAAGTTCGGGAAGGGAAGAAGCTTCGACACGGTCGATGCGGCGCTTGCGTCGGCAGATGTGAACATCGCCTTTCTCACCACGCCCCACGCGTACCATGCCGGGCTTGCGGTGCTCGCCGCGAAGCATGGCAAGGACATGATCATTGAAAAGCCGATTGCGCGCAGCATGAAGGAGCTCGCGTCGATAGAGAAGGCGGTCGCGAAAGCCGGCGTGCGCTGCGCCGTCGCCGAAAACTACCTCTACAAACCCATCATCCCGAAAATCCGCAGCTATGTCGAGCGGGGGATCATCGGGGAGCCGCTCGTCATAGAGCTCAACAAAACCAATCGCGACACCGTCGCCGGGTGGCGCACTGACGCCAAAATGATGGGAGGGGGCGCGCTGCTCGAGGGCGGGGTGCACTGGGTCAACGCGCTGGTCTCGCTGGCCGCCTCAAAACCGCTGCGGGTGATGGCGCTCAAGCCCACTGTCGCCTACGACACCAGCGTGCCGTTCGAGGACACGATCATGGTCACGGTGAAGTTTGAAAACGGAATGGCGGGCAAGCTCCTGCATTCCTGGAGGCTCTTCAATCCCCTGAAGGGAATGTCGCTTTCCAAGATATACGGCACCGACGGCGTCATTACCTTCGAGAGCAACGGATTATTCTGCTCGGCGCATGGAAAAAAAATCCGCATGGCCGCGGTCAATCCGATGGATTTTCTGGGATTCAGGGCGATGCACAGGGCCTTCATTGAAGATTATCTCGCGGAAAAGCCATGGAAGCCGGACCTGGCGCGGATTCACATGGAAATGAGCGTCGTCGACGCCGCGTACCGCTCGCTGAAAAGCGAACGGTTTGAAGCGGTATAAGAGACGCCGTCGGCACGGTCAGGCTTCGCCTGTCTGCCCTATGCCCTCAAGAAACTCGTCGTAGTTGACCTCGCTGAGCGCGTCCATCTCCTTGACCTCACAGCCGATCTTGATGATCTTGTTTTCAAGCAGGCTGATGTTGCGCACCACCGCGAGTATTGACGCTTTCTTGTTTTCGGGAAATATGAGATCGAAGTACACAAGCGACCGCTCCTTGAAGTAGCGGATGAACTTGCGCTCCTTGAAGACGATGGAAAGCCCGCCCTTCGAGATGTCCGACACAAGCAGCTTTTCCTCTGAAACAGGGAATATTCCGAATTTGTGGAAAATTTCCTCGGCGACGATGGCCATGCGCTTGATCAGCGTGACCGTTGACTCGGAGAGCGCGTTGAACGTGTTGATCTGGATGTAGCCGTAGGGGATTTTAGCCTTGTACAGTATGGGGACGGATATTTCCGAAACGAATTTTTTCCTGTTGATAAGGAAATAATCCTTGGAGTAGATGTTGTTGATGTAGTCGTTGTATTTCCGCTGGTCCTGCTCCGTAGGCTGCCTGCTGACGTCGCTGATGAAAATGGGCACCTTGTTCTCCATGAAGTACTTCATCCTGGGATCGCTGGCGCCTTCGTTGCAGAAGTAGATTTTTATGTGCTGAAACTGCTTTTCCATGTCGAAGCGCAGGATCTCCTTGACCTTATCAGCCTTTTTGAGGTCAAGGGCGATCGAGTTTTCGATGATGAAGTCCGAGATGATGTTGGTGGTGTACAGCACCGCCTTCCCCGCGGCGTTCGCGATGCTGGTCCGCTGCTCCCTTCGCCCCTCGGTGATGACCTGGATTTTTTCCGGGTAGAGGATGTACATGTCCTCTTCCTGTTTTTCGGCGAATTTCATGTGGGCGTAGATGATGTTGCTCCCGCTGCGGGTGAAAATCAGGTTGTTCTCACGCAGGTTCTTCACAAAGGGAATGCGGAACGCCGCGAGTCCCTCGGTGTAGCCGAAGAATTTTATTTTCAGGTCCCCGCTTTTTGTGCGGAGATACACGTCGTTGACCGCGAAGAATTTGTAGAAGATGTCCTGAAAGCGCTCCCTCTCGGTGATCGTGGTTATCTGCTGTGCCATGAAAGTCCAGCCGTAATGATAGTGTTGACCGTTCCGACGGCGGTTGCTTGCCGGCAGGCGCTGGGAAGGACCGGAACGGATACTGCATAGTGTAAGGACAGCGCCGCGATGTTGTCAATAGAATAATGATTCTCAGGACTCGCGCAGGGAGTTGGATATCGCGATCGCCTTTTCAACCACCTCGCGGGGATTGCGTCCGAACACGAGTGCCGTCGGCACGAGGCCGTGCGCCCCGTAGTCGTAGATGACATCGGGAAACGACTGGCGCGTGTCCATGACAGAGGCGATGGCCTGTTCGACCGAGGAGCCCAGGGCGAAGGGCTCGTCCGGCTGGATGTCGGCCGTTTCAAAACCGAGCCGGGAGCATGCGTCGATCACCGCTGCGGCGCTTCTGATGTTCATCGCCGACCTGTGTTCGGAACTGTAGCCCATCATCGTCAGGATCGCCCTGGCGATTCGCTTTGATGCGCCGAAGGAGGGGTCGTGGAGCGCCTCCACGCCGTCGCCCGTGCGCACAAGCCTTCCCCTGAACGCCGCCACGTCGCTTTCACGGTACGAGTACGAAAGTGCGTATCCAAGGTTGGAGCCTGATTCGGGAATGACGCCGCCGCATCGGGCGCCTGCCAGCATGGAGAACGCGCCTGAAAGCTCCTCGAGGCAGGCGACGCGCTCGGATTCGCGTATGATGGTTGCGCAGTGGTTGGTGGGGCCGTGCCCCGAGCCCAGGCGCAGCGAAAAGCGCACTGCAGTGGTGATGAAATCCTTGGCCCTCCTGACCGCGTCGGGGACGGGCATTCCACGGGCGATCTCCGCCGCGATGGCCGCGGAAAAGGTGCATCCCGTGCCGTGCGTGTCCCCTGTCGGGATGCGGCGTGTTTCCAGGTAGTAAAACCCCCTGCCGTCAAACAGCACGTCCACCGCGTCGCCGGGCAGGTGCCCTCCCTTCACCACGACGTTTGCGGCTCCGAGGCGATGGATGATGACAGCGGCCTCCTTCATGGCCTCGATCGTGTCGATCGGGATTCCCGCAAGGACTTCAGCCTCGGGGATGTTGGGGGTGATGACCAGCGCCAGGGGGACAAGCTCGTGAATCATCGTCATCCGGGCGTCTTCGGAGAGAAGAGGGGCGCCGCCTTTCGCAACCATGACGGGATCGACCACGAGATTGGAAATCCCGTGCTCGGTGATTTTTTTCGCCACCAGGGAGAGGATTTCAGAGGACGCCAGCATGCCGGTCTTGGCCGCGTCGACGCCGATGTCCGAGCACACCGCGTCGAACTGCATGGCGATGAAGTCCGGAGGAACTTCGTGGATGCCGTGGACGCCCAGGGTGTTCTGGGCGGT
>CAZPZJ010000030.1:6205-7526 GCA_964591055.1 uncultured Leptospiraceae bacterium
TGTATGAGCTGTTTATCGGTTTCAGGTATCTCAAGGCCAAAAAAAGCCAGGGCTTCATTTCGTTCAACACCGTGCTTTCCATCGTCACCGTCTTCATCGGCGTGTTCATGCTCATTGTGGTCATTTCCGTGATGAACGGCTTCCAGAGCCAGATCAAGGACAAGATTCTGGACGTTGATGCTCACGTCACCGTGACGGGCGGTTCAATGAGCGAAAACGGGCAGGGCATCAGGGAGTACGGAGAGCTGAGAAGGAAGATCGAGGGCATCAGGGGCGTAAAATCGGTCTACCCGTTTGTCCAGGGGCAGGCGCTCTTCCGCTTCCGCAACTACATCACTCCGGTGGTGATACGCGGAGTCGGCGGCACCGACGCCATGCCGGAGGACGTCGGCAAGTTCATTGTGCAGGGGCCCAAAACGCCCGCGGGGCTGAACGAAGTCTACGTCGGCACCGAGATGGCGTGGAACTACAACCTCAAGATCGGCAACACCATCGAGCTCATTGTGCCCAAGGGGCAGCTCACCGTGAAAACCGGCGTGACTCCCGGGATCGGCGCGTTCCGGATCGCGGGATTTTTCAAGACCGGTTATTACGAGTTCGACACCAAGCTCGTCGTGCTGCCGCTCCGCTCCGCGCAGCGCCTCTACGACGTGGGCGACGTGGCGTGGGGGCTCGGCGTCAAGATAAAAGACATCTACCAGATGGACGCCATGGCGTCGCAGGTGCGCTCCCGTATCGGGTTTGCGTACGAGACGCAGACGGCCGAACAGCGCAACCAGAACCTGTTTTACGCGCTCCGGCTTGAGAAGCTGATCATGACGATCATCCTGTTTCTCGTCATCATCTCGGCGGGATTTACCATCATGGGGACGCTGGTGATGGTGGTGATGGAGAAGAGAAAGGCGATCGGCGTGCTGAAATCGATGGGGGCGAGGCCCATCTCGATCATGCTTATTTTCATCATGGAGGGCTTCCTCATCGGCGTGACGGGCACTCTGTTCGGAGTGATCTTCGGAATAGCCGCCTCGCTCAACCTGGAGGCGATCATCAAGTGGATTGAGGCGAAGATAAACGCGATCACGCTGGTTTCGCACAATCTCACCGAATTCATCTACGGGTTGTGCAACCGTTTCTGCGGCACCGACCTGGCCGCGGGATTTTACCAGGAGATATCGCTCGTGCCCAAAAACGTGTACTATATCGACACGATCCCCACCGAAATCAAGCCGGAGTTCGTGGTGCTGATTGCGGTGTTTGCGGTCTTCCTCGCGACGGTGGCGGCCGTCTTCCCGTCATGGCAGGCGTCAAGGCTTCGCCCGGT
>CAZPZJ010000030.1:7626-24376 GCA_964591055.1 uncultured Leptospiraceae bacterium
GGAGGCAGGGACGTCACCAATCACTCGGTGGAGACGCTTTCCGATTTCAGGAACCGGCACATCGGCTTCATCTTCCAACTGCACAACCTGCTGCCGGAGTTTACTGCGGTTGAAAACGTCATGATGCCGCTGCTGATACGGCGTGAGGGCCGGAGGTCGGCGCGGAAAAAGGCGATGGAGCTCATCGCGCGCTTCGGGCTTGCAGAGCGCGCCACGCACAAGCCCGCCGAAATGTCGGGCGGCGAGTGCCAGCGCATTGCGGTGGCGCGCGCGATTGCGGGAGACCCGTCCATCATCCTCGCCGACGAGCCGACAGGGAGCCTTGACAGCGAAAACTCATCCAGGCTGACGCGCATCCTGTTCGACATAGGGCGCGACCGGGGTACCACCATCGTCATCGTGACGCACAGCCCGCAGATCGCGCAGATGACCGAGCGCACAATCACGCTGGTTGACGGAGCTATCACAAGCGACGTGAAAAATGCCGGTTCCGCCGGGGATGAAGGTCCCGGCGCGGAACACGGCGGGAAGGAGGGAGCGGAATGAGAATCGAGTTCGTCGGAGGCGCCCGCACGGTCACCGGATCGTGCTTCATCCTGAAAAACGACAGCTTCACCATCATGGTTGACCGCGGCATGTTCCAGGGGAAAAAAGTGCTGCGCGACCGCAACTACATGAAGCTCATCTACGCGCCCGGGCAGATCGACGCGCTGCTGCTCACCCACGCGCACATTGACCATAGCGGCCTCATCCCCAAAATGGTGAAAGACGGATACACGCACCCCATATACGCTACGCGCGCCACCGTCGACCTGTGCTCGGTGATGCTGCCCGACAGCGCGCACATCCAGGAGATGGACGCGGTCTGGATCAACAAGAAAAACAGAAAGATGGGCCTTGACCCGGTGGAGCCGATTTACACGGTGGAGGACGCAGAGAAGTCGATCGGGCAGTTCGTCCCGGTCCGCTACGATGATACGGTGCAGATAGTTCCCGGGGTCACGGCGAGGTTCAGGGACGCCGGGCACATCCTCGGCTCGTCCTTTATTGAGCTTGAGGTGAAGGAGAACGGGAAAGCCACAAAAATCCTGTTTTCAGGGGACGTGGGCTCCAACGATCAGGCCATCATACGCGATCCGGAAAAGGTCGCCGACGCCGACATCGTGCTCGTCGAATCCACGTACGGGGATCGCCTGCACAAATCCCGCACCGACACCTACGAGGAATTCAAGACCATCATCAGCAACTCGTTCAACCGCAAAGGAAACATCATCATACCCTCATTTGCGGTCGAGCGCACGCAGGAAATTGTCTACACGCTGGGCAGGCTTTTCAAGCAGGGAGACCTGCCGCCCATCCCCGTCTACATCGATTCTCCGCTGGCGGTTGCGGCCACCGAGATTTTCAAGCGCAACAAGGACCTCTTTGATGAGGACGCGCGCGCCATGCTCGCGTCAGGGGAAAATCCGCTCGAGTTTAAAAACCTTCACTACATCCAGAGCATGGAGGAGTCCAAGCGCCTCAACGACGAGGCGCGCGGGGCGATCATTATTTCGGCAAGCGGTATGTGCACCGCGGGCAGGATCAAGTACCACCTCCAGAACAACCTTTACCGCCCGGAGTCCAGCGTCATCTTTGTGGGCTACCAGGCCGAGGGGACGCTGGGACGCAAGCTCGTGGACGGCGCGCGCCAGGTGAGAATACTGGGCGATGACGTCGCGGTGCGTGCGAAGGTGCACACGCTGGGCGGATTCTCAGCGCACGCCGACCGTGACGGGCTCATGAAATGGCTGTCGGGCATACGCAACCCGAAGTGCCGCGTATTCGTGGTGCACGGAGAGGAAAACTCGGCGGAGAGCTTTGCCGCGACGGTGAAAAGTTCCCTGGGCCTGGAGGTGTACGTGCCGAGGTGGGGAGAGATCGTAGACCTGGATACCATGAGCAGCACGATCGCGGGCTACGGCGCGACCGCCGCCTCCGACAACATGGACCGCGAGATGGAATCCCTCCGCTCGCAGCTTGACGGCCTCATCGCGCGCTACCGCGAGGCGCGGGAGGGAAAACGCCTTTACGACACCGAGAAGCTCGGCCACGAGATCAACGACCTAAGGGAGATGATGCGCGGCATCGCCGAAGACCTGTAAGCGCCACAGCCTTTTTTCTGTAAAGCCGCGTTCCGATCCCGCCGAAAATGTGAGTAGAGTAATCTATCGGAGGATCACGAGATGAAAAACGCGTTTACAGGCATCATGGCGATCATAATGGTAATGCTGTTCCTCGGAGTGTCGGCATGCGCTCCCGGAAGGGCGATGACCAGGGGCAATGCCGCCGCGCAGAAGGATGATTCCGCTGCCGCGATTCCGGCGGACGAGGAGACCTTCACGTACAACTACGACGACGATGCGGTGGCCGAGGAGCCGAGAGCGGAGCGCCAGACCAGGGACGCCGGAAAAACCCCCAGGGTGAGGTCGGAAGCGCGTAGCAACTCCGAGGACAGAAACATTGCCTACAGCGATGAGGGTTCATCACGACAGGATCGCTACTTTCAGACCGGCGTCGCTTCATGGTACGGGCGCGAGTTCCATGGCAAGCTGACCGCGTCGGGTGAGCGATTCGACATGAATGCGAGCACCGCGGCCCACAGGACGCTTCCGTTCGGCTCGATGCTGATGGTGAAAAACCTCGACAACGGGAAGAGCGTCCGCGTCCGCATCAACGACCGCGGTCCCTTCAGGGGCGGCCGCATCATCGACCTGTCGTACGCCGCGGCGCAGGAGCTTGGCATGGTGCGCAGCGGAGAGGCCAAAGTGGGAATATCAGTTCTTTCGGAAGGCAACGGCAGGCGTTCCGCCGCCAGCGCGAGGGTGAATGAAAACGCGGATCACGATGTTGAGGGCGTTTCAGGCGATGAGGAGCGGATGGACGCCGTTGAGCGGAATGAGCGCGTTCAGGAAAGTGAAAGCGTTGGAAGCTTCGCAGTGCAGGCGGGCGCTTTTTCCTCAAGGCTGAACGCCCAGAGCCTCAAGAAAAAAATTCAGCAGTCGGTCAACAATCCGGTCATCGTCATCCGCGACGGCGATTTCTTCAAGGTGCGGATTGAGTCCATACGGTCGGAAGGCGAAGCCCGGAGAATACGGCGGATGCTAGAAAATGAAAGCATTTCTTCCTTTATGATACGCAACAGGGAATAAGCGGCGGATTGGGTTCGACAGCACGCGTGTGATTTGAGAACGAAGCGAAGTCCCCGCCAGAGCGCGGGAATGAGCTTTTTCATGAAGGGCGGGAATTTTCTCAAAAAAATATGGAATCCTGTGCGATTGCGGGATAACGTCAGGTGGGGCGCGCCATGTCGCTTCGAATGGGGCGATCCTCGCAAATTAATGAAAAAAAAAGTTGACAGAACCAACCCCTTTTCTACTATTTTGACTCCATTTGCGCCCACGTAGCTCAGTCGGTAGAGCATTTGCATGGTAAGCAAAAGGTCACCAGTTCGATTCTGGTCGTGGGCTTTTGACGTGACGGTTGTATGAGGTACGGGCCATTCTCCTTCCCCGGGTTGCCGCCCTTTTAGAGGAGTGCCCCCTTCAATAAGTTGATTGACTGAATATGTGAGCGGATTATCATCTGCTTTCCATCCAGCATAACAGTAAAGGTTATAGTCATGCGAGATATAATTCTTTTGTCCTGTAAGGATTGCAAGCGGCGCAATTACGCCGTCACCAAGAACAAGAAGAACCAGGCGGGCAAGCTTGAGGTGAAGAAGTACTGCAAGTTCTGCAACAAGCACACGCTTCACCGGGAAACGAAAGCGTAATACCGAAGCGATTAAACCCGATATTACAGGATATTGACATGAAGATGTTCGATTTCGTTCGAGAGTCGCGGGAAGAGCTGAAAAGGGTGACCTGGCCCGAGAAGGAAGAGGTCAGCAATTTTACGATCGTTGTCATCGTGACGCTCATCATCGTGTCGGTCTTTCTCGGGCTTGTCGATGTGGTGCTCAACCATCTGATCGGGTTGCTGGTGCATTGAGATATGTCCAAGGAATGGTACGTCATACATACGCATTCGGGCCACGAAAACAAGGTCAAGGCGGCGCTTGAGAAGAAGATCGCAAACCTGGGTCTTCAGGTCGATTCGGATTTTCGCATAAAGGTGCCGACGCTTGACGTGCCCGAGATCAAGGACGGCAAGAAAAGGGTAAAGTCCCGGAAGTTCTTTCCCGGATATGTGCTGATCGAGGCCGAACTGAGCGACGACGTGCGCAAGATCGTCAAGGACACCCCGGGTGTGACAAACTTCCTCGGCGTGTTCGATTACGACAAGGGAGCGTTTGAGCCGAAAGCCCTTTCGCGCAACGAGGTGAATACGCTGTTTGCGCAGGCGGGAGAGCAGAAGGTCAAGGAAAAAGTGTCGGCCTCGATGGAGTTTTCGGTCGGAGAGCACGTCAAGGTGATTGACGGGCCCTTCAGCAACTTCAGCGGCATCATTGAGGAGGTGTTTCCTGAAAAAGGGCGCCTTCGCGTCAAGGTGGAGATTTTCGGCCGTGGCACGCCGGTCGAGCTGGATTTTTTACAGGTTGGAAAGATATAACAGCGCGCGGCGCCGCGAGGCGGAACAGGCGCGACTTAATTATTTGTCAGAAAGGAAATAAGCATCATGGCTCCGAAACCAAAGTCAAAGAAAAAGATTGTCACCCAGATCAAGCTTCAGATACCGGGCGGGAAGGCCAATCCGGCGCCTCCCGTCGGCCCCGCGCTGGGCCAGCACGGCCTCAATATCATGGAGTTCTGCAAGGCGTTCAACGACCGTACCAAGGACAGGATGGACACCATTCTTCCCATCGTCATCACCGTGTACGAGGACAGGACCTACACCTTCATCATCAAGACCCCGCCCGCGGCGGTGCTGGTGAGAAAGGCGCTCAATCTCGAGAAGGGATCGAGCGAGCCCAATAAAACCAAGGTCGGCAAGATCAGCCGCACGCAGCTTGAGGAGATCGCGAAAACGAAAATGCCCGATCTCAACGCCAACGATCTTGACGCCGCGGTGAAGATTATCGCGGGGACCGCGCGGTCCATGGGCGTGGAAGTTGCTGAGTGAGGCGGTTGCGCCGGAATCGTTCCAGTGACTGGAACAGCACATTACGTATCGAGGAATCATTATGAATCGCGGAAAGAAAATAACCGAATCCCGGGGCAAGGTCGATAAGCAGAAGCTTCTGAGCGTTGATGAGGCGGTTGCCCTGATGAAGGAAGTCAAGTTTGCAAAGTTCGACGAGACCGTCGAAGTCAGCGTGAAGGTGGTGCACAAAAGCCTTCAGAATGTACGCGGGAGCGTGACGCTTCCCCACGGGACGGGCAAGCAGGTGAAAGTGCTCGTCATCTGCAAGGGGGACAAGCAGAAGGAGGCCCACGACGCGGGCGCCGATTACGTCGGCGCCGAGGACATGATAGAGAAGATCAAGGAGGGCTGGATCGACTATCAGGCGGTCGTCGCGACTCCGGATATGATGAAGGAGGTCGGCAAGCTCGGCCCCATTCTCGGGCGAAAGGGGCTTATGCCCAAGCC
This sequence comes from uncultured Leptospiraceae bacterium, assembly GCA_964591055.1. GTDB lineage: Bacteria > Spirochaetota > UBA4802 > UBA4802 > JAGODF01 > CAZPZJ01. The sequence continues at coordinate 13,198 of CAZPZJ010000030.1, forward strand.
CAAGTCCGGGACCGTCACCGAGGACATCAAGGGCATCGTGAAGGAGCTCAAGGCCGGAAGGCTGGACTACAAGGCCGACAAGACCGGTGTGATCCACCTGGGGGTCGGCAAGGTTTCCTTTGAGGATGGGAAGATTGCCGAGAACATCAAGGCGTTTTACAACCAGATAATGCGGGACAAGCCGTCCGATGCGAAGGGAAATTACATCAAATCGATCTACATGTCTTCAACGATGGGGCCCGGCATCAAGATCAATTACAAGGGGATTGAGCGATAATGGTAAAGCAATATAAAGTTGATGAAGTGCAGAGCCTTGTGGCGAAGCTGAAAAGCAAGGGGAATTTCGTTTTAACCAATTACAGCGGCATAAAGGTCAAGGATCTCAGCGCCCTCCGCGGGAAAATACGCGAAACGGGGGCGGAGTACAAGGTGGTGAAGAACACCCTGTTCCGGATTGCGCTCAAGGAGTCCGGGTATGTGGCGATTGACGATTACCTCAAGGGGCCCATCGCGGTCGCGTTCACCGAAGCAGACCTGTGCGCGCTTTCCAAGGTGCTCAAGGAGTTCAAGAAGGAGCAGAACAATTTCGCGTACACAGCGGGTGTGATGGAAAATGTTGTGTATGGCGAAAAGGACATTGAGAGGCTGGCCGACCTTCCCACGAAGGAGGTTCTCCTGTCACAGGTCATGAGCCTTATCAACGGTCCTGCATCCCACATCGCCATGGGCATGAATCAGGTTATGGCGTCTCTGGCGAGGGGCATCAAGGCGGTAGCGGAGAAAAACGCGCACTGACACAAAGCAACATAGCGGCGCAAGCCGTAATGGATAAACGGGACAAAGTAGTACTTATTCGCTATTGCGCGCGGGAAACGACAGTAGTTGAGCGTAAGAATACTAATTTTTCCCCTTATAGGTTTTTACGGCGAAGACCGTATTAACTTGGACATTCACTAAGTATAAGGAGATTTGTAATGGCTAAACTTTCAGTTGCGGAACTGCTGGACGCCATCAGCGAGCTCACTCTTCTTGAGGCCGCCGAGCTCGTCAAGGCTATGGAGGAGAAATTCGGAATTTCGGCCGCGGCCCCGGTGGCAATGGCGGCGGTTGCAGGCCCTGCGGCGGAAGCCGTCGAGGAGAAGACCGAGTTTGATGTGATCCTCAAGGGATTCGGCGACAAGAAAATCGAAGTTATCAAGGAAGTCCGCGCCATCACGGGGCTTGGCCTGAAAGAGGCAAAAGAGCTTGTTGAGGCGGGCGGAAAGGCTGTCAAGGAAAAAGTCAACAAGGAAGAAGCGCAGAAGATCAAGGAACAGCTTGAAAAGGCCGGCGCCACGATCGAACTGGCTTAAGGAGTTGACAAACGATTGCCGGATTTATACGATTCAGGCATAACAGTGTTGCATGCGGGCGTATCCGATAGGTTTGGTTGTGGGACAGCCAGACCTATCGGCGTCTGTGATTTTTTTTACCGGATTTGCCATAATTCGTTTCCGTTGACCGGAAAACCAGCTATCATTGGTAGTACATTCGGTGCTGTATCCTTATCTACATGGCTCAAACGGCGTTTGTTCAATCTATGATCCCTCGGAAAAAGGCGAAAAAGCGAACAATTACGTGATGTCGGAGTGTTTTATCCGTTCAGGCGGTTGATGTCCCTGTATGACCGTTTATATTCCACAGTATAGGGTTAGCAGTCCATGCAAAAGGGAAAAAATATCGTAAACTTTGGTAAAATCAAGTCAAAGCTAGCTCTTCCAAATCTTATCGAAGTCCAGCTCGTATCGTACGACTGGTTTCTCCAGGCAAACGTGGAGCCCAAAAAGCGGAAGCGTCAGGGCCTGCAGGAGGTCTTCGAGGAGATTTTCCCCATTGAAAGCCCTCATGAGGACGTGGTCCTCGAATTCATAAACTATGAGATCGGCAATCCCAAGTACTCCGAGATGGAGTGCAAGGAGCGCGATGTTACCTTTGCCGCTCCGCTCAAGGCGACCATACGGCTCATTAAGAAAGACAACATGGAGGTGCGGGAGCAGTCGGTGTACATGGGTGACGTGCCGCTCATGACGCCGCGTGGCACCTTCATCATCAACGGCGCCGAGCGCGTGGTGGTAAACCAGCTTCACCGTTCGCCCGGAATATTCTTCTTCTACGAGGAGGCCGAGCGACTCTACAATGCGCGCGTGATCCCGGACAGGGGATCGTGGCTCGAGTTCGAGATGGACAAAAAGGGCTACCTGATCGCCAGGGTCGACAGGAAAAAGAAGTTCCCGGCGACGCTGCTGATGCGGGCGTTCGGTTACGAGACCAACGAGCAGATCATAAAAATCTTCTACGAGACGGAGCGGGTGGAGCTCGCGAGCGAGGAGTCCTTCAGGCAGCTCAACGGGCGCCGGGCCGCGTCTGACGTGGTGAGCCGGGAGACCGGGGAGCTCATTCTGAGCGCGGGCGACCGCATCACCATTGACGTGATCGACCGCTTCCGCGAGGAGAAGATAGCCGGGGTTGAGATGATCCGCTTCCCCAACAACAAGGACGACGCCTACCTGGTCAACAGCCTTGAGAAGGACCTTGAGATGGTCAACTCGCTTCACGGCGACTACACCGTGTCCCAGAAGGCTATCCTGAAGATTCACGAGGTGATGAGGCCGGGCGAGCCGCGCAACGTCGACAACGCGATCGCTGAGCTCAACAGGCTGTTTTTCAATCTCCGCACCTACAGCCTTGGCGGTGTGGGTCGCTACATCATCAACAAGAAATCTGGTGTTTCCCGCTTCGTAAAGGACGCGGGCCTGACCGACGAAATCCGTAAAAACAAGGAGCTGCGCGATTTCAGGGACAAGATCGAGTCTGTGCTGCGGAAAGACAAGCACGGCTACATGGCGGTGGTGCGCGACCACTACAGGGAAATATACGAGAAGGTCGGCGACGCGCGGGTGCTCGAATTTGAAATACTCACGATCGAGGACATGATCTTCACCCTGAAAAACCTGCTTTACATTATAGCCGAAGACAAGCTTTACCGCGAAACCAGGGATTTCATTCAGAACGGAAAGAAGAAATCGGTCAGCTTCGAGGTGTATACCAGCGTTGACGACATAGACCACCTGGGCAACAGGCGCATCCGGTCGGTGGGCGAGCTTCTGATGAACCAGATTAAAGTGGGTTTCCAGCGCATGGAGCGCGTCATCAAGGAGCGAATGACGATCCAGGACCTTGACGTGGTGACGCCGCAGGCGCTCATAAGCATCAAGCCGATCACCGCGGTGGTCAACGAGTTCTTCGGATCAAGCCAGCTTTCGCAGTTCATGGACCAGACCAATCCGCTCGCTGAGCTTACGCACAAGCGCAGGCTGAACGCCCTGGGGCCGGGAGGCCTCTCGCGCGAGCGCGCCGGTTTCGAGGTGCGCGACGTGCACCCGTCACACTACGGGCGCATGTGCCCCATCGAAACGCCGGAAGGGCCGAACATCGGTCTCATCATGTCGATGAGCACCTACGCGCGAATCAACGAGTACGGCTTCCTTGAGACACCCTACCGGGTCGCCAACAACGGCAAGCTCACCGAGGAGGTGGAATACCTCACTGCGGACGAGGAAGACAATGTGTACATCGCGCAGGCCAACGAGCCTCTTGATGAAAAGCTCAATTTTGTGGAGAAGGACAGGATCATCGCCCGAAACATGGGCAACTACCCTTCGAAGAAACCCACTGACGTGAAATACATGGACGTTTCGCCGGAACAGATCTTTTCCGTGTCCACGTGCCTCATCCCGTTCCTTGAGCACGATGACGCCAACCGCGCGCTGATGGGCTCCAACATGCAGCGCCAGGCGGTGCCTCTCCTCACCGAGGAAGTCCCGGTGGTGGGCACCGGCATAGAGCCGGCTGCGGCGTACGATTCCGGAGTCCTGGTCATCGCGCTGCGCGGCGGAGAAGTGAAATACGCCGATGGGAAGATGATCGAAATCCTCACGTCGGGCGGCGAAGTGGACGAGTATCCGCTTCTCAAGTTCAAGAGGACCAACCAGGGCACCTGCTTCAACCAGCGGCCCGTGGTGAAGATAGGGGACAAGATCAAGGTCGGCGACGTGCTGGCCGACGGGCCCGCGACGGTTGGCGGAAGGCTCGCGCTGGGCAAGAACATCCTCGTGGCGTTCATGCCGTGGATGGGGTACAACTTCGAGGACGCCATTCTGATTTCCGAGCGGCTCGTGAAGGAGGACACCTTCACATCGGTGCATGTCGAGCAGTTCGAAGTGGAGGCGCGCGAGACAAAGCTCGGGAGGGAAGTGATCACCCGAGACATCCCGAACCTCTCTGAAAAAGCGTTCCGCGACCTGGATTCCGACGGTATCGTCAGGCTCGGCGCCTACGTGAAGCCGGACGACATCCTTGTAGGCAAAGTGACGCCCAAGGGCGAACAGGATCTCACCCCCGAATACAAGCTGCTGCATTCGATCTTCGGGGAGAAGGCCCGTGAGGTGCGCGATACGTCGCTTCGCGTTCCCAACGGCATCGAAGGCATCATCATCGACGTCAAGCGCTTCTCGCGCGAGAACGGCGATGAGCTCGCGCCCGGCGTTGAGGAGCTGGTGAAGGTGTACATCGCCACCAAGCGCAAGATTTCGGTGGGCGATAAAATGGCGGGACGCCATGGCAACAAGGGCGTCATTTCGAAAGTGCTCCCCGAGCACGATATGCCCTATCTGCCCGACGGCACGCCTGTGGACATTGTGCTGAACCCGCTGTCGGTGCCCTCTCGAATGAACCTGGGGCAGCTTCTTGAGACCGAGCTCGGCTGGGCGGCGATGGAGCTGGGCATTCTTGTGGAAACGCCCATTTTTGACGGGGGAGACGAGAAAGACATCCGCGAATTCATGAAGAAGGCGGGGCTGCCCGAGGACTCCAAGCAGTTGCTCTACGACGGCCGCACCGGAATTCCGTTCGAAAACCGCGTGATGGTGGGATGCATCTACATGCTCAAGCTTGCACACATGGTTGACGACAAAATACACGCCCGCTCGACGGGCCCGTATTCGCTGGTGACGCAGCAGCCTCTGGGCGGCAAGGCGCAGTTCGGCGGGCAGAGGCTTGGAGAGATGGAGGTCTGGGCGCTTGAGGCGTACGGCGCGGCTTATACGCTGCAGGAGCTTCTCACGGTCAAGTCCGACGACATGCTGGGCAGGGCGAGGATTTACGAGGCGATAGTGAAGGGCATCAACAACACGACACCGGGCATCCCGGAGTCGTTTAACGTGCTCATCCAGGAGCTTCGCGGACTCGCGCTCGATGTCAAGATTTACGATGAGAACGGGAAGGAAATAAGCCTCTCGGAGTGGAGCGAGGGATACAGCAAGCCGCAGAAGCGGATTATGATCGACAAGCTCAACAATGTATAAGATGGCGCGCCCGGCCGGCGCCGGATGCGGATGATATATGAAGGCGCAGTGAAACTAATCATTGAAGGTTAAAGCGAATGAGAGACTTTAACGACTTTAATTCAATTCAGATAAAAATTGCCTCGCCCGACATGATCAGGGGGTGGTCGTACGGCGAGGTGAAAAAACCTGAAACCATCAACTACAGGACGCTGAAGCCTGAGCGCGACGGCCTGTTCTGCGAAAAGATATTCGGCACAACCAAGGAATGGGAGTGCTACTGCGGGAAGTTCAAGTCGATACGGTACAAGGGCGTCGTGTGCGACCGTTGCGGCGTCGAGGTGACGCACTACAAGGTGCGACGCGAGCGCGGGGGGCACATCGAGCTTGCGGCCCCGGTGGCGCATATCTGGTACTACCGCTCGGTGCCGTCGAGAATGGGACTCCTGCTCGACATGACGGTCAACCAGCTCAAACAGATTCTCTACTACGAGAAGTACGTGGTGATCGAGCCCGGCGATGCAAAGGACGAGGACGAGACCATCGACCGCGGCGTCATCCTCGATGAAGAGAAGTACGGATATTTCTACGAAAAATACGGCGATACCTTTATCGCCGATATGGGCGCTTCCGCCGTCAAGGAGCTTCTGCTGAGGATTGATCTCGACGAAGAGGCCAGAATTCTCCGGGAAAAGCTGCTTGATCACCTCGCGAAGGACTCAAAAAAGGCTGTAGACCGCAAGCTCATCAAAAGGCTTGAGATTATAGAGGCGTTCCGCGATTCCGGCAACAAGCCGGATTGGATGATCCTGGACGTTATTCCCGTCATCCCTCCGGAGCTTCGCCCCATGGTGCAGCTTGACGGCGGCCGCTTCGCGACATCCGACCTCAACGACCTGTACCGCCGGGTGATCAACCGGAACAACAGGCTCAAGAGGCTTTTGATGCTTCGGGCGCCGGAAATCATCGTGCGCAACGAAAAGCGCATGCTGCAGGAAGCGGTTGACGCGCTTTTCGATAACAGCCGTCGGAAGCGTGCTGTCAAGGGAAAGGGGAACCGCCCGCTCAAGTCCATCTCGGACATGCTCAAGGGCAAGCAGGGACGGTTCCGCCAGAACCTTCTGGGCAAGCGCGTCGACTATTCCGGGCGATCGGTGATCGTCATCGGACCCGAGCTCAAGCTCTACCAGTGTGGGCTTCCCAAGAAAATGGCGATCGAGCTTTTCAAGCCTTTTATCATGAAGCGGCTGGTTGACAAGGATTACGTGCAGAACATCAAATCCGCCAAGAAAATGGTCGAGAACGAGCGGCCAGAGGTGTGGGAAGTGCTGGAGGAGGTGATCTCCGAACACCCCGTGCTCCTCAATCGCGCCCCCACGCTGCACCGGCTCGGCATCCAGGCGTTCGAGCCGATTCTCGTGGAGGGGAAAGCCATCAAGCTGCACCCGCTCGTGTGCCACGCCTACAATGCGGACTTCGACGGCGACCAGATGGCGGTGCATGTGCCGCTTTCCCCGAAGGCGCAGCTCGAGTGCTGGACGTTGATGCTTTCGACCAACAATCTCCTCTCCCCGGCGAACGGCGAGCCGATCACCACACCGACGCAGGACATCGTGCTGGGCATTTACTACCTGACCGCCCAGCTGCACCAGTCGGTTGGCGAAGGCAAGCACTTTGACAGCGAAAACGACGTGCTTCGTTCGATCGATTTCAACCAGATCAAGATACGAAGCCTGATAAAGTACCTCATTGATGAGCCGTTTGTGAAAAAGCATAACGGCATGATCCGTGATATCGACGACACCGGCGGGCTTGTGATACGTCCGCTCAAGGCGAATGAGTTTATTGAAACGACCGCGGGAAGGCTTATCTTCAACAAGCTCCTGCCCGACAATTACCCCTTTGTCAACTACACAGTGTCGGACAAGAAGCTTTCCGCGATCATCTCCGATATCTTCAAGAACTACGGGTCGGACGTGACGGTAAAGATTCTCGACGACATCAAGGAGGCGGGATACAGGTATTCGACGGTGTTTGCGCCCACCATCTCGATATCGGACATCAACGTTCCCGGGAAAAAACAGGAGCTCGTCGACGCCGCCGACAGGAAGGCGAAGAAAATTGAGGATGATTACAAGTTCGGCTTCATCACCAACGAGGAGCGATACAACCGAATCATCGACCTCTGGACGACCGTAAACGAGGAAGTCGCCCAGGTGATGATGGAGGACCTGTCCAAGGACAGGGACGGTTTCAATCCCATTTACGTGATGGCGCAGTCGGGAGCGAGGGGCTCCAAGCAGCAGATCCGCCAGCTTGCGGGCATGCGGGGACTTATGGCGAAGCCCTCGGGCGAGATCATCGACGTGCCCATCAAGACGAACTTCCGCGAGGGGCTCACGGTGCAGGAGTACTTCATCTCCACCAACGGCGCCCGGAAGGGCCTTGCCGACACCGCGCTCAAGACGGCGGATGCGGGCTATCTCACCAGGAGGCTCGTCGACATCGCGCAGGACGTGGTGGTGACCATGGAGGACTGCGGCACCACGATGGGAATCGACATCCGGCCCATCAAGGAGGGTGACGAGATTATCGAGTCGCTGGGAAGCCGCGCGCTGGGAAGGACGCTTCTCTACGACCTAGTGCACCCTGTCTCGGGTGAGGTCATCTGCGCTGCGGACCAGATCGTGACGGAAGACATCGCCGTGAAGATCAACGAGCTCAATATAGATTCCATTGAAATACGGTCGGTTCTCACCTGCGAGGCAAGGCACGGCGTCTGCATGAAATGTTACGGCAGGAATCTCGCGACATCAAAGTCGGTGGACCTGGGCGAAGCGGTCGGCATCATTGCCGCGCAGTCGATCGGCCAGCCGGGCACGCAGCTTACCATGCGCACGTTCCACATCGGAGGCATCGCGTCGCGCTCGGTCGAGGAGAGCGACATCGCAATGAACTACCCGGTCTACATCAAAGAAATCACCTGTAAGATGATCAAGACCGACACAGAGGCGGGCGTGAAGAAGACCATCTCCGTTCGCCGCGGGTACATCATTGTCCAGCGCGTGATCGGGGAGATGTCGTTCAAAAACGATATCGAGGTCGCGGTGCAGGAGGGAATCAAGGTATACGAAGGCTCCGTGCTGGGCAGGGATTCGGCGGGTGAGGAAATACGCGCCAAACACTCGGGCATCATAAAAATCGAAAAGAAGAAAGTATACATACTCGGCGATGAGTATTCCATTCCCATCAATGTGGGCACGGAAATGATCGCGAAGGAAGGAAAATTCTACGAGCGCAACGAGAAGCTCGCGTCGTTCGACCCGTGGCTTGAGCCGATCATCACAGAGGTCGGCGGCGAGGTGCGGTTTGTCGACATCGAGCTCAACAAGAGCCTCAGAGAGGAAATCGACCCGGCTTCCAACGTCAACAAGCGCATCATCGTCGAGTACAAGACGGAGCGGCTGCAACCGCGAATCGAGATTTTGACGAAGAGCGAGGAACCGACCACCTACCTGCTGCCGAAAGGAGCAGTGCTCATGGTTGAGGACCTTGATCAGGTCAAGGCGGGAACCACGCTGGCGAAGATACCGCGCGAGTACGAGAAGACCAAGGATATCACCGGCGGTCTTCCCAGGGTCGCCGAGCTTTTCGAGGCCCGTTCTCCCAAGAACGCCGCAACGCTTTCGGAAATCGACGGCCGCGTGAAAATCGGCGAAACCGTCAAGAACAAGCGCAAGATCCTTCTCAAGGCGGAGGACGGCGAGGAGCGCGAATACTCCATTCCCGCGTCCAAGTTCCTGCGGGTGCAGGACGCCGACTGGATCAACAAGGGAGAGCGAATCGATGACGGTCCCGAGGATCCGCATGAAATTCTGAAAATCAAGGGCCCCAGGGAGCTCCAGAAGTTTCTTGTCAACGAGATACAGGAGGTGTACCGCCTTCAGGGGGTGGGCATCAACGACAAGCACATCGAAATCATTGTCCGCCAGATGCTCCGGAAGGTGAAAATCACCGATCCCGGCGATACGAATTTCGTCATCGAGCAGGTGGTGGACAAGTTCGACTTCATCGATGAAAACGAACGGGTGGTCAACGAAGGCGGCAAGCCCGCCATCGCCCAGACGATCCTCATGGGGATCACCAAGGCCGCGCTCAACACCGAGTCCTTTATCTCGGCGGCGTCATTCCAGGAGACCACGAGAGTGCTCACTGACGCCGCGATCAAGGGGAAGGTGGACCAGCTGCGGGGGCTCAAGGAGAATGTCATCATTGGACACCTGATCCCGGCAGGCACAGGGGTGCGCCAGTACAAGAACCTCGATATTTACAGGGAAAAACCCGGGGACATCGAGGAGCAGGCAAGGGAAATGGAGCTTGAGCAGGAGGACTCTGCGGAAATACCCGCTGAGTAGTAAAACTCCTTGACAAAAAGGAGAGCGGAGATTTTCTGGATATCTTTGAAGACAAAGGAACAAAAGCGATACTGCGGCCCGATCCGTAAGCGGGCTGGCGATATATTGTGATATTTTGAGCCATAGACAGGTGGAAACATGCCAACAATCAACCAGTTGATCAGGAACGGAAGGGAGAGCAAGAACAAGAAATCAAAATCCCCGGCCCTTAAGATGTGCCCCCAGCGCAGGGGCGTGTGTACAAGGGTGATGACCGTGACCCCCAAGAAGCCTAATTCGGCCCTCAGGAAGGTGGCCCGTGTGCGCCTTACCAACGGGATCGAAGTGACCGCCTATATCCCCGGTGTGGGGCATAACCTTCAGGAGCACTCGGCGGTGCTGGTGCGCGGCGGAAGGGTGAAGGACATTCCGGGGGTCCGTTATCACATCGTCAGGGGCACCCTGGATTCGATGGGTGTCGAGGACAGGCGGAAAAGCCGATCGAAGTACGGGGCAAAGAGGCCTAAGGCGTAGCCGTATCGCCCGTTATCGTGAAACAGGACACAGGGATATAATACTAACAGGAAGAGGAAACAGATGCCACGAAGAAGGAGTGCTATCAAGCGAGAGGTGCTGCCCGATCCCAAGTTCGGCAGCCAGCTGGTGACGAAATTCATAAATGTTATGATGCTGAAAGGCAAGAAGGGAGTATCCGAAGGTATTTTCTACCGCGCGATGGATATCCTTCAGACGAAAACCCAGAAAGAGCCGCTTGAAGTGTTTGTCACAGCTCTTGAAAACGTGAAGCCGGTCGTCGAGGTGAAATCAAGAAGAGTGGGCGGGGCGACATATCAGGTTCCGATCGAGATAAGGGCGGAGAGGCGGCAGGCGCTCGCGATCCGCTGGATCATATCATACTCACGCGGCCGCTCCGAAAAGACGATGTTCCAGCGTCTGGCGGGTGAGTTCATGGATGCATACAACAACACCGGGGCCTCGATCAAGAAGAAAGAAGACACCCACAAAATGGCCGAAGCCAACAGGGCGTTCTCCCACTACAAGTGGTAATGGCGTAACCGTGCGCGCCTGCGCCGCGGTCCAATGCCGTTGAAAATATCCTGACGCACAGCATCAGATAAGAAACCGGTCCTTTCCCGCACGCTGACTGAGGCGCGTTGAAGGGGCCGGTTCTGTTTGTCGTAAGGGGCCGCGTGCTTGAATGTGGTAACGCATACGGGTAGCGGCGCTCATTATATAATAGTAATTGTATTGAAAAATGGGTCGAGAGCTTCCACTACATCGAACGCGCAACATCGGGATCATGGCGCATATCGACGCCGGCAAGACGACGCTTACCGAGCGCATCCTGTATTACACGGGAAAAACCCACAAGATGGGCGAGGT
>CAZPZJ010000031.1:0-24132 GCA_964591055.1 uncultured Leptospiraceae bacterium
TGAATACCGCTTTTCATTTCCTCTGCAAGGGGAATCATGTGGTCGTATTTTTCCCTTGTGATCACATGTTCCAGGCATGCCTTCATTGCTGCGACGGCCGTGGCGTTGCCCGACAGCGTTCCACCGAACCCGAAAAAATTATGCCAGGGGATGCGGGCATCGAGCTTCTCCGCTATTTCGGCGCAGACTCCCATGACGCCCGCGGGAAATCCGCCCGAGATCGGTTTCCCGAACGTGATGATGTCCGGTTCGAGCCCCCATTCGCCGGTAATGCCGGCCGGGCCCGCGCAGATGCAGTGGGTTTCGTCAATCAGGAGATATGTCCCGTACTTGCGGGTGAGCGCCCTCAGGGCCTCGTGATAGCCTTCTTCCGGATAGATGATGCCGACGTTGCTCATCACGGGCTCGGTGATCACCACGGCCACGTCCCTGTCGGCGAGCGCCTTTTCGAGTGCGTCAACGTCGTTGAATTCAATCACCTTCGTCATGAGGGAGGGGTCGTCAAAGAGGGGGCCCAGCGTGCCGGGGATGTTGACCGTCTGTCCGAACAGGTTGGCGACAAGGGTCTCGTCCACGCTGCCGTGATAGCAGCCGTTGAACGCCAGAATTTTTTTCCTTCCGGTCAGCTCCCTGCATATTTTGAGCGCCATGCGGTTCGCGTCCGTCGCGGTCATGAGTATCTGCCAGAAGGGCAGGCCGAATCGCTGCGCCAGCTCCTCGCCCACGTAGATGGCGTCCTCGGTGGGCAGCATGTGCGTCATCCCTTTGCGCATCTGCGCGTCCACGGCGTCGCATATTATTGTATTGGCGTGGCCGAACAGCCCGCCGGTGTCGCCGAGGCAGAAATCGACGTAGCGGTTGCCGTCCACGTCGGTGAGGGTGCAGCCCTCGGATTCCTTCACGAAAACGGGGAAGCCGCCCGACCATATCCTCATCCAGCTCATGGGCACGCCGCCCACGAGCGATTTTTTCGCCCTTTCAAAAAGCTCCTTCGAGCGGGGCCTCATTGCCGCGTAGGCCTTTTCCTCCCGGGCAACGAGTTTCATGATCTTTTCTCTTGTAAAGGTGGCCATACTCTCTCTCCGGTATTGTAAATGGTCTGACGATGCCATCTTTTCCAAATAATTTATGTCTGTCAACAAACATAATTTATTCACCGGCATTTTTTCATCCTGGAGCAACGTGCATCCCCTTGAATGTCGTTCCTGTTGCCGGAGGGCGCCATTTCCCTTATTGTTCTTGACAGCCCTTTGGAAAAGCAAAGCATTACTTCATGTCAAGGAAAGTGGTAACCGAAGAACGGAGGGAGGACATCATCAAGGGGCTCTATAGGTGCCTCACGAAAAAATCTTTCCATGAAACGACGGTCAAGGACATCGCGGCGGAAACCCCGTGTTCATACGGCATCATCCACTATCATTTCAAAAACAAGGATGAGATACTGCTGGGGCTGATTGACTACCTCCTTGATTACCATTACGGGAAATACATGGCGATGGTGAAAGGCCAGGGCCGGGAGCTGACGTCCTCTGAAAAGATCGACGGAATGCTCGGCTATATCGCCGATAACATCACCAGGAACCGCGAGCTGAACACGGTCTTTATAAAGATCGTGTCGATCGCGCTGGGCAATGACGTCATCAGGAAAAAAATACAGGAAATGTACATCAACTGGTTCCGCATGCTGGGATCGACCCATTTCAGCGGGGAGGATCAAACTGTATCGCTCCATAAATCCATATCGCTGATCGCCCTTCACGAGGGCCTGTCGATGTTTTCGGTAATCCTGGACCGAAAATACACCAGGAACTTCGATATCGTTGCCGCGTTCAGGAAGAGCATAGGGCCTTCGCAAAAATAAACCGGCTTTTGCATACCTGCGGGTAAGCCGTGGTATGCTGTTTGATAAGTATTCACAAAACAGTTGACTGACCTTGCATCAGAAAATCAGTCAGGAAGAAGGCTCCCCGGGATGGTCTTGAAGGATGAACAGATACACGGGTAATTCCGTATCCTGTGAAAATTAAGGAAATAATCCCGCCCCGGAGCGCCCTGCCCTATGACAGAATATCTCTTACCGGCAGTGCCTTTCCCCCGATTCCCGGAAATTCCTGTAAAAAAACCCCTTTCAGGGGGCCTTAAAATTTACCCTGTTGGCGTGGAGCGAGTAGAAACCCAGAACAAGCATTATAACCGAAAGAAAAAGCAGCGATGACTGGATACCGTAGTTGTCAGCCAGGAATCCTGCGACAGGTGCCATGATCGTTATGCCTATGGTCTTTGTCTGGGATTCGATCGAAAGGATAGTTGCCTGTTCCTCACTTCGGGCATGATCGTCATATTGTGCAACCAGTATCGGCCGCCACAGGTTCTGGATAAGGTAATAAACGATATACGCCGCAACAGCTATAATGAAAACTCCGTAGTGGAATCCAAGTGAAGACATGAAAACAAGTACGAAACCTGCGAATATCATAAAAACGATCGCTCCCTGCTCTGAATCGAACCTCTTCAGGAATATATGAGAGCGTCGCGACGCACTTGCCGAGATCATGTGAAGAATGAAGTATACTATGCCGATCACTATCGCGGTGCTGTCCTTTTCGGGCATCGCTATGTATACTGCCAACGCAAGCGCCTGTGCCCTGAGTATGGGCTGCAGGTAATCCTTGGTAACCTCGAACACTCCCTCGAAGCCCATGCTCTGGATGATGAGTTTGCGAAGGTGCATGTTGGTGAAAGAGGTCTTTATCGAACGGAACGTATGGGTGAATATAAATCCTATGTTGACCCTGTTCTCGAGCTTTTTGTTCAGGTATGAGGGATATTCCGCTATGTTCCATATTCCCAGCATGTAGGGGATGATAGAAAAAATGAATATCCAGCGGTAATCCTTCGACATGATGACGATCATAGCGGAGATAATTACAGAAACAGCGCTGCCGTATTTCGACCACGAACGGGTAAATCCGTACACCTTGGTTTTTTCTCCCAGGCGGTCGTTTATTCGCAGCCAGTCGAAGATCATGGCCTTGTGTGTACCGGTACGGAAGGCCTCGCCGATCGAGTAAAAGAAAATCGCAACGAAAAGCGGTGCGTATGAATCGGAAAAAGCGAATATAACGAACGCGATGATGTAGCTTCCAAGAGACACGATCATCGAGTTTTTCCTGCCGTATATGTCAGCAAGCGCGCCGCTTGGAATTTCCATGAAGTTTATGCAGATATTCAGAAACGAGACCAGAACCCCGATCTGGAGGTAATTCAGGCCTATTGACAGGTAAAACAGTATCAGGAAAGGTTCGGAGAAATCGAGATTCTTCAGGAAGCCGTACATCGAAAAACGGGTGATCATTTTCATGGCCCTGACTCCGGATATAAACGAATGCAGGATTAATTTAGTGACGTACTGTCATGCAGGATCAGAGTGGCCACTCATATCGCAAGCATTTAAAAAAAATCATACACAGCAGGTAAACAAATATCAAGGTAATTACCCCGCCCCGGAGCGCCCTGCCGTATGACGGAATATCTCTAACCGGCAGCACCTCTCCATGATTCCCGGGAATCCCTTTAAAGACGCCCCTTTCAGGGGGACTTAATTAAATATCCTGTTAAATTGGCGGATATCAGGTTTTAATTGTTCCTGGGATTGTTACTGCTCGCCGAGCATTTCAATATCAGCGAGATCCTTTTGCCGTCCAATAGCCTTTTTATTCGCTATAAATTCATTTTTTCCAATATATTTTACCGGCACTTCTCCATACGTCCCTCCGGCTGCGTTGGTATAAGCGTCTTCCCATTTGACGCCACTGATGGAAGTTATAAGGTCGATTCTATCGGGCGGATAACCCGGATGGACAATTTTTTCCGGAAGGATAAAGTCTTCGACTGTTAATCCAATGGAAGCAAACCCGAATTCATGAAGAGCCATGAGAATGGCTTGTGCGTTATCATGGTCCGGTTTAGCGAGAATATCAAGATCACCCGTGTATCTCGGCACTCCATGGAACGCGAGCGCATACGCGCCGACGATCACATATTTAACTTACTTTGCGTTGAATAACGCGAGCAACTCTCTGAAGTCGTCCTGTGTCTCCATGCCGCCGCCTGCGCAACAATTCAACCGCCTCGATGCGATCGGATGGTGTGCGGGAAAGCCACCATGCCAGGTCGTCTGACGGGAGTATGTCCTTGATGTTCCTTTTAAACGCGACTTTCTCAATCATGATGAATGATTGTAGCAGACAGATTGTCCTGTGTCAAGGGAAAAGCAGGAAGCGGTGGACTGCGCTTTCCTTACCGCAGCAGCTTCTCCGGCATCCTGAAATCCTCACCTGTCCTTGCAAGCTCGCGACGCTTGTCATCCGTCAGGCCGATCTTAAAATTCATCCATGTGAGGGGCGCTGAAAGGAAGAAAGAATCATCCTGTCTGAATATTTCAGCCAGCCCGAATGCTGTTATTGTTCGTTTTCCGGGTATTTAAAAATTTCCCTATATTCTTTAGGGGTTAATCCCTTTAAATGTAAAAATACTCTGTTGAATGTTCGCAAACTTTCAAATCCGACTGAGTATGCTATATCAATGATATTCTCTTCAGTCGCGGATAGTTTGTGTTCCGCATCTTTTATCCGCAATTCGTTTATAAAGATATTGATTTTTTTTCCAGTGTACTCATTGAAGAGCTTGCTCATGTAATTCGGGCTCATGCCGACCGAATAAGCCAGAGCCTCCCGTGAAATATCGGAGCTGTAATTCTCCTCAAGATACTTCACGATTTGATCGAGTTTGCTCTTTGTTGCATCAGTGATTTCCAGATGCCTGATTCCGCTTCCCCATAAATCCCCGAAGGAGTTTTTTCCCTGTATAACCATGATGACGTGTGAAAGAAAAAGCTGTAAAAACCCAATATCATCTTCGCAAAACACCCCCTTTGCGAGCGGATTGTCAATATAGAGAACGCCGACATTTCTTTTGTCTATGGTAATTGGAACACATATTATTGATTTCAGACTGTTTGAAACAACGCTGTTGTATTGATTAAAGGTCTCTTCTGTTCCTGCATCCAAAGTTAAAACGGGTTTGCCGCTTTCGAATACCGTATTAATAATATTCTTCGAATAGCCGGTACTTCCACCGCCGGTTATTGTTTTAAACACCTTAAGCTCAAGTATTGTCTTTGATTTATTATATAGAAACACATAACCCCGCTGTGCACTGACAAGTGTCAATATGCCAGAAAGGGTGAACATCATAAAATCATCAATGGCATTTGTAGTTTCAGCGCTTTTGTGAATGTTGATGATGAAATCAAGTCTTTGTTGCCGGATATAATCCCCTTTTGCGCTTCCTTCCGGAACCCGCATGTTCAGAATTCTTTCCAGAATTCTTTTGTAATGCTGCGATCCGATACTGCTGAACAGTATATATGCCAGCTCAAAAGCGGTTATCGCGCTGTTCAGCTGGCCATGGTTTTTTAAATAATAACCATAATGGAGGTAGCATTTCGCGAGCTCGTATTTTCTACCGTTTCTCTTACAGAAGCTTATTCCCTTTTTGAAAAATGAACCCGCCATCCTCTTTCTGCTTTTCATATCGCAATACATCGCTGCGACTCGGAATGCGGAACCTCTGTAAACAGGCCAGTTTTTTGTTGTTTTGAGAGCACTGTTGATATTTTTCTTCGCCATAGACAAGTATTTATTTTTGTCAGAATTGTCAATGTCGCAATTATTATACTTAATGATGAGTGCTTCCGCGAGATAGATTTCATGTTGAACAATATAGTGGTTTATGAAGTGGCTGCATTTTTTCAGTTCTTTTGACTGCAACAGGTATTCCAATGATTTATCAATATCGTTTTTTTCGAAGAAAATGAGTCCCAGTTGGATGGCGGCAAGATAGTGCCTGTATTGTAAGTTTTCTACAAAGCTGAAATTATAATTTTTAAAGGCAAGCTTTTCCGCTGTATCCAGGTCTCCTCGCTCCAGATAAAGAAGGGTTTTATAGTGCCATGAAGAGCTGATGCCGTATTTATCGCCCGAATCCTGAATTTCCATGTAATACTCTTCATTTGCCCGTTCCAAATTTTCATAGTCGGAGATATAATAGTAGTTTTCAAAAAGGCCAAGGTTCGAAATGGCTATTTCCCTCAAGTCCTGAATGTTTTTAAAAAGCTCAAGGCTTTTCTTGAAATGCATGATGCTTGTGCGGTAGTTTCCCTGCCATTGGCAGCAAAATCCCATCCACTGGTGCGATTGCGCCATGCCCCAATCATCATTAATGGCTTGACTTATCGCAAGTTGCTTCCGGTAACGTTTTTTTGCTTGTTCAAAGAAGTGTAACACTGATAACAGCATTCCGAAGCCGCCAAGGCACATAGCCCCCTCTTTTGTATTTTTAATGCCATTGTTCAGAAGATTTTTAAACCGAAGACCGATATAGGAGAACTTATGCGTATTGCTTAAACCGTATGACCAGCCAAGAATCATGTAATAATGGATTATCAGTTTCAGCTTGTCGGGGTGTTTCATGCCAGAGGAAATAAATATTTTCGGAATAAATGTGAAAATACAAATTTTAAATGCTTCATTAATAATTCCCCAATACATACTGGCGTTAGTGGTGGGAAGGTGCTCGTTGAGCATTTTAAGACCTTTTCTGCCATATAATTCAGTGTTCTGCCAGTCACCCTTTTTAAAATAAGCGGTGCATATTTGCTTGTTGAGCAGGGATTTCTTAATTCCTGATTTTTCATATTGTATTATTTCAGAAAAAAGCATAATAGCTTCATCGTATTTTCCAATAATGAGATAAATTTCCCCGATTGCTTCTTTTGACGCGAGCCACATTTTCTTATAGTGTTCAATGCTGAGCACGTTTTGATCTTCGAGAATTGATGTGGTGATGCTTAAATAATGAAGCGCGGTATCGTTTGCATATTTCTCTTTTGATTTCAGACCGGCCGGAAAGGCGTATTCCAGAATTTTCATGCTGTCGGTGCTTTCTATATAGTGATTGGCGATTTCAAACAAATAATCCTCGTCGTCGGAGTGAATTTCCTCAAGTATCTGTGCCAGGTGCAGATGGAGTCTTTTCTTCTCTTTTTCGCTGATGGAAATTGAAAGGGCTTCCCTTATCCTGTCATGGGCAAAACTAAGAATGTTTTTATTTTTTAAATTTCCCTCAACGAGCTTCAGGTCGAGCGCATTTCTTATACAGGAATCGATATCTGCTTCATTGGCGTATGTAACTGTATTCCCGGTTGTAAATCCGATTTGGCGTCCGATTTTATAAAGGATTCTCATGTTAAAATTATTTCCCAGAACCGACGCGCAGGACAGGATGTTCCTGTCGAGATTATTTAAAAATGAAACCCTGTTGAGGATAACATCAATAATTGATTTGGATGGTTTCATCCGGCATAAAATGCCGTAATCGAGATTCCATCTGCCATCGTCATAGAAAAGAGTTTTTTCCTCTACAAACTGTTTGAGGACTTCGATAGTGAAGAAAGGATTCCCGTTGCTTTTATCATGTATGAGCTTCGCTATCTGAATATTGCCGCCGGTATCGTCAAGCAGCAACCCGGCGATGAATGAAAGCGTTTCCTGCTCTTTCAACGGAGCGAGATGCATTATCTGGGCAGGCGCTGACAATTCGCGCGATGATTCAACGAGTTTTCTTAAATGTGGATTTTCACCGGGATCGTTGCTGCGGTACGTTCCTATAAGAAGGAGCGGGTATTGTGAGATATTCTTAACAATTTCCCCGACCAGCTCAAGACTGCCGTTATCCATCCATTGCATATCCTCAAGAAGCATGATCATGCCATTTTCCTGGGTTGCAAGGGTGAGAAGAAATCTAATCAATACCGATTTTATGATTATATTCTCACTCGATGGGGTAAGCCTGTTCGCGGATGAGGGGATTCCGGTTATTTCCCGTATATTTGGATTGAATTTCAGCAGGATTTGAGTATAATTTTTAAGCTCTTTTTTTAACTGCTGGACAATGTTGTTCTTTTTGCTTTCCGCGTAATGGCTAAAGCTTTTTATATACATGTTAATTGATTCCTGCAGCGGGCCATACGGTATTTTGTTTTCGATTGGTCGCGATTTTCCATAGATAAAAGAATAGGAATTATTATTAACTTTTTTTATCATTTCCTCGACAAGCCGAGTTTTCCCAATGCCTGCTTCTCCGCTGATAACACAGAAGCTGCCATTCCCCCGCTTCGCTTTGTTGAACAAAGAAAGTAATGTACTCAACTCATTGCTTCTACCCACAAGATGTGATTTATATGTCAAATGGGTGTGCTTATCGGTAAGACCAAGAATAAATTTTTCCCTTCCCCTCTTGAAGCAGGCAATGTCGTAGAGAAGCGCTTGAGCTGTCTGGTACCTGCAGTTAATATCTTTATCGATAAGCTTGAAAATGATTTTCTCAATCATCGGCGGGATGTTTTTTTTATATGTTGAGAGAGAGGTTGGAGTGGACGCGAGGTGTTGTTGTATAACGGCCATTATGCTATCGCCAGTGAATGGAAGAGCTCCGCTGAGCATCTGATAGAAAATTATTCCTATTGAGTACAGGTCATTGCTTTCCGCGTAATCGGAGGAATTATCATCATAGCTTGCTGGCGCCATATAGGCAAAAGTCCCAATCACCTGGTCGAGGCTGTTAAACTGGCTGAAATCACGCATCCGGGCAAAGCCGAAATCAATAATTTTAACTTTATTTCGTTTATCGATGAGAATATTGCTTGGTTTTAAATCGCGGTGAGTAATACCGCTTCCGTGGATATGACTAATTGCTTGGCAAATCTGCTCAATAATGTTGACCGAGTCTTCAAGGGGAATCTCTCCCCTGTTTTTAATTAATGATGCTAAGCTTTGGCCCTCAATATATTCCATGACGATGTAATATGTTGTAGGGATGAGGTCTGAATGAATGCTCCCGGTTTCATATATTTTAACGATGCTGTCATGGTTGAGCTGAGATAAAATATTATATTCGTTCTGGAATTGTATTATCTGGTCAATGCTGAACAACGCATTTTCCCGCATGATTGTTTTGATCGCGATCTTTAATCCTGTTTTCAGAGTTTCGCCAACGTACACATTGCTGATCGCACTTTCAGAGAGAATGTGTTTAACCCGGTATGTGCTGTTGATTATGGTTCCTGTTAAATCCATTTTCTACCGTTTTGCAAATATTCTTTTACCGGAGGTGTTTCCTGAAATGTTCACTATCTCCACAAAAACTGAGTTTTCATATTTTCACGTGCGTTAACAGGTGAATGGCGCATGCAAAAACAGCGTGTGCTACACCGGGAACCGGTGACCTGTTATGATTATATATGCATAGTTACGCATCCAATGTACATAATAATTATAGCCATTGATGGACAATTTTAACGATTTTTAGTTTTGGCGAGAATAGGGTGTGAATTCAGGATTATTATATCAATAGGTAACGCGCCTTGATGATGTTCATCTCTTCCGGCCGGCCGGGCGCGCATCACTTGGTGCGGTTTGGTGTAAATTGAGCGAGGGTTGATCGTAATGTGGAAGGCTGAAATCCAAGAAATTGAAAAGCGAAAAAAAATTGCCTACCAGTTGGGAGGCGAGAAAAGTGTGAGCAGGCAGCACGAGCAGGGAAAAATGACGGTTAGGGAGAGGATAGACGCGCTGCTTGATAAGGGTACTTTTTTGGAAACCGGCGTTATGTCGGGTGAAGCGACATACGAGAACAACAATCAGGACCTTGTGAGCTTGACTCCCTGCCCGATAATTATCGGAAGGGGGTCAATCAACGGGCGGAAGGTCATTGTGCAGGGTGATGACTTCACTATACGCGGAGCTTCAGTGGGCAGGATGTACAAGGCAAAGCTCGCATTCAACGGGAAGATGGCGCATGAGTTGCGATTGCCGCTGATAAGGCTGCTTGACGGCGCCGGCGGGACGATCAGAGAAGTCGCGCAAATTGGATATCTTGAGCTACCCTATGTTAATGATGTGGCGCCTGGAATGTTCGCGGAAATGATGTCAGAAGTGCCAATGGTTTCGCTTGCGCTGGGGCCGGTTTCAGGAATCGGCGCGCTTCTGGCGGTGCAATCTCACTTCTCGGTGATGGTGAAAGAGAAGAGCCAGGTTTTTGTAGGGGGACCGCCGCTGGTCCAGTTTGCCCAGGGGCAGAAGGTTACCAAGGAAGAGCTCGGAGGATACAGGATACACACTCGAATAAGCGGTGTTGTCGATAATGAGGCCGAAAGTGAGGAGGACGCAATTGGACAGACGCGGAGATTTCTTGACTACCTGCCGCAGAATGTCTGGGAGATGCCTCAACGGAAAAATGATGATAACGATAATCCCGGCAGAAAAGAGGAAGAGCTGGCGTCCATTGTGCCTCGTGATGGAAGAAAAACATATGACATGAGAAGAATCATGCAGTGCGTATTTGACAGGGAATCCATTTTTGAGATTGGAAAATATCAGGGACGATCCCAGATCACCGCCCTCGCGCGCCTGAAGGGTTATCCAGTGGGTGTGTTGGCCAATGATTGTCGATTTAAAGCAGGTTCTTTTGCATGGGATGTGGCGGAAAAGTATCAGCGCTTCGTGGACATGTGTGACACCTTTCACCTTCCTGTTGTTAATCTCATTGACCAGCCTGGTTTTTTCATCGGTATTCAGTCAGAGGAATATGGAACGATCAGAAAAGGAGTCAGGGCGAGTTTCTCGGTGTCCCAGGCGACCATTCCGTGGGCGTCAATATATGTAAGAAAATGCTTTGGTGTAGCGGGCGGAGCCCAATCGGATCCCGGGAAGCTCAACTGGCGTTATGCGTGGCCATCCGCGTACTGGGGTAACATTCCCATTGAGGGGGGGGTCTTCGCGGCGCACAGGTCCGAGATTGAAGCAGCGGATAATCCCATGGCGCTGCACGAGAAACTGCAGGCATACTACCGGGGGTTTGCGCAGCCGTTCCGGGCGGCGGAACATTTTGGAATTGAGGATATAATTGATCCGCGCGAGACGAGGCCGCTTCTCTGTGACTGGATAGAAATGGTTTTTGATCTTGAAAAAACGAATCTGGGAGTTAAGAAACGCGGAATGCGATGCTAAAGTTGGGGCATTTTAGAAAAAATAGATACCCCCAAAAATTATCATTGAGGCGGGGTGTCCATCGAAGCGACATGGGTAAAGTCGCGAAAAAGAAATGAATGCATTGAGTGTATAATATGATTATTGAAAAATCATTTTGTAACTATATTCTCTTTGGCATCGCAAATTAAAACGAACAGGAGTGCGGGAGCGTTGATGTTCAATATTAAAAATTGTATTTCTAAATTCAACTTGACGGATTATTTTTTATTATCCCCTTTCATTGAAGGAGTGTGGTTGCATTTTCCTGTAACAATATTTTTTTCAGGCAACTGCGGGACTCATTTTGCTGTATAAGTTGCATAATAAGGACAGCGTTTTTATGATTTTAAATTTATTTTAAAAGGAGGTTCTTATGCAAGAAGTAGTAGCGCCGATGCCGGGAATGGTTGTGGAAATAATGGTTAATGTCGGCGATAAAGTGATCGAAGATCAGGAACTGCTGATCATTGAGGCTATGAAGATGGAAAATCCGATTTTCTCGCCGGCGGTCGGGCAAGTAAAGGAAATTGTTATTAAAAAGGGTGACAAAGTTGAGAGTGGTGACATTTTAATGAAGCTAGAGTAACTGAATGAATATACGGGAATTAATGCGTGCGCATGTCGCAATTCGCCTTTTGTAGCGCCTTTTTTTATTATACTCCCCTCGGCAATCCGGGGGGAGTCTTGTGGTAAACACTATAATGAAATGTCTTCCGCGGTTGTAGATGATTGAGAGGGTAATCATGATAAAAAGTCTTTTGGGTACATTTGATAATCAAGGCTATGCTATACAGAAAAAAGCAAGGCTGCTTCTGACTTTAGACTTGGTATTACTCTGTATTCTGCCGGTTCTTCCTGTATTGTTTTTCTTCGCTAACAGAGCTAAGTTCGTATCGACAACAATGTGCGCCGGATTCGGTATTATTGGTGTTGTAATGAGCATTTATTTATTTCAAAAGGGTAGATATTACGCATCAGCAAACAGCCTTTCGATATTGCTGTCAATCGTCGTTATGGGCGGTCATATCCGCAACGTGTTCCTCCAGCCGGATACCGCCATGTTTGCCGTGATATTGTACCTGCCTGCGATAATACTTATCACGACAGTATTCTGTACAACTCAATGGTCGATATCACTGACCCTCATCAATGTAATTCTCTACGCGGCGACATATATTGTTTTAATCGGAAAAATTGAGGGAGTTCACGCAACTTTAAGCAGGATGGTAATGATTAATTTTACCGCGAGCATGACCATGATTGTGATAATGGGCATTTTTGCTTCATCCATCATGGCAAAGGCCGTTAAATCCGCTGAAGAGCAGAATGAAATCAGTCTGAGGAGATATAATAATCTCAAGGGATTGATGGATAAAATGAAAGGAGCGGCTAAAAACATATACGAATTTTCCGGATCCGTAAATGCGGTGATTGACGCTTTTTCCGATAATACGCGTTCCCAATCCGCGTCTATTGAAGAAATTACCGCTACTACGGAGCAGGTGACGGCGTCGGGAGAGCACATACTGAAACGGGTCAGGGAACAGTATGCGAAAATAGGCGATCTTTCAGAGAACATCAGTCATCTCTATGATATTGTCAAGACAAACGAATCGGTGATGAAAGACGCGAGCAGGACCAAGGAATCTCTTGACTCGTCGATTGCAAACATGAAAGAGAAAATAGTGCGGACAATGGGCATTATGCAAAGCGTGCTCCTTGTTTCCCAACAGGTCAGGGAGTCAACTTCCATTATTGAAGACATCTCCGAGCAAATAAACCTTCTTTCCTTAAATGCGTCCATTGAGGCGGCCCGCGCCGGTGATCATGGGCGGGGATTCGCGGTTGTTGCTGATGAAATTGGCAAGCTTTCGGTGAAAACGTCAGAGAATGTAAAAACGATTACCGGATTGATTGAAAAAACTTTCAGCGAAGTCGAAAACGCGGACAATTCCTCTCGTGAAATGTTTGAAGTGGCAAACGGGGCAATTTCCCAGATATCTTCTTTCGGCGAAGCCGTTGCGAAAGCCGGGGAGCTCGCGAACAGGGAAATAGGCATCAATGAGGTTATGCGGGATTTAAACTGGGACGTATTGTCAGTATCCGACGAGGTTCAGCACTCTCTTGAACAGCAGAAAATCGCACTCGAGGAGCTCTCCTCTTCGATAATTAATATCAACGAGATGCTGCAAAATAATGTCCACAGCTCGGAGTCTCTCAACAGTGAATCCAGGAATCTCGTTGTAATGGCTGAAGACCTTTCAAAATCAACCGATGTGTCGGTTGAATGATGTGATAAATGAAAGGCGGTCATGCTGTTCTCGCCGGCCGCCTGTGTTGAAGTGGTTGTGATTCATGAAAATGTGCGTGAACCGATTGAGCGCAGAACGAATCAGCGTCATCCATTTATTTAAGCATTGTCAGGAAAAGCCCCGCGGCGGCGGCCGTTCCGATTACCCCGGCGACATTTGGCCCCATTGCCTGCATGAGAATATAATTCTGTTTATCCTCCGCACGAGCGACAATCTGTGCAACCCTGGCTGCCATCGGCACCGCTGACACTCCTGCCGCCCCTATAAGGGGATTTATTTTGTTTTTCAGGAACAGATTCATTAATTTAGCCATCAGTATTCCGCCGACCGTGCTGAAAGAAAAGGCGACAAGACCGAGAAGGAATATAACCAGGGATTGCGGTTTCAGAAAAACATCGGCGGGCATTGTAGCACCAATGCAGACACCGAGAAAAATGGTTATGATGTTTATAAGCTCATTCTGAGCGGCATGGGAGAGCCGTTCAACGACGCCGCATTCCCTGAACATGTTTCCTAGGAAAAGCATCCCCATTAACGGCGCTGCTTCGGGGAAGAGAAGACATATCACAATAGTGGCGATGAGAGGGAATCCGATTTTTTCCAGCTTGCTTACTTTGCGAAGCTGCGCCATCCGTATTTTGCGTTCACTGGATGTGGTTAGAAGCTTCATGATTGGTGGCTGTATTATAGGCACCATGGCCATGTATGAATAGGCGGCAACTGCTGTTGCGCCAAGGAGGTGCGGCGCAAGTTGAGAAGTAAGAAATATAGTGGTGGGCCCATCAGCTCCCCCGATAATCCCGATAGAAGCTGCTTCCTGGATGTTGAATCCCAATAAAATTGCTCCGAAAAAAGTAACATACACACCAAATTGCGCGGCGGCACCAAGTAGCAATGTTTTTGGATTCGCGATTACCGGCCCGAAGTCGGTCATCGCACCAATCCCGAGAAAAATCAGCGGAGGGATGATGTCCCAGCGACTGATCCCGTGGTGATAAAAAACCCACAGGAAGTGATTTTGCTCCATGAGGTTTGCGAGGGGGAGGTTCGCCAGAAGAATCCCGAAGCCGATCGGCACCAGCAAAAGCGGCTCATAATCTTTTTTTATAGCGAGAAAAATAAGAATAAATGCGATTAACCACATGAGTAAATTCCCCGTGGAAAGATGCATGATTCCCATTCCGCATACTACTTTACTGATGATAGATGCGTCCATAATGTTCTCCATGATATAAATTCATTCACACTGTCTGCTTGTTATTGCTTATAATATGCGCCCTACTTGTTCATTCTCTTCTCAATAAAAACTACAATTACAGAAAAAAGCTTTGTGCTGACCTGAAGAATGACGAGGCATGTAAAAACCCCTCCCAGTCCGACAATAAAAACGCTGAACGCCTGACTCCATGCGGTCATATCGTTAACCCCTTTATACGGTAAGCTTTAAGATTATGAATAATTGCATAATATCGCAATACAGAGATCCTGTCTCGTCAAAAAGCATGATTGTTAAAATTGTCCGCAACGGGAACGCATGGTGTGGATTCGGCCGTCTTTGTTGTTTTGATGGTATGAATATGGACATTTTTAATCATTCTTCGTTTTGTCCAGACAGCCCGTGAATAATTATGTATGATAATATAAAAGCGCGAAGAGTGAAGCGTTTATTGGTGTGCTCTTTCCGCGAACAGGAGTGGAGCAGGATTCCTGATTTTAATAAATCATCTGGAGGTTTTGCATGAGTGGAAAGATTCGTTACTTCCCGGAAAATTTAAATAACATGAGCTTTGAGGAGAGAAAGCTGCATAAAGAAAAGCTCCTCAGGGAGGAAGTCAGGTACATGTATGATAATTCTCCTGAGTTATATCAGAAAAAATTCAAAGAAATTGGAGCGAATCCAGGCGACATAAAGACCATTGAAGATTTGAGGAAATTGCCGATTTTTATGGATAAGGACCGGGAGAGGCAGAGCATGGAGGATTCTCTTGAGCGCTACGGACACCCCTTCGGGCTCCATGTCTGCTGTGATCCCAGCGATATTATCCAGACAGGAGGCACATCGGGCACTACCGGACATCCCACATATCCCTATTCATGTACGGTAGAGGACAAGGAGTATGTCGCGAACTGTGTGGATTCCCTTCACCGGCAGATTGGCCTCGGGAAGGGAGACAGGGCTTTTTTCTTGTATCCGCTTGGGGTCTATGCTACTTCAGCGATTCTTCCCGGCCTTGAAAAGTCCGGTATTCTGCCTCTCGCCATTGATATCCGGCTTGGCCCCCAGGTAGCCATGGAGCTTGTTAAGTGGACAAAACCGACCATGTGGTATTCGGGAGCGGCAATCGTTGAATTTTTTATAAGCCTTTTGAGGAACCAGTTTAAAATGGATCCAAGGGATTTGAATTTCAAATGCCTTTTGCTTACAGGGGAGATGGGTTGTGGTATTCCCGAATTGAAGAAAAGGGTAGAAGACGCGTTCGGATGCAGATGGTACGACTGGTGGGGTCCTTCGTTGACGTGCCTGGCCGTCTCCTGTGACTCGGACGAATATTATGGCCTTCATAATTACGCTGATGACTGGGATATTTCACTAGAGGATATTGTCGATCCGGTGACCAAAGATCCCATCGAGGTCGTTGATGGGGCTGTTGGTGAAATTGTTGCGACCCATTTGAGAAAAAAAGCCTCGCCGTATCTGAAGTACGCCACTGGAGATATTGTCGAAGTGTACACTTCCGAGTGTCCGGGGTGTGGATTCAAGGGATACAGGGCAAGGCCGGTGGGCCGTGCGGATGACATGGTAACTGTTAAGGGGGTCAATGTCTTCGCCGGGGCCCTCCATAAAACACTTCAAACATTCGCGCCAAAAGTAACCGGACACATGCGAATAATAAAAGAAGATGCCTCTCATCGTATTGTTAATTTAAAGCTGAAAGTTGAGTATTCAAAAGAATTTGGCAATGACAAGGATAAGCTTGAAAATCTTGCCAAAGAAATACGCTCAACGATGAAAGAGAAACACAGGGTTAGCCCGGAAGTGATCTGGGTGGAGCCTGAGTCTCTGGAGCGACCGTTGAGAAAGCCTATATTGTTTGAAAAAAATTATTAAAATGTAGATTGTTTCGGGCGGCCGTGAGAAGTTGATCTTATCGGCCGCCCTTTTTATAACAGATTTTCAACTGTGAATATGGACGGTGCGTGTTGTTGCGGCAATGTGCCGTGGAGATGATACAAAGAGTATTATTGCGAATTGACATAATGACCTGTCGGATTAAAATGATCACAATGGCGTTATTACAGTAACAACCAGAAGAGGTGAAAAATGGCCTTTGAAGAACTGTTAAAGGATCTTGAGGAGAGGAAAAAACGAGCCCTGCTGATGGGGGGCGAGGAGAAGGTAAAGCGTCACCATGCAAGGGGCTGGCTGACGGCCAGAGAGCGGATAGAGCGCCTGCTTGACCCGAATACTTTTTTCGAGATGGGATTGCTCGCGCATTCGGATATGCCCGGGATGGCAGAAAAGACACCGGCTGATAGCCTGATTATGGGATATGGCAAGATCGATGGCCGGCGTGTCGCCATAATAGCAAATGACTTTACAGTGCTGGCATCGACCAACGCGCGGGTAAATCTGAAGAAAATGCTGCAGTTTAAAACTCAGGTCAAGCAAAAGATGCATGTGCCGTTGATCTGGCTTGGCGAAGCTGGCGGGGCGCGGATGCCGGACTGTCAGGGCTCAAAAGAGGTATGCAGCCTGGGAGGTGGCGGCATTGACACGTTGATGCCCGAGTACACCAACTTTCGGGAGCAGCCTTTTATCTTCGCCGCGTTTGGAGAGTGCTACGGAGTAGCTGACTTTCAGGCGAATCTGGCGGATTTTGTCGTCCAGGTAAAGGGGAGCGCCATTTCAATATCTGG
Source organism: uncultured Leptospiraceae bacterium (assembly GCA_964591055.1). GTDB lineage: Bacteria > Spirochaetota > UBA4802 > UBA4802 > JAGODF01 > CAZPZJ01. The sequence continues at coordinate 17,381 of CAZPZJ010000031.1, forward strand.
TCCGCGTGCGCTGGGACGGGCGATTGGGCAGACATATACCGGCGAGGAGATGGGTGGCTGGGAAGTCCATTCTCAAATAACAGGAGTAACGGACGCGGTTGCGGAAAACGAAGATGACTGTTTCCGGATAATAAAGGAATATCTCTCATATATGCCGAATAATAATACTGAACTTCCGGAAAAGAAGGCTGTTCCGGAAGGCTCCGACGATCGGATTTTGAAGATTCTTGATTATTTTCCTGAAAAGCGGACTCGAACTTATGACATGCACAAAATACTGGAGTGCATAGTTGACGGAGGAACTCTTTTCAGCGTGAAAGCCGGTTTCGGGAAAATGCTGATAACATGTATGGCGCGGATCGACGGAGAGGTCGTTGGTTTTATCGCGAACAACCCGATGGTGAATGTAGGGGCCATGAACACGGACGGTCTTGAAAAGCTGACCAGCTTTTTGTGCCTTTGCGATTCCTACAATATACCGATCATTTTTGTTCATGATACTCCCGGACATCTCGTGGGTAAGGAGGCGGAGTTGAAGCGCGTGGGGGCCCGGGTGGTCAACGCACTGCAGGCTTTGTTCCAGGTAACAGTGCCTAAAATATCTCTTGTAGTGCGCAAGAGCTATGGGCAGGCAGGTGCGAATATGTGCGGACCCGGATCAGGAGCGGATTTTACCGCCGCATGGCCAACGGGCGAAGTTGGATTCATGGATCCCCTGATAGCGGCTGATGTTGTTTTCGGCGGTCTCCCTGAAGAACAGAGGAAAGCGATGGTGGAAAAAATGCTTGGCGATCAATCACCCTATCCCGCTGCGGGAGATTACTATATACAGGACGTAATCGATCCGCGTGAGACACGGAAATATCTTATCAATGTGCTGGGAATAATCAGGGATTCACAGAATCGCGGAATTAGCAGGCATCATTTGGCGAACTGGCCGACGAAATTTTAATAGAGTGCTGTTTGTCTCTTAACGCGAAGATGCTTGAGATCCGGCTTCAAGGATAACAGCTGATCAATATCTTTGATAACAGGCAGGATCGGCTCCTCACCGCAGTAGCTTCTCCGGCATCCTGAACTCCTCTCCCGCTTTTTCGAGCGCCCGCCGCTTGTCGTCGGTCAGGCCGATCTCCTCGTCGCTGAGGTAGCACTGCGGGTCGGGCGCCCAGGGATCGTTGAAAATGCGCTGCGCCCGCACGCGCATGGCGCCGGTGCACAGTTCCCGATACGCGCAGAGCCGGCAGCGCCCCTTGAGGTAGTCGGCCTTGTGCTTGAGGCCCTTCATGAGCGGGTCGGACTCGTCCATCCAGATGTCGCCGAAGCTGCGCTCCCTTATGTTGCCAAGCGTGTAGTCCTGCCAGAACTGGTCGGGGTGTACGCTGCCCGTAAAGTCGATGTTGGCGATGCCAACTCCGGTGGAGTGCGCGCCGCCGCCGTTCCACCTGAGAAGATCGCAGACCTCCTGCGCTTTCGGCGAATTCTGGTTGCGGAGCTTCAGGTAGATGTAGACGCCGTCGGCGTGGTTGTCCACGGTGAGGATGTTGATGTCGAGGCCGCGCTCGAAGTAATCCTTTGTGCGGGCCATTATGATATCCATCGCGTCGCGCGACTCGCGGTGTGTCAGATCGTCGGTGTTGATGGACTTGCCGCGTCCCGAGTAGACCAGGTGGTAGAAGCAGGCGCGGTTGATCTCCTCCTTCTCGATGAAGTCGAAGATGCGGTGCAGGTCGCGGTAGTTGTGCTCGGTGAGCGTGAGGCGAAGTCCCACGCGCTGCCCGACGGCCACGCAGTTTTCAAATCCATTCATAGCCCTGGTGAACGCTCCCTTCACCCCGCGGAATTTGTCGTTGGTCTCCTCCATCCCGTCGAGGCTGATGCCGACGTAGGTGATCCCCGTGTCCTTGATGCGCCGCGCGGTCTCGCGGTCGATGAGCGTGCCGTTGGTGGAGATGACGGGGCGGATGTTTTTGCCGGCCGCGCGCTCAATCAGGGTGAAGAGGTCCTTTCGCATCAGCGGCTCGCCGCCAGAGAAGAGCAGCGAGGGGATGCTGAACGACGCGAGGTCGTTGATCATCGCGAGCCCCTCGTCAGTGGAAAGCTCGCCGGTGTATTTCACGTTGTCCGAGTCGGTGTAGCAGTGCACGCATTTCAGGTTGCAGGTGCGCGTGGTGCTCCACACCACTATGGGACGCCGTTCGCTTGCCAGCGCCGCCCGTGCGTGCGGGTGGTTGCCGTGCGCGTCCGATCCCGCCTCGGTGCCGTAGCGAAGGCCGTCGCCGGTGGACTCGCCCCCGCAGTAGAGTTTTCCAATGTCAATCATGCGCTTTTTTCCATTCCTCGAATTTTGGCGAACAGTAGCGAACGCGCTCCTTCTTGAACTCGCGCGTCGACTCCAGCGAAAGGTGCTCGATCATTCCCGAATCGCGCGACAGGCGCTGTATCGTCCCGTCGAGCTCGCCGCGGCCGCGTGCGTGGATCATGGCGAACAGCGGATGCTCCCATCTGCCGGGGAACGTATCGCGAAGGTACAGGTGCGATACCGTGCGCTCCCCCGCGAAGATCGCCGCGATGCGCTCGATGTCGGCGCCCGGCGCCGGCTTCCACGCGGTCATCGCGTTGATCGTGTAGCCGGCGTTGCGATGGCGGAGCACGCACGAGTAGCGGCGCATCACTCCGGCTCGCTTGAGCTCGCGGGCGATCCGCACAAGCGCTTCCTCGGGCAGGAAGCTCTGCTCCCTTTCAATTATAGCGCGAAAGGGGCGTTCCGTCAGGGGAAGGTCGAACTGCAGCAGGCGGACCGCCTCCTTTTCCTCCGAGCCGAGCGTTATGGCGGGCGATGAGGGATCGCTGTGGCTTGTGGCGTAGTTGGAGGGCGCCTCGGCGCCGTCGTCCTCTCCCCCGCTGACATCGAGGTCGACGCCTATCTTGAAAAGCCGCCGGTTTCTCATCACCATAAAATCGTCCGCACCCGAGAGCGATGCGAGGATGGCCGAGGCGCGGTCCAACTCCTGTTCGCTTTCCGCGGTGAGCGTGAACCACAGGTTGAACGCGTGTTCCCGCAGATAGTTATGGCTTACCCCCGGATGGCCGTTGATGATCGCGGCTGCGCGCTCAACCCCGTCCGGTGCCACGCGAAAGGCCAACAGCGCCGACCGGTATCCGAGCCTGTTGGCGTTGAATATGGCGGCGATGTTTCGAATGACATCGCGCTCCTTGAGCGAGCGGATAGTCGCGATGACCAGGTCCTCATCGATGCCGCAATCGCGCGCCAGCACCTCGAAAGGACGTTCGGTGATGTCGATGTCCTTCTGTATCCTGTGAAGGACGGTGGTTTCCGTTCGGGTAAAGCCGCTCATTGTATGTGCATGCTCCGGTTTTCGCGCCCGTCAGCTTCGGACGCCCTTCACAACTTCTCCGGCACGGTGGAAAAAAGTCAAGATGATTTGCCGCACGAAAAAAGGGCGCACGCGTGCGGGTGCTGGAACAGGGGGGCGAAAGAGCATAAAAAACTTGACCCGTAGGACAGGGGTGCTATTATTGGCATATGCTAATAATAGGGCGGAGGTGAGCAGTGCCAAGACCCCACAAGTGCAGGAGAATCGAGGGATCGCCCGCGGCGACAGTGTACAAGCCGGCGGGGATTCCCAGGTGCAGCCTTGAGGAGATCATCATCACCCTTGACGAATTCGAGGCGATGAGGCTTGCCGACTACGAGGGGCTCTATCAGGAAGAATCCGCCGCCAGGATGAACGTGTCCCGGCAGACCTTCGGCAACATCATCGACGGCGCCCACAGGAAAATTGCCGACTGCCTGGTGAACGGAAAGGCGCTCAGAATAGAAGGAGGAAACGTGGAGATTTACAACAGGCTTTTCTCGTGCATGGCGTGCTCCCATGAATGGATGCTTCCATATGGAACGGGACGGCCCGACTCCTGTCCCGCCTGTGGAGGATTGGACTTTCGCCGTATCGACAAGGACGGTGGACGCGGGAAGTGCGGACAGGGGCGGGCGGGAGAACGCTGTGGAAAAAAAGGAGGCGGTAAATGATTATAGCGATTCCTGTAAGTGACGGGTCTTTGGATTCCATGGTCGATCCGAGGTTCGGCAGGGCGAAAAACTTTCTGCTCTACGATACCGACAGCGGCGCGCACGAATGTATTGAAAACCGGCAGAACCTGTCCGCCGCACAGGGAGCCGGCATCCAGTCCGCGTCGCTGCTTGTGAACAGGGGCGCGAAAGCGCTGATCGCCCCGAACGTGGGCCCCAAGGCCCATGCGGTGCTTGCGAAGGCCGGGGTGAGGATATTCTCTCCGGGGGAGGGCGATCTCACCGCGCGGCAGGTGATAGAGCGCTATGCGGGCGGAAACCTGCAGGAACTGACGGAAGCGAATGTTGAAGGCCATTGGTAATACACGGTGATCTTTCTAACAATACACCGGGGCTTCCGGCCATTCCCGGAAGCCCCGGAATTTTTTTACAGGCAGAGGACTTCTTAACGTGATGAAAACCTATGTGACGATTCTGTGCGAGAACTCGGTTGAATTTCCTAAAAACGTGATAGGCGAGCACGGGCTTTCGATGCTCGTGGAGCGTGATTCTGTCACGCTCTTCGATACCGGGCAGGGGCTTGCGCTGATGCACAATCTGCGCGCACTGCCGCGCAAGTTCGGGGGGATAGAGCGCGTGGTGCTGAGCCACGGGCACTATGACCACACCGGCGGGCTGATGCCGCTGCTCGAGGAGGTGGGCGGCGGGCTTCCCGTCTTCGCCCATCCGGATATCTTTACGCAGAGGGTCGCGTTTTTCGAAACCGCGAATGGCGGGTTTGAGGTGCCGATCGGCATGCCGCAGTCGCGCGCTGACTACGAGCGCGCCGGGGCGAGGTTCAACCTGTCATCAGGGAAAACAGAGATTGCGCCCGGGATCATGGCCTTTTCAAACATCCCCCGGCCGGAAGGATGGAAGGGGTTCGATCCCATGCTGAAGCAGAAGGTGGACGATTCTCTCATCGACGATCCCTTCAATGACGACCTTTCGCTGCTGCTGGAAACCAAGTCGGGGCCGGTGGTGCTGCTGGGCTGCGCGCATGCGGGTATAGTGGAAATACTCGATCACATCTCCCGCGAAAGCGGCCATTCCTCGTTCCACGCCGTGATCGGCGGCACGCACCTCGGCAGCGCGCCCGATGAGTATATCTCGAAGGCGATCCGGGTGCTCAATGATTATGAGGTGAAAGTCGTCGCGACGTCGCACTGCACCGGGTTCAGGGCGGCGTCCATGATCGCCTCAGCCATGGGCCCTCGATACAGGCCGGGTTCCGTGGGAACAATGTTTGAATTCTAGGAGGCCTGCAATGACCATAGCAGTCGCGAGCGGAAAGGGAGGGACGGGCAAGACGACGATCGCGGTGGCGCTGGCACGATTCAGCGCGAAGCGCGGTGAGGAGACGGCCATCATCGACTGCGATGTGGAGGCTCCCAACGCCAACCTCTTTCTCAAGATGGACGTCAGCCTGCTTGATACCGTGTACGTTCCCTCGCCGACAGTGCTTCCGGAGCGTTGCACGGGATGCGGCAGGTGCGAAAAAGTCTGCCGTTTCAACGCGATCGCGCTTGTCGGCGGCGAGCCGATGGTGTTTCCGGATCTGTGCCATCACTGCGGGGGATGCGCACTCGTCTGCCCGGAAGAGGCCATCAGTGAAACGCCCAGGCGCATCGGCGTGATAGAGGAGGGATGCGAAGGCTCCCTCTGCTACGCAGGGGGGAGATTGGATATCGGGGAGGCGATGTCGCCGCCGCTTATAAACTCGGTGAAAAAACACCTTCACACTGCGGACATACGCATCGTGGACGCACCCCCGGGAACCTCCTGTCCGGCGGTCGCCGCGGTCGACGGGGCCTCGTACGTGGTGCTTGTGGCCGAGCCGACGCCATTCGGGCTCAATGATTTTAAACTGGCGGTTGGCATGACGCGCGCCCTAGGCATACCCTTCGGGGCGCTCATCAACAGGTCGGACATGGGAAATGACGAGCTCCAGCAGTACTGCGCGGAGGAGGGAGTTGAGGTGCTTGCAAAAATTCCGTATTCAAGGGAAATCGCCGAGCGCTATTCCCGGGCCGAGGTGGCGGAATACCTGGCCGAATGCTACTCCCGTGAAATCGGTGCTGTGCTCGAACGCGCACAACAGCATCAATCAGAGCGGAGGCCCCGATGAAGGAACTCGTGATCGTGAGCGGCAAGGGAGGCACCGGGAAAACCAGCATCGCTGCTTCATTCGCGGCGCTTGCGCCACGGCGGGTACTCGTCGACTGCGACGTTGACGCGGCCGATCTTCATCTTGTCACGGAGCACAGGGTGCTGCGCGAGGAGGCGTTCGAGTCGGGCTGGGTGGCTGTCCGGGATGAAGGGGCATGCACGCAGTGCGGGGAGTGCGCGCGCCTGTGCCGGTTCGACGCGATCGACGAACGGTGCAACATCAGCCCGCTGAAATGCGAGGGGTGCGGAGTGTGCGAAGTGGTGTGCCGCTTCGGCGCGATTGAGATGCGCCGGCGCGTCTCCGGCGCCTGGTACTTTTCGACGACGCCCGGGGGCCCCTTCCTGCATGCGAGGCTCGGCGTCGCGGAAGGCAATTCCGGCAAGCTGGTGAGCCTTCTGAAAACTGAAGCGAGAAAACTCATGGAAAGCGATGCCTTTCCCTTAATGATTGTTGACGGCTCGCCGGGGATCGGCTGTCCTGTCATCGCGTCGGTTT
>CAZPZJ010000032.1:0-3358 GCA_964591055.1 uncultured Leptospiraceae bacterium
GCAATATTGTTCCTTATCCATGCTTTCAGGTTTGAACGCCCGGCGAAGCTTTCATCATACGGCCGACGCCATGCATTCACATTGGTTACAATAAGCGAGGCGGCAACAAACAGCGTGATTGCGACACACGCTTTTTTCCTCCCCGCTTCCCCCAGGAGACGCAACCCGTAATCGACCGCGAACAGCAGGCCGGGAAGCATGTACAGATAGTAGCGGGGATGCGGCTTGTTCATCGGATACTTGCTTGCGCATGCGCATAGAAAAACCGCGAGCACAAAATACCCGTATCTGTCCGAAGCGTATCGCCCGCCCCTGAGTATCGCATAACAGGCATATCCCGCCAGGGCCGTAAAAGGAAGCCACTGCCAGGTTTTTACGAAGCCGTAGAAAAAACTGATTATATTGGTATACCATGGCTTGTAACCGGAATAAATTGACGCCCATCCGATATTCCAGAAATACCAGTCAGCAAGCGCGTGATGGGCCGCGAAATACGCGAACACGATCGCGAACGGGATGGCAAAACCGGCGAACGCCACCGCACCATCAATAAGTATTTTTTTAATCCTGAAACCGCCGTTCTTCATTGCGAGGAATGGAACCAGCAGCGAATAAAAAACGACATTGGTGCTGATGAGGGTTGCGCATGACACGAAAAAGCCGAAGAAAATAAGCGAACGCGGTCCCGGATTGAAATCATCCTTTACGAGAAACCACATCCCCGCAAAAGCCGGAAGCATGAACGTAAGCGGAATATTGTGGGGCCAGAAATCGGCGCTGAGAGAAATGAGCGCTAAAAAGAGAAGCGCGCGAAACATGCCTGTTTTTGCATCGTGCAGCCTGGCGAAGATGAGAAAGACAATATAGGCGGCAAGCGTCTGTATAACGATCGCGCCGATTTTAATCGTCAGGTACATGTTGTCATAACCGAACAGGCGCGCCATCCAGTAAAACTCAAAGTACCCCAGGGGAGGATGGCTGCATCCGAAATCCCGGTAGAGCACCCCTCCCTCAAGCATCGTTTTCGCCGCGTCGATATAGTAATAGAGGTCGACACGCCATATTCTCGATGCGAAAAGGTAGGTGAGCTTCAGCATAATGCCGGAAAGCGCGAGAAGCAGGAACGCCCGGGCTTTGTCAGCGATGGTTTTCGTGTCTGGCATGTTTTACCCCGAAAATCGCTCCTGAAATGAAAGTATCATCCACGGGTCACATGGCGCGTCATGCGTAAAACTCATTGATGGAATCCACAACCTGCATGACCTCGCTCTCCGTAAGCCCGTAATACATCGGCAGGCGCAACAGCCGCTCGCTCTCGCGGGTCGTCCAGCGGTCATCACCGCACAGCCTTCCTACTTTCAGGCCCGCTTTTGAGGTGTGGAGAGGAATGTAGTGGAAAACAGAATGCACCCCGCGGTCCTTGAGGCGTCCGATAAGCCTGCTCCTTTCTTCGAGACTTTCAGTCTTGATGTAGAACATATGCGCGTTATGGGAGCACTCATCGGGAACGAAGGGAAGTTCGATTTTCCCTGCCATCGAAAGCCTTTCCAGTCCTTCGCGATAGAGGCGCCAGGAGTTCAGGCGATCATCGGTAATTTTGCGGGAATGGAGCAACTGCGCGTATAAAAAGGCTGCGTTCAGTTCCGAGGGAAGAAATGACGATCCTATATCGACCCACCCGTACTTGTCCACCTCGCCCCGGAAGAATTTCGACCGGTCAGTGCCCTTTTCCCTGATGATCTCGGCCCGCTCGAAATAGCTGATATCGTTGATGATGAGCGCGCCGCCCTCCCCGCACTGGATGTTTTTGGTTTCATGGAAGCTGAAACACCCGAGGTGCCCTATCGCCCCCAGGGACCTTCCCTTATACCCCGCGAGAATGGACTGCGCCGCGTCCTCGATCACCACGAGTTTCTTTTTTTCCGCAAGCGCCATGATGCGGTCCATCCCGCACGCGATCCCCGCGTAGTGCATCACGACGATGGCGCGGGTCCGGTCGGTTATCGCCTGCTCAATCAGGCTCTCATCGATGTTCATAGTATCGGGCCTGACATCCACAAATACAATGCGCGCCCCGTGAAGGGCAAACGCTCCCGCGGTTGAGGAAAAGGTGAATGAAGGCATGATGACTTCGTCTCCCGGACGAAGGTCGAGGAGAATGGCCGCCATCTCAAGCGCGTGGGTGCATGAGGTGGTAAGCAGCGATTTCTTACATGGAAGATTCCCGTTGAACCAGTCATGGCATTTCCTGGTGAATGCGCCATCGCCGCAGAATTTGCCGCCTGCAATCACCTCGCCGATGAAACCAGCTTCATCTCCAGTCAGCCCGGGCCTGTTGAAAGGGATCATATATCACAACCTTCCGGATAAAAAGTGATGTCAGGCGGTGTTTTCCGCGACATTGACAAAGACAAAACTTCTCAGGAGGAAATACAGAACCAGCGGACACACCGTCAGCGCGACAAGCTGCGACAGATACGCGTTCAGGCCCGTCCATGCGATAAGGAGATGCAGTATGCCGTAATTCAGAAAATACGTGAACACATACACCAGGCAGAAGGCGACGAACCGCTTCCGGTTGTATTTGCCGAACACCAGGATTGAATACGATTTGTAATTGAAAAGCGCGCCAATGACATAATCTACCGCAAGAGCAACACCTTCGCTTCCGCTCAAAAAATAGCTCGCAGCATACAGAAAATATCCAAACGCCGTGTTGAGCGCGCCGGTGAGAACAAACCTGACAAACTCGGCGCTAAACAGTTTTTTTATAAGATCCATTTACTATTTCTTTTATTGAATACTGCGGCTTGCCGCCGAGTATCAGATAAATCCTTCCCACATACTCCCCGATCATCCCGAGCGACATGAGGACCAGCCCCCCGATGAAAAGAATGAGCACCACGATGGTCGTCCACCCCTCCCGCACCTTTCCGTCAATGAAAAAGTCGATAATGTAGTACAGCCCGAGCAGAAATCCTGCGAGGGATGTTACAATTCCGACCAGAGAGGCGATTCTCAGAGGCTTGACAGAAAAACCGGTCACGAGTTTCATGAATACGACAAGCGATTTGACAAGGCTGTAGTTGCTTTTCCCCACGTAGCGCTCATGGTGCTCAACGGGGATCTGTGCGACATTGCCGCTCACCTGGAAAATGAGCCCGTCAACGTAAGGGAAGGTCCCCCTGTACCTCAGGATTTCCTCAACGACATCCCTTCGGATAATCTTGAACGGCGAAAGGTAAATGTGCCGGGGCTTCACAATGACAATTTCCGCGATTTTACCGTTGAGCCAGCTTCCGGCATTCTTCCACCACGACTGCTTTTTCCGGGGAAATTTCGCATAACAGACATCATA
>CAZPZJ010000032.1:3458-10506 GCA_964591055.1 uncultured Leptospiraceae bacterium
TTTCGCGTCATCCGCCCGCAGAATAATGTTTTTCAATCCACCTTCTGTACTCACCGCTTTTCACACTTTCGATCCATTCCCCGTTTTCCATGTACCAGCGTATTGTCTGTGAAATGCCCTCTTCAAATGAGACAGACTGCTTCCACCCGAGTTCGCGCTTGATCTTGTCGCAATTGATGGCGTAGCGGAAATCGTGCCCCGGGCGGTCCCTGACGAAGGTGATGAGCTTCTTATAATAGTCCCGCGGCTTTTGGTTGAGAGACGCGAGGTTTTCGCACAGAAAATTCACTATATCGATGTTCTTCCACTCGTTTTCTCCGCCTATGTTGTAGGTCTCGCCGGTATTGCCGTGTTGTAATATGCTCCAGATGCCCGAGCAATGATCGCCGACGTAGAGCCAGTCGCGGACATTCGCGCCCCTTCCGTACACGGGAAGCTGCTTTTCCTCGATGATGTTCATGATCATGAGCGGAATCAGTTTTTCAGGAAACTGGTATGGGCCGTAGTTGTTGGAGCAGTTCGATACCGTAACCGGCAATCCGTAGGTATGGGAATAGGCCCGCACAAGGTGGTCGGACGACGCCTTCGATGCGGAGTAGGGGCTTTTCGGATCATACGCGGTGGTTTCGAAGAAGAATCCGCTCTCCCCCAGAGAGCCGAACACCTCGTCCGTGCTGACATGGTGGAAGAGCTTCCCCTCGCCATCGCTCCATGCCGCGCGCGCCGCGTCGAGAAGCACGTGCGTCCCGACAATGTTGGTGGCAATAAATTCACCCGGCCCGTGGATCGAACGGTCGACGTGCGATTCCGCGGCGAAGTGCACAACAGTATCAATCCCGTACCGATCGAAAATGCCGCGCATCGAGTCCGCGTCACAGATATCGGCCATTTCAAACACATACCTGCGTCCGCCGTGCGCCCTTTCGACATCCACGAGGCTTCTCAGGTTGCCGGCATAGGTGAGCTTGTCGACATTGACGATCCTTCCCGTGAAATCATCCTGCTGTAAAAGGTAACGGATAAAATTCGAACCGATGAATCCGGCCCCGCCCGTCACCATGACATTGTGCAGCAATCGGCCCACTTCCCGCTCCCCGGTTAATACAGCCCGTTGTGTATGTGATAGAGCATCCTTTTCAGGTACTGCCCGTATTCAGAGCTTTTCATCGAATCGGCGAGCTTTTCCATCTGTTCAAGGGTGATAAAACCCCTCCGGAACGCAATCTCCTCGATGCACGAGATTTTCAGGCCCTGCCGCTCCTCGATCGTCCGGACGAACTGCGCCGCATCACACAGCGATTCATGGGTTCCCGTATCCAGCCAGGCGAATCCGCGCCCCATGAGCTCGACGCGCAGTTTCCCTTTTTCCAGATATTCCTTGTTCACATCGGTGATCTCGATTTCGCCGCGCGCCGAAGGCTTGATGTGTTTCGCGATCTCAACCACGTCGTTGTCGTAAAAATACAGGCCTACGATCGCGTAGTTCGATTTCGGCTTTTCCGGTTTTTCCTCGAGCGAGAGCACGTTCCCATGAGCATCAAACTCGACGATCCCGTAGCGCTGCGGGTCCTTGACGTAATAGCCGAAAATGGTGGCGCCGGTGACGTCCGACGCCCGGTTCTCCAAGAGCCCCGTGAGACCGTCGCCGTAGAAGATGTTGTCGCCGAGCACCAGGCACACGCTGTCTTTGCCGATGAAGCTCTCACCCACGAGAAAAGCGTCCGCAAGCCCGCGCGGGGCATGCTGCACCGCATAGCTCATCGACATCCCGAGATGGCCTCCGTCGCCGAAAAGGTCCCTGAACCTGTCGATGTCCTTCGGGGTCGATATGATCAGCACTTCACGGATCCCGGCAAGCATCAGCACCGAGAGCGGATAGTAAATCATCGGCTTGTCATACACCGGCAGAAGCTGTTTGCACACGATCCTGGTGGTCGGATGCAGGCGGGTTCCGGCGCCGCCGGCGAGAATTATTCCCTTCATTGGGCACTCACACCAAGTCCATCATTCTATTGAAGTAAAATCCATGCGACTACCGAAACAAACATGCTTCAACCGTTGCCGCTCTTCACGCTTCCGTACTTTCTCACGAACATCAGCGCCTGCCCCGCCAGAAGCAGCATGAACACGGTGCCGTACGTCCACAGCGCCACCCGCATATCGAAGAGGGCAATCGAGAGGACAACAAAAAAATCCCTGGTGTCCACCATGCCGAAGGAGTACTTTTTGCTGAACTGAACTTCGGGAGCGCGCTGCGTGATGAAGAGCTTCTTTGTGTCGCTGATCCATCCGCTTATGACGTTGGAAAACATCGAGGCAAAACCCAGCAGCAGGAACAGCTCGCTATCATAACGCCTGAACGCAAGATAGCCGAACGCGCCGAAAATGAGGAATTCCTTCATGCGGTCAAGAAATGAATCGAACCACCCGCCGAATGGCGTTCCCTTCTTCGCGTAACGCGCAAGATCTCCGTCCGCGGCGTCGAAGATGGCTCCCAGCCACCACAGGGCGCCTCCCGCAAGCCATCCCCGGTAATCTTCAGGGAACAGGAAGAGCAGCGCCACTCCCGCACCGCAGAACACAAATGAGAAAAAACTGACGATGTTCGGCGTCATGCCCGTCCTGAACGCGAAAAACGCGACAATATGGCTCACCGGCCTTGTCATGAACGAACCGAAGATTCCATCGGGCCGTTTCTGGAGCGCCTTGATGTCCCTCAACTCCTGAAGCATCGGCTTTCACTCTCCCCGTTCACATCGAGTGTGCACAACAGGAATACGGCATATGGTGCGCACAATTGGCGGACTCAAGCAACAGGGGATAATCACGATACGGCAGGTTGGATGTCAAATACAAAACTGGAAATTGTTCAGGAGAAGTTTCTTTTCAGATTGAGCGAGCATTCATGTCTGTTATGCGGAATCCTGACCTGAATGCGCGCAATACGGCTTCTACACCTCCCGGCTCGCCCGGGACCATTCACGCTCCCTACCATATCTTCCGGTACGAGAGTCTCTCTTTGAGCGTGAAAAAGTCGCTGCCGAACGGCACGTCGCGCAGTTTGGTTTTCATCGTCTCGTGGTCGACAAGATCGCCGAACGGCACCGCCTTCAGGTCGAAATTGTCGGTCACGGACACCATGACGCCGAACTGCCCTTCCGCGTAAAACTTGTAGGCGCCGTAGCCCAGCATGCTTCCCAGCACCACGTCGAAGCTGATGGGAGCGGCCGCGCGCGTTTCGTAGCCTATCTGCTTGGGGGTGAGCTTGACATCGAGCCCGGTCTTTTCTTTGTATATTAGCCTGACTTTCGTCGCGAGGATGTCAACGAGGTGCGACTTGCCGTACACGATGTTGCCGTGCCTGTCGGTTTCGGTGGGCTTCAATTCCTCGGGCAGCCTGTCGGCGAGACCCTCGGCGACCGCGATGACGCCGTAGGGCCTGCGGTTGTTTTCGCGCGCGATGATCACGTCGGTCATGCGCTCCGCAAGCTCGTCGAGGTCGAGGTCGCGCCCGGAGAAATCCTCGGTTGACACCATCATGATCGCCTCGGCGGCGATGCCGGCCGCGTAGGTGATCCAGCCGGCCTTGCGGCCCATCATCTCCACGATGAAGAAGCTGTCGGTGGCCTGCGCGTCGGCCTTGAGGTTGAGCATGATCTTCTGCGCCGTGTCGACCGCGGTCCAGTAGCCGAACGTCCAGGGAATGCCGAAGTAATCGTTGTCGATGGTCTTGGGGATGTGGATCACCGGAAGGCCCATCATGTAGAGGTAGTTGGCGGTCTTGAGCGTATCGTCCCCTCCGATGGACACGAGCGCGCCGATGTCCAGGTACGAGCATGCGTCGATGATGTTGCGCAGCCTGGCGTTTTTTTCGGCGTCGGCGAGGTCCTCGACCTTCCTGATGTTCTTTCCCGGATTGGCGCGCGAGGTCCTGAGGTAAATGCCGCGGTCGTTGCGGTAGTGCGTGATGTCGTAGGTGATCTCCTCGAAGTGCGCGCCCTTCCTGAGGCGCGGGTAATGGAGGTTGAAGTCCTGGATGAACTCGTACCCCCGGTAGATGCCGATCACCGCGATATTGTGGTCCAGAAAATTCAGCGCCGTCGACGAGATCACGGTGTTGGCGCTGGGGGCGGGCCCACCGGAAAAGAGGATTCCCACCTTGGGATGCTGCGGTTTTACCGTCATATCCGGCCTCCGGGTGTCAGATTGGCAGCGGCGTCAGGTGCGCATCACGCTCTTTTAAAATAACACAACCGGCGGGCGGAATCAAATGCCGGATTGAATTAATGCCTTTCCGCGCCCCCGGGCGGGGTCATCCCGACGCCTTGTCCCTCCTCCTGAGCACCACCAGAGCGTCCACAGCGACCGGCCTTCGGCCTTCGATGATGAGCGGATTGACGTCTACCTCGGCGATCTCGTCCCGGGTGAGTGCAAGGTCGCCAAGCCCCCTTATCGCCCGGACAAGCGCTTCCCTGTCCACAGCCGGGCTTCCCCGGAACTCGTCCAGAAGCGCCCTGGTTTTAATCTCCTCAATCATCTCCTCCGCGTCGAGCTCGCTCACCGGGGCCACCCGAAAGCTCACATCGCGCAGCGCTTCGGTGAACACGCCCCCCAGCCCGAACATCACGCACGGGCCGAACTGCGCATCGCGCGTGACGCCCAGCACGAACTCCCGGCTGCCCTGTATCATCTCCTGCACCAGCATGCCGTCCACGGGAACATCCCTGGCGGCAAGCTCGTCATAGGCCTGCGCGACCTCCCGGGCGCTTTTCAGGTTCACGCGGACCATGCCCGACTCGGTCTTGTGGGTGAGCGACGCGGCGCAGCCCTTGAGCGCCACCGGATAGCCGATCTCGCCGGCGAACGCAACGGCCTCCTCGCGTGACCGCGCTAGCAGCTCCTTGGTCACCGGCACTCCCGCCATCGCGACAATCCGCTTGGACTCGTACTCCGACAGCGACGTGCGCCCGCACTCAAGCGCCCGCTCGATAATGCCGTCCATCATGCCCTTACCCTCCATCAGTTTCCCTGCCCTTCAGCCTGCTCCAGTTTCGCGCACTCGTCCACAAGCGCCTCAAGCGGCCCGGACAGCTTCCGGCCTTTCAGGTGCAGCAGGTAAAAATCCCTCCTGACCGGAAGCCCGGGAGCGCTCACCATGCGAAGGCTCCCCGTCTTCAGCTCTCTGGCGATGGCGAGGCGGGACATGAACGCAATCCCGGCGCCCGCAAGCACCGCCTCCTTGACGCTCTCCGAGGTGGTGCATTCCAGCACGATCTGGAGCTCGGAAACCTTTATTCCAAGGCGCTGGAGCGCCTTTTCATATCCCTCACGGGTCCCCGATCCTTTGGCCCTGAACACGAACGGCATTTTCCTGATCCCGGCGACGTCCAGCGAGTCCGGGCAGGCGCCCTTTTTTGCGATCAGCACAATCTCATCGCTGAATATGCGGTGATAGCGGAGGGACACGTTGCGGATGATCCTGCCGGCGATCCCGGCGTCCACACGCTTTTCCTTGACCATCTCGATCACCTCCCGGCTGTCCGCGACCTGCATGTTGAACATGACGCCTGGAAGGCGCTCACGCACCCCCCGGATCAGGGCGGGCATGATGTAGGTCGAGGGGATGGTGCTCGCGGCGATTTTTACGACGCCGGGCTCCGTGCGCCCGCCGAACTGCTGGCGCACCGCGTCAAGGCCCGCAAGGACCCCGGCCGAATATTCGCGGAAAAGCTCCCCTTCGGGAGTCAACGCGAATTCCTTGCTGGAGCGCCGGATCAGCGACACCCCGAGCTCCTTTTCCAGCAGTATGATGTGATGGCTTATTGTCGCCTGGCCGACCCCCAGCCGGCGCGAGGCCCGCGTGAAGTTTTTCTCCTCCACGGCGGCGAGAAACGACCTGAGCTGTTTCAGGTCAAAGTTCAGATCCCTGTTTTTTTTCACCTTTTCCTCTCCCGACACTCACTCACGCCCGTTCAGATGCCTTTCGGCCTGAAACCCGGCGGCGATAATCGTCATGAATTACACATTTATTTTTTTGCCCTGTCAAATACTTTCCATGGAACAAGGTCACAGCAAATCCCGGCGAAAAGCAGCTTCAGCGAAATACCCTTTCATGCAATACGGAGAATAAACTTGACAAAATTGCGATCAAAAACCGATAATTAATCCAAATACACAGGTACGGTCTCGAAAAGACATTCAGGAACAATATGGGATTAAATCCGTTTAAAGACTCCAACCTCAACGATTTACAGCGGAACACGCGCGATTTTCTGCGCCGTCATTTCGGCGAGTTCAGCAAGCGGATCGGGGTGTGGTGGGATGAGTTTGTGCGCAAGGGGCGCGAGCAGATCACCATCATGTTCATCCCCCATTCCGAGAAGAAAATCGTCAATTTCCACGTGACCAAGTTCACCATCGCTTTTTTCGTGGTCTTCGTCGCGACCACGGTGATCGTCACGTCAATCGCGATCATCAACCACACGTCCACGATCAAGCAGGTATCCAAGCTCAAGCTGTACCGCTCCAATTCGCGCGTCCAGATTCAGAAGTACCGCGAGGAGATCAACCGCCTCTATGACATCTTCCAGCGGTTCAAGCCGGAGATCACCTATCTGTACTCGCTTACGCCCGACAACAACGTCGATTCCCTCTGGGCGAAAGGCGCGGGCCCCGATCCCAATCCCGGCACCATGGCGCAGGCCGAGAACTCACCGCCCATTGAAATCCTCAACATCGAGGAAGTCGAGCGCGAGCTGAAAACCTCAAAGCAGATACTGCAGAAGGTAAAGCAATTCCTTCAGACCAGGAAGAAAATCCTGGAGAATACCCCCTCGCTCTGGCCGGTGGACGGCTACATCATTTCCGGCTTCGGTGAGCGCACGTCGCCCTATACCTTCAGAAAGGAGTTCCACCAGGGCATCGACATAGCCGCCTTCCCCGGCGCAGAGGTCCGCTCCACCGCCCCGGGCAAGGTCACTGCGGTGAGGTGGGACCCGCTTCTGGGACTGACGGTGTCGGTCAAGCACAAGTACGGCTTCAGCACGCA
>CAZPZJ010000032.1:10606-16024 GCA_964591055.1 uncultured Leptospiraceae bacterium
ACCCGCTTCTGGGACTGACGGTGTCGGTCAAGCACAAGTACGGCTTCAGCACGCACTACTCGCACTGCCAGCGCGTGTCGGTGGAGGTCAACGAAAAGGTTTCAAAGGGCGAGGTGATCGGCTACGTGGGAAGGACCGGCAAGGCGACGCGCCATATCTGCTTCTACCAGATCAAGATCGGCACCGAGTTCGTCGATCCCGCTCCGTACATCAACACTATTATACGGTAAGGGCCGCCAGCACATCAGCAAATTTGTCCGGGTTTAAATGTCTTCCTTGCTGCGCTTGCTGATGAGAAGCTCGTCGGGGATGTCCTCGATGCCTTCCCCGATCTGCACGGCGACACGAGTTCCCACCACGCCCGGACGGCACTTGAACTTCTTGCGGCCCGCGATGCGCAGCACCATGTCCGAACTCAGCTTGGTATTGTGAAGCTTGACGACGTCACCGACGACGAGGTGCATCACCTCGTCCATCGATATCTCGATCTCCCCGATCTCCGCGACCACCGGCAAAAACACCGTCTCGAGCCGGCTCTGGATGATGTTCATGTTCTCATCGGTAATGCCCTTACGAATGCTGGAATACCAGTACTGCGCGGACAGCTTGGAGATCACCGGCTCGATGGTGATGTAGGGGATACAGAGGTTGGTCATGCCCTCCACTTCGCCGATTTTGGTCTCCAGCGTGATGAGCACCACCATGTCGTTGGGCGGCACGATCTGCGCGAACTGCGGGTTGGTTTCGATGTTGCCGAGCCGGGGCCTGAGGTCGATCACGTTGGACCACGCCTCGCGCAGGTTGCCGAGGATGCGCACTATGATGCCTTCCATCACCGACTGTTCGATGTCGGTGAGCTCGCGGCTGATCTTGGTCGCCTCACCCCTCCCGCCGAAGAGCTTGTCGATGATGGTGAAGGTGATGGACGGGTCGATCTCGAGCACCGCCGATCCCTTGAGCGGGTCCATGTTCACCACCGCCAGGGTGGTCGGGTTGGGGATTGAGCGGATGAACTCCTCATAGGTAAGCTGGTCGACGGAGGCCACGTGCACGCTCACCAGCGCCCGCAGCTGCGCCGACAGCGCCGTGGTGGTGAGACGGGCGAAGGTTTCATGCATCATCTGCAGTGTTCTGATCTGGTCCTTGGAGAACTTGTCGGGGCGGCGGAAATCGTAGATTTTTACCTTCCGCTGCTCCTTGGTCGCCGTGTAGTCCGTCGTGTCCACCTCGCCGGTGGAAATGGCGGTCAATAGAGCGTCTATTTCGTCCTGTGACAGTATCTCGGTCATACCTACCTGCCCTTCTTCACGGTGGCTTCCACGTCGGTAATAAGCCAGGAATCGCGGAATTTTTCAAGCGTATATTTATACTGAAAGCGCAATGTGTACCTCGGATTGTACCTGCTGACCATCGCGTTGACATAGGCGATGTCGCGCCCGCCGATCACCGACTCGTCCCGCACGCTGTAATCGATCAGGCGGTCGGGCCGCTCGTTTTTAAGAAATGTAACAAAATCGTCCAGCACCTTCAACTTTTCAACATCGTCGGCCAGGTTGTAGGGACGGGCGAAATTGAGGAACGATTCCACGTAGCTTTCCAGCTTCACGTAGCGGAAGTAGTTGTCCCAGTTGCGCTCCTTCTCGGCGTTGAGGAAGAGCATCACCACCTCTCGCGGGGACACCCCGTAGCGCTTCTCGCGCACGCCGCTTCGCATGACGCCGGTGGTCCCGTCGGCCAGCCTGAACTGTTCCAGCCCCGCGACCTTGAACGAGAGCGTGTTTTCGCTTCGCACCGCTTCATCCGCGGTTGCGTCCGGGAAGAAGAACATCCTCACCCGGTACTCCCTGCCCGCCTCAAGTTTGTAGATTTTCCGGAGGTCCACAATCCTTGTCATGGTTTCGCCAGGACCAAGCTGGATGATTCGGGGGACGAGCCCGCTCACCGCCTCGCGCGTGTCCCGCTGTTTCAGCCGGTAGGGGATGAGAATGTCAGCCTCCCTGCCCTCCGCCGTGTACACGACGGGCTGGAAGGTGGTGTAGTCCATATCATACGCCTTGAAGGTGGCGCTTTTCATCTTCGTATTGGTGACCGCCATGGACAGCTTCACCTTTTCATCCCCGGTGAACCGGAATCGGTCCATCTGCACATAGGCCCTGAAGGGGTTGTCGTCATCCATCTCCTGCGCCGCGATCATCGACGTCGATATCGCAAGCGCCAGTACAATACTCCCCGCCTTTCCCGCCATGGAGATCATCTTCACTCCGATTCCCATAGTCTTTCTGCTCCCATCAATGCGCGCGTCGCTCCGGAGAAACCGGCTCTTCTGCCTCTATTATCGGCCCCCCCGCCCCGCCGTGTGATTAAAAATATCTCCTGTCCGGAATTTTATGTGACATAATTTATCATTCTTTTCTCGACGCGCCGTCTCCCGGATCAACTCACGGCTGGTCATCTTTCACAGCCGTGAATGGCGAGGATTGCGTCCGCAGCCCTGATGCCGTCCACCGCCGAGCTCACGATGCCGCCCGCATAACCGGCCCCCTCTCCCGCAGGGAATAGCCCCGGAAGTCCCGGCGCCTGCATGTCCTCCCCGCGCAGTATCCTTACCGGCGAGGAGGTCCTCGTCTCGGCGCCGATGAGGAGCGCTTCAGGGCCGGTGAATCCCTTCATCTTCGTGTTGAAGAACGCAAGTCCCTGTTTGAGCGCCCCGGCAATCCACTCCGGGAACGCGTCTGCCAGCATTGCAGGCGCCGCCCCCCTTCGGTACGACACCTCAGGCAAAGCTCCCTCCGCACGCCCGCCGAGAAAGGAAGCGACCGCCTGCGCGGGCGCGGTGAAGGCGCCTCCTCCCAGGAGAAACGCCCGTTCCTCGATCATTCTCTGAAAATCAACACCGGCAAGCGGTCCGCCGGCGAGCCTCTCCGGCTTCACCGTGACCACGACTGCCGCATTGGAGAAAGCGCCATCCCGGGCCGAGTAGCTCATTCCGTTGACGCACAGGGCGCCTTCCTCGGACGAGGAATTGATCACCTCGCCGCCCGGGCACATGCAGAAGGTGTACACTCCCAGCCCCGACGCGGAATCGTTGTACGCGAGGAAGTAGTCGGCAGGCGGGAGATTGTGTCGCAGCGCGGCCCTGCCGTACTGCATGAAATTGACAAGTTCAGCGGGGTGCTCCACCCTGGTTCCCACGGCGAACCCCTTCTGCTCGAGCGCGGCCCCCCTCCTGTACAGCATGCCGTACACGTCGCGCGCTGAATGGCCGGTGGCAAGCAGCACCGCGTCGGCGGTCATTTCGTTTCCGTCAGAGGTCACAATCCCGCGCACCACGCCCGAAGAGATCGCCAGGTCGTCCACCCTTACCCGGAAGAGAATTCGCACACCGCGCTCCGTCAGCCGGTTGCGCATCGTTTCAAGAATCGAACGAAGCCGGTCGGTACCCAGATGGGGCCTGGCCTCATAGGCGATCTCAGGCGGCGCGCCGAATTCGATGAGCGAGCGCAGAAAATATTCGATTTCGGGCTTGCGGATCCGGGTGGTCAGCTTGCCGTCGGAATACGCCCCCGCACCCCCCTCGCCGAACAGCACATTGCTCTCCGGATCGAGGACGCCGTCGCGTTCAAGCACGCCGATGTCCTCCATCCGCTCTTCAACCCCGCGCCCGCGCTCAACAATCGTCACATCCGCCCCGGCCCCGGAGAGCCTGAGCGCGCCGAAAAGTCCGGCAGGGCCGGCCCCCACGACGAGCACCGAAAGTCCCCGGCCCGGCCTCGCCTTCGGGAGCATCTCCGGCTCGCGGTATTCTGCGGCGTCGGGCATGACAAGCAGCCGCCCGGCCTCATCATCAGCAACTTCCACACAGACGCGGTACCGGTAGACGACCCGGTTTTTGCGTCGTGCATCGAGCGATCGGCGGAGTATCGTCACCGGAGTCGCTTCGCCCAGGCCGTACTGAAAGCGCACGTACTCAGGAAGGCCTCTTTCCGGCTCTTCGGGCCCACGAACGATATTGTCGATCTGTATTTTCATCATGCGCAATGCCGGGGGGGAATTGTCAGCGCGCTCCTGCGGCAGGCGCCCCGCCACGCCGGTTCATGTGAGAAACACATCACGCCCCGATACGGAGACGCCCCTGAGGTCCCCGGGCTCAAGTGCGAGGAGGGGCGATATTTCGATCATGCGCGCGTCCGCCGGAAACGGGATATCCTGCGAGGCGAGCCATCGCAGCGAGCGGCGGTGCATCATCGCCCGCGCGGTTTGCACCGAGTCGGCCCCCTCCCTGTTTTTCACCGGCGCAAACTCCTCGTCGCGGGGCACCTCCATGACGAGGCTTTTTTGCGCAAGAGGAATGGCGTCAAAGACGAACTTTTCGAACTTGAACCCGTCTATCTCTTTCCAACCCTCCCGCCCGTAGGCAAGAATCTTCTTCCGTGCAACGTGGAACTCGAGATCGAAGCCCCCCCCGTTGAGCCGCCTGATGAAATCCAGGCCGAACAGGTGGATCGCAGGATTGCCCATGCAGAAGAGAAGCCGTCCGCATTCATCGCGCGCCTCCTGGCGTTCTGGCGAGATGTCTGAATACTCCACGATGCCCGTTGTTGCGTCATCGAACCTGACGAACACGCCCACGCGCTCGGCCGGGTCCGTCTTCAGGATGCCCTTGCTGGACACCTCGCCACCCTCCATACGGTGAAACCCGATGAACACGGGATCGATGATGTTGACCAGGGGATTGTCGACCTGGAAGTACGAGATTGTCTCGATGCCGTCTCGTTCAAGGCGGGCAAGCGCCCCTGAGTCGGCAATCGCGTTCAGGCTCCCGCCGTGCCCGTCGGGATTGCGGAAGATTTCACATTTGGACTGAAGGACCAGCCTGCCGTCGGTGGAAAGCGACGGCACCATGTTCTGCGGGAACACCGCAAGCAATTCCGGGTCATACCCGAAATATCCGTTCACCCTGAAAAAATCCAGCGTCGCCTGGTGGTTTTCCCGCGATGTCATGATCAGCCAGGGGATGGCCGTCTTGTACTTCCTCGAGCTCGCGATGAGATGTTCCGCAAAAACCTGAAACAGCGAATGGTTGGAGACCGGCCCTATGGGGAAGGCGCCCTTGGGCCCGTCAAATCCCAGCCTGGTGCCCTGCCCTCCCGCCACAAGGAACGCGGCAACCCTGCCCGCCCGGATGTGCTCCTCGCCTGCTTCGCGCGCACGCCTCCATTCGCGCCGTTCCTCATCCGTTTCGGGCATTCGCCGGTATTGCGCCGGGGCGAAGGAGCGCGGCGCGGTCCCTTCCCCGACCGCACGGGCATAGAGCGAGTCCATCATCTCCATGTCGATGTTACGAAGCTCATTGAGGAGCGTAAGCCGCCCCTCTGTTCCCAGCTCATGCCAGAACTCGAACACATGATCCTGCCCGTG
>CAZPZJ010000032.1:16124-23465 GCA_964591055.1 uncultured Leptospiraceae bacterium
CGGGGCCCATGCCGGAGATGAACGCCTCATGCAGCGCCGCGGAATGACCGCGCTTTTTCGGGCTTCCGAAGAGCGCGACGTGCCGCACCGCCTAGTCTTCCTTGAGACGGGCGAAGATCATCCTGCCGGCGGTCGTCTGAAGCACGCTTGTGACGGTCACGTTGACTTCGGTGTTGAGCCGCCTTCTGCCGTTTTCAACCACCACCATGGTGCCATCATCCAGATAGCCGATCGCCTGGTTGGGATCCTTGCCTTCCTTGAGCAGCGAAACGCTCATGTCCTCCCCGGGAAGCACGATGGGTTTGAGGGCGTTCGAGAGCTGGTTGATGTTGAGAACCGAAACCCCGTGGAACTCGGCGACCTTGTTGAGGTTGAAATCGTTGGTGATCACCTTGGCCTTCATGACCTTGGCGAGCTTGACGAGCTTGGCGTCAACGTCCGATATCTCGGGGAAGTCGATGTCGGAAATCTTGACCACGATGGAGTGGTCCTTCTGCATCTTGTTGAGGATATCGAGCCCCCTCCGGCCGCGGTTGCGCTTGATGGAGTCCGCCGAATCGGCGATCATCTGAAGCTCGTTGAGCACAAAATTGGGTATCACCAGGATTCCCTCGATAAAACCGGTATCGCAGATATCGGCGATTCTGCCGTCGATGATGACGCTGGTGTCGAGTATCTTGTAGGGGATGTTGTTTTCGGAGCCCTCGCCCGATTTCCCCGGCACAAGCTTGTTGAAGATGACGATCTCCTCGTGGTTGATCACCACGAACATCAGCGTCGCGAAGCCGAGTATAAAGTATGAAAGCGCCTTGATGAGCGGCGCATTTTCGGTGATGAACCTGAGCGGCAGCAGCGTGATCACAACAGCCGCGAAATGCCCCACCGCGAATCCTGTGACAAGCCCTATGATGGACGCCACGAGAATCCTGGTTGAAACGGTATGCGAAACGTATTCAATGACGATGATGAGCGCAAGAGCGACTGCGCAGGCCACCGCCGCAGCGGCAACCGCGGCAAACCATGAAACATGCCAGTAATAGAGGAATGAAATCATCGCTGAAAGCGCGATAAATGCCACGCGTAAAATTATTATCATAATGCCACAACTCCTTGTTTTTTCCGGCTTCCATCGCAAAAAAGCGCCGCGAAAGCGGGCGCATGGCGGGGGCGACGGACAATCTTCTCCCGGCAGCCGCCCGAAAACACGCCGCCGCGAACACCTTTGAAAAACTCATTTCCATGATGTGTATAACAATACCGAACATGACACTCGAACAGGCTAAACAGTCAAACACGGAAAGCCAATTATCCGAACCTCTCTGTATTTTTCTCTTTAATATTAATAATACAGATCAGCAGTTGGAAATCAAGCAATTTCCGTTAGAAACGAATAATTTACTGCAGGGGAACAGGCGCATCCGGAATTACAGCATTGAAAAACGCACAGCCGTGAAAGGAGAAGCAGCATTCCGGATTTCCTTCCCGTGGAGAACGCTTTTATGAGGAGAGCACTTCGGAGACGAGATTTCCCGCTTCTTCAACCTCTATGTTTTTCGAAAGAGCGATTTCATGTATCACGAGATTATACGCGCTTTCGTAGAGCTTGCGCTCCATGATCGACAGCTCCTTTCCCCTGCCGCGGCGATAAAGGTCACGCGCCACCTCGGCCACCTCGTAAATAGAGCCGCTCTTCACCTTGTCTATGTTGTTCTGATAACGAAGTTTCCAGTCGTCTTCGGTGGGCTCCCCTTCCTGCTTGAGGAGATTCAGGACTTTCGCCACTTCCTTCTTCTGGATGACCCGCCGTATCCCCACCTTCTCCGCGTTGGCGACGGGGATCATGACCTTCATGCCGCTGTTGATGATGCTGATCATGTAAAACTCATTGCGTTTTCCGAGCACAACCTTCTTCTCGATCGCCTCGATGATTCCGACACCGTGCATGGGATATACAATTTGATCGCCGACCTTGAACATACTCCTCCTTGAACACCGTGTTCAGCACATGAAAATCATATCAGGCGTGCATGCGATTTTCAACAATAAAAGACCGGAACGGGCGCAATAAATCCAGATTCACCGGGGCGCCTTCCCTTATCACTCGGTCTGAAGCCCTTCTTTCTCCATGTAGCGCTCAATGACCGTTTTCATCTTGTACTTCTTCTCATCATAGTACGGCCCGGGGTGCGTTCCCTTTTTCAAATACACATTTCCGGAACCGTACACGCCCTCGGGAGGTTCCGGGAACACAGGATCAGGCATCCCGTTATAAACGTCCCGCATAAAATAGCCCCATATCGGCGCCGCGACGCTGGCCGCCGCCTGGTTTTTTCCAAGCGACATGAACTGCCTGTCGTACCCTACCCACACCACGGCAGCTATATCCGGCGTGAACCCGCAGAACCAGGCGTCCGTCCAGTTGGAGGTGGTGCCGGTTTTTCCCGCGCACGGCTTTGTGAATCCCGCCTGCACCCGCACTGCGTTGTAGGGGGTTCCGTGGGTAATGACTCCCTGCAGGAGGTTGGTCATGATGAAAGCGACTTCCTCCGGGATGACCTGTATGGTGCCGTTTCTTTCCTTGGCTGCAATGATATTGCCCACTTCCTCCTCGATGTTGACAAGCTCAACACCGTCCCGGTCGAGCACGTACCGTATGGCGAAGGGGATCACGTCCCTGCCCCGGTTCGCGTACACTGCAAACCCGGTCGCCATCTCAAACGGTGTCATTTCCGTGGTGCCCAACGCAAGGGTGGGGCTTGGCGTGAAGCGCGTCTCGGGAACCTTGCACATGCGGGCGGCGAAGTTCGCAATGCGGTCGGCTCCCACGATGTCGTAGATGCGTATGGAAATGATGTTGATGGATTTTGCAAGCGCCTTGGGGATGGCCACCATCCCGGAGAATCCGCCCTCATAGTTGGCGGGGGCCCAGCTTTCCCCTGACGCGTCTATATCCACAATGGGAACGTCCGGGAGCGACATGGCCGCGGTGATGAGTCCCGAGTCGATGCCGGCGCCGTACACGAACGGCTTGAACGCCGAGCCGGGCTGGCGCTTGGCCTGCATGGCCCTGTTGTACTGGTTGCTGACCGCGTATTCCGTTCCTCCCACCATCACCGAGATGTAGCCGGTTGACGGCTCAATGGCGATCATCGCCCCTTCCACCTCAAGCATGGAGGAGATGCCCGTGATCGCGTCGCGGAAGGCGCTCACGCAGCGGTTGCTCGCACGGTCGTCGACCAGGAGGCTGACAATGTCCATCGAGTCGACGAGCTCGTCCACCATCATTTTCTTGAACCTGGTCTCAAAGTCGTTGCGCACGATAACGCCGGGCAGGCTGAACACCGAGCGGAGCACCTCGTAAGCACGGAAGAGACTGCCGTCGGCCGCGTGCAGCATGTACTCGTTCATCCTGGTGGACACTTCGTTCTGCCGGCGGACGCCTTCGTGAAGGTGCTTTTCCGCGGATTCCTGCCTGCGGAGGTTCAGCGTGGTGTACACGCTCAGGCCGTTATCGTACACCGCCTCTCTTCCGAAACGGGCGAGCAGTATCTGCCGCACATAATCGGTAAAAAACGGCGCCTTGCCGGTTTCGCCGGAAAACACGGTTTTGGAGGGAAACTCCGTCATGATGGAATCGACGTATCTGGGCCAGAAATCCTGAAAGGCTTTATCCGCCTGGCTTCTCGTCAGGAAGTCGTTGTTGACCATGCGGTTCATGATGTCCCGGTTGGCCCTGATCGCGTTGCGGGGATTTTTCAGCGGCGAATTCCTTCCCGGGGCCGAGGGCAGCGCGGCGAGCACCGCCCCTTCCGAGACATTGAGATGGCGCGCATTCTTGCCGAAGAAGAGCTCTCCCGCCGCCGAGATGCCGTAGCAGCCGTGCCCGAGATATATCTGGTTGAAGTACATCTCCAGTATCTCCTGCTTGGTGAACTTCTTCTCAATCTGTAAAGCGAGGATGGCCTCGAGAATCTTTCGCATCAGGGTGCGCGCACCCGTTGTGAACAGGCGCTTGGCGAGCTGCTGCGTGATGGTGGAACCGCCCTGAGTGATCTTGCCTGCCAGGATGTTTTTTACGAACGCCCTGAGAATCGCAAGCGGATTGATGCCGAAATGGCTGTAGAAATCCCGGTCCTCGGTGGCGATAAAGGCGTTAATGACGTTCTGCGGAAGCTCCTCGTACGCGACAAGATCGCGCTTTTCCTGGAAGAGCTCGGCGATGAGCTCGCCGTTGACATCGAAGAGCTTGGTGGGCACGCTCGGCTGGAAGCGCCTGAGGTTTTCTATACCGGAAAAGTTTTTAATCTCTGACGTGATGTACCCGAACATGGAGCCGCCGAGCACGCAGATGACGAGCAGGATTACAATCGCAGTTTTTTCAACTTTCCGGACAGTCTGTATATGAGGATCCATAAGGCCTTTGGTGACATGATATTTTCGAAGGATAACGCGCCCGCGCACGGCGGCGCAGAGACACAGCAAACCCGCCCTTTCCTCAACCGATCGTTACCGGACGCAGGGTCAACTATCCAACACCGCCTTTACCGTTACAAGAAAAATTGCTGCCTCTTACTGATTTTTTACGAGCTTCACCACATAGCTTATCAGCAGAAGCGCAAGGAAAATAATCGCCCCCCACAGTATCACCGTGAGCACCAGGGCAAGGATCTTGATCAATCCCGGCAGGATAAACTGTATCAGCAGATAGAGCACGACAATGAGACCTGCAAGATACGCGATACCCTTCCATGATTCATCCATAGCTACTCCTCCGGACTATTAAAGGCGGCCTGACGCGCGAAAGGCACATCGCGCGCGAAGCCGTCAATGATTGCACTGTTCAGCGCCGGCCGAAACGACCGTGCATCAGGGCCTTTCGACAATCCGTATCGAGAGAGTGACCGTCGTTCCACCCCGCCAGATCAACACTCCCAGCGCCCTCCCCACGGGGGTCTGGCCGATCTCGTCTATCACGTCGCCGTAGCTTTCCACCGACCGCGAGCCGATCCGCAGAATGACGTCGCCCGGGCGTATGCCGCTTCTTGCGGCGGGACTTCCCTGCATCACTTCGACCACAAGAGCCCCGGCGGTCGAGGTCCTGTTGAGCCTCCTTGCGATCTCCTCGCTTATCGGCGCGATCTGCACGCCGAGAAATCCACGGCGCACCCGCTTGAACCGCTTGAGGTGGTCAAGCACCACCCGGGCTGTATTGATCGGGATCGCGAACCCTATCCCCATGGATCCGCCGCTCTTTGAATAGATCATGCGGTTGATCCCGATGACCTCACCGTAGATGTTGATCAGCGGGCCGCCGGAATTGCCCGGATTGATGGACGCGTCGGTCTGAATGTGGGACTGTGAGCTTCCCATGAAGTCGATATCGCGGCGCGCTGTCGCGCTGACGACGCCCATCGTGAAGGTTTTGTCGAGGCCGAACGGATTTCCTATGGCGATCACGATATCGCCCACCCGCACCTTGTCGGAATCTCCCAGGAACACCGCCTTGAGCGATTCTCCCGCCGACACCTTCAGGAGCGCGATGTCGGTGCGCTCGTCGGAGCCGACCACGTCGGCCTGCATTGATTTTCCGCCGACCCTGACCGTCACCCTGTCGACGTTCCTTATCACGTGGTGGTTGGTGCAGATATAACCGTCATCCGACAGCACAAATCCGGTGCCCAGCCCGCTTCGCCTGCTCTCCCCTCCCCCGTCGAAAAACTGATTCAGGGGATTTGCCATGACCTGCTCGGTGCTGATGAACACGACGCGGTCTTTGTAGAGGTCGTAAATCGCCCTGAAGTTGCGCTGGATTTCCAACGCCTCCCTGGTAACGGCGCTGTCCTTGATCGGCGAGGCAACGTTGCCGAAATCGCTGTTGCGGTCGGTCGAGCACGAAAGCGACAGGGCGGACAGGGCAAGGAAAAGCGCCAGGGAATAAAACAGGCGTTTCATTGAGGGTTCCTCGTGTGCGGAATTCTCCTAAAATACGGCGTCGCATCTCCGGCAGAGCTGCCGGGCGACAGGAGACGCGCATAATGTATCACGCGTTTTTACGCCTGTCAATTCATTTTCAAATTCATGCGTTCAAACCGGAAAAAATAACACGAAAAACACCGTCCCTTCCTTCAAATACGGGTTGACCCGCCGGCTCACGCGCTTCATCGTGATTGCCGTCCGCCGCACCGCAGGCGCCAGTCGCTCCGCCGGCGGCGGGCAACCATCCCCGGCTCCGGAGACGAGGCAATTGGAAGAGCGGCAATTCCCCTTCACCTCGGTCGTGCTCGCGACCGGCAACAACAATCGCTACCGCACGCATCTGGGAGCGCTTGCGTGCGCCATTCACGATGTGCAGCCGCCCCTGTCCGGCAGCAGCCTGCCCGATGCCCGGGCAGCGGCTGCCATCATCGAGCTCGGTGAATCCGGCGTTCCGCGATGCCCGGACACGGCCCGTCTTCTTGCGGACAGGGATTTTCACATAATCGCCGTCGGCGAGGCGGCTGATGATGACGCCCGCGTCAACCTCCAGAAACTGGGAATCGCGGATGTGCTGCCCTCCTCCCGGCTGCAGGTGCTCGCACGCTACCTGGCCTGCTGCGCCCCTGTCCCCGGTTCACCCAGGACGGGCTCGCTGCTGGCCCTGGAGAGGGCGGGCGCAACAGTTTCGCTGCTTTCACGCATCTCCGCAAGGTTCGGATACGCTGTTGACACGGTTGATTCCATGGACGGCCTCTTCGAACAGGCCGGGGAGCGAACCCCCTCGATCATTCTCATCAATCTCGACTGCGACGGCTTCGAAGTCGAGCGCTTTGTCCGCAGGGCCCACTCCGACACGCACATCAGAAAAGCCCCGCTCATCGTATACAAGAACACCGGCTCGGGGATTTTTGTGCATGAGCTCACCTCGGGGCTGAACCGGCACACAAGGGCCATCCTCGACACCGGCGAAATGCTCTCGCTGCTTGTGCACCTCCTCTTCCGGGCACATGTCTCACCCCGTCTTCGTGAATGCGCCGTACTGGCGCGCTTTGACGACCTTATCGGCTTTTCGCAGTCAGGCATCGCCCGCATCTACGGCGAACTCGGCCCCGACGTGTGCGCAACAGAGTACCTTTTCAACGATATCATTCTCGGGAGGGTGGACGGCGCGCTTGAAAGCGTGAAATCCGCGTTTCTCAAGGTCGCCGGGCTTTCCTGGCTTGTGAACGAGAGGAAGCAGGGGCCTACCTGTGGAGCGGGTGTTTGAGGCCTGCGGGAAGGTCGGCGATCACCGAAAGCGAAAGGCGCCGCCGCTTCTGCTCGTCGGGAGTGACGGGAAAGCATGGACGCTCGTCACGATGGCAA
>CAZPZJ010000033.1:0-23279 GCA_964591055.1 uncultured Leptospiraceae bacterium
ATAATACGAACAGAGGAAATGTATGATTATATAGCGATCCCGTAGAAAAACACATTTATACTCCCCTCAAACTCATAAGCCCAGACATGCCCGGTACATATTGATGCCGTGGAAAATGGTCATTTCACGTCTATAAAGAAAAAAAATAATTGATAAATAATATAATGTATATTAAACATTGATGGATTTAAATGATTACTGAAGTCTGTCGTATCACTTACGGACAGAAATACAAATGGAGGATTCTATGAAGCGATTTAATGCAGTAGCCGTGTTCCTGGCGCTTGTTGTGTGTGCCGGATTCATGTTTATGTCATGCAAAGACAGGCAACCCGCGACAAATGAGGATCCGGGGAAAGACATTATTATCAACATTATATCGAACCCCGATGAGTCATTAAATCTTTTACAAAAGCATATTCCAGCGAGCGCATGGGGTAAGTACCTCGACGCGAGAATTGCGAGCGGCGAGGGTGCTGAAATCGAGCGGTGTTTTAATATCGGCGTAAAAAGCGCCAACGCGCTGCTCGCCGTGTATAAGGGTGACTATGAGACAGCCAAGGCGATCGCCGCGTCCATCAAACAGGTGGGACAGGGCCTTAAAGTGAATACGCGGGATATAGAGGACGCTGCCGGGCAGCTGATTTCAAGCCTGGGGGAAAAAGATGAGAAGGTAAAGAGTGATAAAGTTAAATTTTCATTGAACCTGCTCAAGGACAGGACGATTGCGGTGCTGATTTCCGATAACAGAAAAAATTTCGCCATAGCGGTGGAGTACGGGCTTTGGATGGAATCTCTCCGGCATGTATCTGCGCTCCTCGGTGCGCACTATAACGCCGCCGCTTCGACGGTGGTGAACAGGGAAGTTGAGGCCAAGTATTTTGTTGAACAGTTCACGCAGATAAATAGCACCCAGCAATGCGCGTTCTTCCAGGAGGGAATTGAGGCGGTCAATAAGCTGATCCCCCTGATGAAACCCGCCAATAAAACGATCTCGGCGGCATCGATAAAAGGCATTTACGGGATAACATCTGACTTTCAGAAGAAACATGTAAAGTAGGGGGGGGGATATGAAAAAGTTTGCTCAGGTTTTACTAATTGCTATCGTGTTCTTTTTGTCTGTTGGTGTCTCAAAAGCGAATCAGTATGAGTCTGAAAGTAATCTTATTATTGCAGCAGGAATAGCTCAACAATATTTAATAGATCGAGGTTTTCCGAATAGACTCAATTTTTTTGACGCAAATACATGGTGGAGGAATCCTGGCTCAACCGTAGTATTTAACCGGACTTTGATACCTGGAAACCGATACTGCTTTGTAGCTTCCGGGGATAACAACGCAAGCGATGTCGACATCTATATTTATGATAGCCAGGGAAGACTTGTCGCCAGAGACCAACATACAGATAGAAATGCATATGCTTTATTTCAGGTAAATTATTATACTGAAACATATAGGATTGTTGTGAAGCTTTATAGCAGCTATAACAACGGCCCATCGCATGTAAGCTATGCGGTATCGTATTATTGATGTGCAATAATGGTGATATGTTGAAAGCCATTCCTACGGATTGGCTTTCAGCGATTTCTAATCTTCCCGCTCTCGTCAATCAATATAAATATCAGGTTGGGTGTGCCTCATGAATGCACAATCCTTCAGTGAAGCGGAAAGGAATTTAATATACCTTATTGCGTATATAATTCAGTGCGACCCCGTTGTTACGGATGAGGAGGTCAATTATGTCAGTAAGTTCATAAAAAACAACTTTGATAGTTCGGCTTCCGATGTGGTGTTCAATCTTTTTCTTGAAGCACTGGACGCGAAGCCCTCTCTTGATATCGTACTGAATGATCTCAACACTTCCTATGCAAACGACGTCAAAGGCAAGCTCTCCCTTGTTTTAAAGCTTTATGAACTGATTGCCGCCGATTCCGTTGACCCCAGGGAGTTGAAGCTGTTTGAAACGATTTGCGTGTATCTTGGCGTCAATGAAGTGGACATGGATCTCATTTCGTCATTGATGGACGAGGACTATTCGTTTCATTACATGGAAAACGCCCAGAGAGTACTGCATATCGGCTCTGATTCTGCTTCGGCGGATATCGTATTTCCGGCGCAGGAAGCTTCCACGCGGGTGGAGAACTTTTCAGGAGAGGCGAGAAACGCGCTGCGCCTCGAGGACAACATCTCATATAATCCGGATACAAGAGAGATTAAAATGGGCTCATCGATACGCCATGAGGCCTATCTCGGTCTTATCGATCATCCGGACCTGAAGGACTATGCCGATGTCATAACAGACATTTATAAAGGAAGGAGAATCCTGTCGCTTGCGATTTTTGAGCTCGGGAATGAATACTACCTTGTCAATACAAGCTCAAACGAGATAATCTACATTGACAACGATATCTCGCATCCGAGGAGCATTCTCCCCCTCGCTGGTCGGGGAAAAGTTATCTTTAAAAATGGAAAGATATCCGTTAACGATATCCCGCTCTATTTCAGAATAAAAAGGGAGAATATTGCGGGCGATTTCTATTTTAAGTTTTCACAACAGTCTTTGCAAACCGAGCTTGATCCGGAAAGGGCGGACTTCAGGATTTCAATTGATAAAAACATTACTCGATTCTACAGGCTCAACGGAAAAATTGACGTTACCATCAACGATATTGGCGTCGAGGATTTCGAGTTCGTGAACCTCACGGATTTGATAGTTGTTGATCGCCATTATCAGGTCCCGATACGCAACATAGTATCAGGCACCGAACAGAATGAGTTTCTCCTTTCAGAGTACAGCGCGGGGAAGGATGTCCTTGTAATCAGCAACAAAGACATAGGGAGCGATTTTTATATCGACGACGTTGAGGAAGAAGAGCTCAGGGTGTCGATCCGCGCCAAACACGAAAGGTCGGGGTTCCGTTTTTCAATTACGCCGGAAAAATGCCCATATCCCGTCCTTCTGATGGACCGGCGGATTGAGGAGTACAGGACTGTCGAAGCCTTCCACCATTGCCGGTTGCGAATAGGTTCTCACCAGTTCCTCTTTGACTGCGAAAGGGGAAAAGTGACAAGGACGCTGTTGCGTGTGTACTCTTTAAAAGTCCACAGGCTTTCATACTCCATAAATGGCGTTAAAATAATTGATGATATCTCATTCGAGGCCGGGCCGGGCGAGCTGAACTGCATTATGGGCGTCAGCGGGGCCGGGAAATCCACGCTTCTGAAGCTGATGCTGGGCTATTTGAAACCTGATAGAAACAAGAAGCCCGGGATTATGAGATCGTTTTTCCGAAAACGGGAGGGCGAGGAAAGCCCCGATGATGCCGGGTGCGTTTTGATAAACGGTGTCAACCTTCAAAAGAATTTTCATTATCTGAAAAAGAGCATCGCCTATGTCCCGCAGGAGGACCTTTTATTCGACAATCTCAGCGTGTACCAGAACCTGTATTACGCGGCGAAGCTGAGAATGCCGGACAAGAGCAAAACCGAAATTGAGCATCAGGTCGCCAGTGTGCTGAAAGATGTCGGGCTTTTCGACAAGAAAGACGAAAGGGTCGGCAGCGTGGTTGATAAGGTGTTGAGCGGAGGGCAGAGAAAAAGGCTGAACATCGCATTTGAGCTCCTGAGCAACCCGGACATCTATTTTCTGGATGAACCCACGTCGGGGCTTTCGTCGATCGATTCAGAGAACGTTATACAGTTGCTTTCGGATCTGTCCAGGCGGGGAAAGATCATCTATGTCGTCATTCATCAGCCGAGCTCGGAGATATACAAAAAGTTTGACAATCTGCTGCTTTTGGATGCCGGAGGCAAGCTGGCCTTTTATGGGAGCGCGTATAAGGCGGTGAACTATTTCAAACCGTTTCTTGCGCGGAAAAATGAGATCGCGGAATGCCCATCGTGTAAAAATTTAAAGCACGAATTGATTTTTGAGGCGCTTGAACAGAAGGTCGTAGGAAGGGACGGGCTTCCGGTATACCGGGAGGAGAAAGTTCAAGCGGGACTGATACAGCGGCTGCTGTTTCGAAAGGAAAAAACGGTAACGAGGCAGGTCAGGAAATACAACCCGGACTTCTGGAAGCAGCTTTTTATTACGCGGAGCAGGGAGCAATCACGCGGCGACGAGAACGAAAGTGATGGACTTCTTTGCACCACCGATGATATGCATTTCAGGGATCCGGCGGCCGAAGGGGAGGGGGCTTTTCTGGATAAAATTTCTATCCTGATATCCCACTTCAGAAGGGCGTTTGCCGATAAGTGTTATGATAAGACCAACCTTAGCCTCACATTTATATTGCCGACAGTACTGGGGTTGCTGATGAGCTATTCGCTGAAAGGAGGCCCGAAACCTTATTATTTCAAAACCAATGATGAAATTTCAAAATTCTTCTTTCTGACTGTCATTGTGTTCATATTCTCGGGACTGATGGCGAGCATCAGCCAGATTATAAAAGACCGCCCGATCATTATACGGGAAAAGCTGCTTGATATAACTTCCGGGCAGTATATCATGTCGAAGTCCGCGGTGTTTCTTATATTCAGCGCGCTGCAAGTGTTGATCTTCATTTCGATCGGGATATACGTTCTTGAAATTCCCGTCATAATGCCTCCGGGGATCTCTCTGCTCAGGAGCCTCCAGGGAAATTTTTGGCTCTACCTGTTTTTTACCTGCCTGATAACATCATACGTGTCCTTTCTTGCCGGGCTGCTGGTTTCATCGTTCATGAAGTCAGAATTTGCTGCTCTCAATGTGGCTATTTTCATTATACTTTTACAGATAATATTTGGCGGACTTTTCATCCAGTATTCGAAGCTGCCTGTAACGGTGTTTGACAAATACACCGACAGCTTTAACGGACGACGGATGATCTCAGTCGTTCCCTGGTATTGCAATATCACGTTTTCTCGGTGGGCTTATGAGGCGCTGCTGGTGGGTGCCGATGATCTGAATCCTGTGTCACAAATCGAGACCGGATACCTTTCTGACGCGGATAGAGAGGGATTTGAAAGGTTAAAACAGAGGATTCACAGAATACCATCCTTGATTGACAAATCATCGTTCGATGAGAAGGTAATTATGAAATTCAAGGTGGAATCGATTCCCCTGATGCGGGCCGACCTTGTTAAAAGGATGCTTGACCGTCTGGGTGCATCGTCAACTGACGAAAACGCGCATGCCGATTTGAAAAATTTCATAAACAGTCAAAAGGAAAGCAGGAAAAAGCTCTTTCAGGCTTACTATACAAGTGCAGACGGGGACAGGGCGAACTACCACATTGTGAAAATACCTGATATGTTCAAGCTGCATAATAGGAAGAGAGAGGTAAAAAAAAGGAACGATGAGATTCGTGAGCTCTTTAAGATATCGCATGGGGGAGACGGGGTTTCGTTTAACTCTGTTTATTCCCTGTATGAGCCAAATGAAACGATAAGAACCCAGATTGTGTCCCCGATCGGGAAAAACGAGGGGGACACCATAGGTGTCGAAAACAGTTGGAACCGAAAACGGGATTTTGCGCGTAAAGGGATGTACGAACCTTCCTGGAGCGAATGGTTCGCCGGGTTCAATCCTTACCCGACTAGGGAGAAACTTTTTCACGTATGGATATTCAACACCAGGTGGTACAATCTGTGCGTACTGTTATTCATGTCCATCGTTTTTTCAGGCCTGCTGTGGTCGCGTTTGAGGAGTGAAAACGGGTAATAAACGCAATACGTTTTATTGTGTGCGATATGTAATGCCGTACTTGCAGGACGCTGCAAGGGCGGTGACGGTATTATGTTAAAATTTATTCCATGAAATAAAGTAATGACATTATTGATTCACAGGTGGGGGGATAATAATGACCGAGGGGAATGCGGTAGTATTGGATGACCTGAGCGATGACGATCTCATTGGTGTCGGGTATGCGTTTTTTGAGGACTATGACAATGAATCGGTGCGTCGTGCACGGGAGATTATCCGCGAGAGAGGCGTCGCCTTCAATGAAAAGAAGCTTGTATGGCTGCGTAAAAAAAAGTTTGAATCACTCAGGGGTTCGGAACGGGATTTCGATAAGACGGTCGACGAATTAAAACTCGATCTTGAGCGCACCAGGATTATTTACCCCGAAGTTGAAATTGCGTATGCTCCTTCCGGAAAAATCAACGTGGCGGCGAAGCTTGTTTTGCTTGCGATGTTACCGTGTATCATATTGGCTTTCATTATGCTCTCCCGATTTGTTGTATTCCTTTTTTCGTCCCTGGGAACGGTTGTTATCTCCCGATTTGGATTGACCACGCAGGATGATGTGGATTTGTTTATGAGTTTCTGGGGGTATGCAACCCTGATTGTGAATGTGATTATTCTGCTTGTGATTTCCCTCGGGGTCTCCTTCTCATACGCCTCCATAGGGAAAATAATGAAAAGCAGAAACTATCTGTTTCCTTCGGTGCTTTCAACCATTGCGGCAGTGATCGTTGCGGGGGTGATGTATTTGCCAGTCTTCAATGGGCGAAGCATGGCGCCGGCTGATTTCATCCTGACGTTCTTTGATTGTCTGGATATTCCGCTCAAGTGGCCAATGATCGTCGGATGTATAGTGCTTGCGCCCTCGATTGCATGGTTTGTGACGAAAGGCATTGTCTGTAATCAGAGATTCTGCGAAGAAACGGGCCAATTCTTGAAAATGACGGGTGAATTGAAGTATCCTTTCAACGCTTGTAAGGATATTAAAGACATTTTAAAGGAAAAACGCTTCAATGATCTTGCTAAAATTCCCAGGGCCGAGCGATGTGAGATATCGAAAGGCCATTACTGCTCAATCAATCTGTGGAACAATAAAAAGGCCGCAACCGCGTATATTGATATGTTCATCTATTTCCGAAGAAGTATAGATAAATTCCGAATCGAAAAGAGCGGGCAGGTGAAAAAACATGCAGTGAGCGGCATGTGGCTGACGCTATCGATGGAAAGCACGCGATTGGAGGCTGACAATATCATGAGATTGCAGTCGAGTAAATGATATACAGGTCCCGTATCGTTCCTCATGAAAACGTGTGATTATAAAGAATACATTCAATGACAGGAGACGGTGATGAAGGCCGGGGGAAAACATGGTATTGGTTTGATGTTTTTGGCAATTTTGACCGTGACAGCGGCGCGAGCCGACACGAGGATTGGCGAAATTCATCTGGTTGATGCCGAAAAGAAGGAAATAATCGTTCGCATGAAAAGCGAGCGTCCTCTTCACATGGGGGAGCGGGTGTATGCCGAAGTCAATGGCCAGAAGGCGTTTATGACGGCGACATTCCCGATGCTGAGTTCATCGAAATGCGCTCTGGAGCCGAAATATTCGGGATATCTCGGTAAGCTCGCAAAAGGGATGTCGGTGTATACTGTCGATTCCGCCGGTGATAAATCAACAAAGGCGGAAACGGCTTCACGCGGTTTCAACAGGGTACTCGGCGGTTCGGGCCTTGATGTAATCAACGACGTACGGCAGACGAGGGATGGGGGATACATCATTATAGGCTCCACAGCATCCAATGACGGCAGCGTGATCGGGAACCACGGGAACGAGGTTGTGTGGATTGTAAAGCTCGATGCGTCCGGCAACCTCCAGTGGCAGCGCTGTCTGGGGGGAGGAGAAAACGACAGAGGCTGCGGCGTCAGACAGACCGCGGATGGCGGATTTATCATCGTGGCGGAAACGTCATCATCGGGTGGTGATGTCATGGGGAACCATGGAATGATTGACATCTGGGTGGTGAAGCTCGACGCATCCGGCAATCTGCGGTGGCAGCGATGCTATGGCGGCTCGAACGACGAAATGGCGGGTGGCATTGAGATTGCTTCCGACGGCGGGTACATACTCATCGGCACTACCAATTCGGGGGATGGGGACGTAACGGCGAACAACGGCGGCTCCGACATGTGGGTGGTGAAACTGAATTCGGCGGGTCATATCCAGTGGCAGCGGAGCCTTGGCGGATCCAACGCGGAAGAGGGGACCGGTGTTGTTCAGATGAGGGACGGCGGCTATCTTGCTGGGGGAAGAACAAGCTCAACCGACGGCGATGTCAGCGGACACACGGGAAGCGACGTGTCGGACGGGTGGCTGGTAATGCTTGATGTGACGGGTCAATCCCGCTGGCAGCGGGTGTTGTCCGGCTGCGATTCAATGAGGTGTTCAATTGCCGGTTTGAACGGGAATGACGCGATTGTCGTCCTTGCAGAGGAGATAGCTTCATACCGGCATGAAGGATGCATGTACTATTCAATCGAATCATTGATAGAGGTGGATCCGGCAGGGCTTATCCGGTGGCGGAGATCGTTCAGGGACGGAATTGAAAGAAGCAGCGGCACGGTTGAGCGCGTGGCGGGAGGATACATGCTTGCGTACGTGACAGAGTTCAGCCGGGTGGAGAATGAGCAGGAACAGCAGTTTTACCTGACCGTCATTGAAAGGATCGATGAGAGCGGCAGACTTGCCTGGAGAAGGCAGCTTGGGGGGGATACGCGGGCTGATCGATATTATGAATGTGAAGCGTTTGTTACGATCAGGCAGACGGGAGACGGCGGATACATCCTGGCGGGAACGGTTGATACCGGAAGCGGAGGGCGGGATGGGAACAGCAACTATGACATATTTATTGCGAAACTTGACCAGAATGGGACAGCAGCGCCTGTCCGGCGTTAGACGGGATGATCCGTCTATTATGAAAACGCGGAGTCGGGCCCGGTTTTTCAGCCGGGTCGTTTGGAGAATGATTCGAATTTACCCCTTGACTAAAAGGTGATTTATGTCAGCGAGCATTGAAGCAATTTCACAGTTTTGCATAACCGGCAGGCTCTCTTTCCAGGTTCTCTATGAAAAGGAGATCATACAACTTGCGGTACCCACGGAGTTGTATCGAAACACTCATGGGCGGAAAGAATTACTGATCCTCGTCTCGGTCCCGAATGAGGGGCGCATTGTCCACATTACAGCTCCGAATCTCTATTCATATTATCGCCATCCGCGGCAGAAAAGCGTTTTCCAGGCATGCCTGGTGGCTGCCGCCATGTCGTCAATGGTGCAGTATGAATATGAACAACGGACGGGTGAAATACGTGCGACGGCCGACATCCTGCTTGAGGACTCGGACTTGACGATACGCCAGTTTTTCAGCGCCCTTGATTTATTGATCCATGCCGTTGAAAGTTATGATACAATGATTAAAACGGCTGCGGGCCACGGCCGCGTTGTCATCCCGAGAGTTCAGGAATATAAACGAACCGGCCTTTTAAGCAGGATTATAACAGGCAGCACTCTGAAACCAACGTCCATTGAGGCGATGGCGGTTCCATCTCCAATATTACCGCAGGAGGATATCGATACGCTTCTGGCTGCAATAGGAGATGAAAATGTATCGCCGGGGGGACTTCCCCCGGAGAATCCCCCCGCGGGAAATATAATGGACTGTCCGGGGATTGAGAATCTGAGTGATAGAGATTGTCCGGTGCAAATTGAAGACCGTGAAGAGGAAATCCGCACTCTGATAACCTTTCTCATGAGGTTTTCTTATCCCAACGCCCTTATTATCGGTGAGCGGGGCGTGGGGAAGACCGCGCTGGTTGAAAAACTTGCCGCTGTCATCGGTTCGGGCGATGTTCCCGAATCGCTGAAAGGGCTTAAGCTTCTGCGAATTAACATGAAAAGACTATGCGGATTTGGCGCAATGGACTCGTTTCTGGGAATGGTGTCCGCTTATGGTGGGGATATAATACTGGTTCTGGAAGATATTCATTTCCTCAATTATCTCAGCGACTCGCCGCAAAATTTTCTGGATGCGCTGGACCAAAAGCAAATGCGGGTTGTCGGCGTGTGCGATATGGATTCCTTCAGGTGCGAGATCGAGGGGAAAAGAGACTTTTTACAGAGATTTCAAATACTTCGCGTTGAGGAAACGGACCGGCTTCTTACATTTAAAATTGTAAGGCGTCTGGCGGATGAATTGGGAGCACATTACTCCATAGACATTACGGACGATATTATAGGAAGCGCGATTGACCTGGCCTCAGAATTCATCAAAGACAGAAAGAACCCGGCCAAAGTCCATGATCTCCTGGATTCCGCCTGTGCGCTTGCCGCGTACATGAAGAAGCCGGCTCTGGACCACGCGAGCCTTGCGATAGCCGTGGAAAAGCTGACCGGATTTCGCGTATCGGAAAAATCACATCAATTTCTCCAGCGGCTCGGCCGGCTTGAGGAATCTCTGGGGCTTTGTGTGCTGGGGCAGGATGCGGCGATACGAACCATCAGCAATACGGTGCGAATATGCAAGCGCCGCATAGATATCAGGCCGGAACGGCCGGATGGCGTTTTTCTGTTTATAGGTCCCAGCGGTGTGGGGAAAACGGCGCTGGCAAGGGCCCTGAATTTCAGCCTGACCGGGAACGATGAGAGCCTTGTTATCATCGACATGAGCGAGTTCATCGAGGCGCATACGGTATCAAAGTTTCTGGGTTCGCCTGCTGGATATCTTGGGTACGGGGATATCCCGCCATACCTGAAACGACTGCGGGAATTGTCGCATGGCGTCCTTCTGCTTGATGAATTTGAGAAAGCGCATCCGGATATTCACAGGCTGTTTCTACAGGTGTTTGACAGCGGGCATATGACCGACAGCGCCGGACGGCAATACGATCTTTCGCGTATCACAATCATCGCTACCGCGAATATTTACGAAAAAACACGGGGCAGAATGGGATTTGGGGGCTGCATTGACGTTGAGGGTGCGGCAGGCGGACATGAAAAACTTCCGTGGAGGATGCTCCATTCAATCTTTCCCGTTGAGCTTTTAAACCGATTTGATGATATCATTCTATTCAATGAGATATCGCATGACATAGTGGTAAAGGCGCTGTATGACATTATCCTCAGGGACATCAACAGAAACCTTCAACAGATATATCACCTGCGGTTGGAGCTCGAGTCCGGACTGGCTGAAAAGATTATTGAAAGGGGATATTCACCTGATTTCGGGATGAGGCATCTGCAGCGCACATTTGAGGATATGGTGCTTAAACCGCTTTCAGGCCGCATTGATGATATTGCTGGTGTGGGTGATGTAAGGACTGTGATTGCCAGGATGGGCGTAGAATCGGCGATTTTCGACATTCATTGAAAATTGGTGCGTCTATTCGGGCTTGACATATCTCTTGAAAAGGAAGATCATTTGCTTATAGTGAAAGGATTCCGGCAGGTTGATTAAAACTATTCAAGTTGAGTTAAGGGCTTTGATAAGTCATGAAAGGTTATGGATAACCAGAAAGTAGTATATGTTGTCATCAAAGAATCGGAAAACATCCTGCTCATAAAAAATGAACACTGGCATGATTACTCTTTTGTAGGCGGAAAGTGCGAGAGCCAGGATGAGGACATCCCTGAAATAACCGCTTATCGGGAAACCCAGGAAGAGCTGGGATTGATAGGCGGGGCCCACTTTATTCTTGATCAGATAGGCGACCATTCGTTTAGCGTGAAAAAGCACTCGGCAAGAACTGGTACCGTCCGCGATTACAGGTTTTACATGTTTCTTTTCAGGGCGCGAAGGGACTCGGTCAGGCGGAAGGTCGAACGCGACAATACGGTGTGGGTAAAAATATCAGAGATTCATGAGTTTGAGCACGATGGGTTTCATGTCGCTGAAACAGTACAACAGGTTTTTAGAAACATTGATTTGTCCCACTTCGATTCATTCTGCGGCGACGAACAAAACAACGAACAGCGGTATGCCGATGAGGTGCTCAAAGCGCTGAGCGATGATGCCACGCCGGGCATGATCGACCAGTACG
The DNA here is from genome assembly GCA_964591055.1 of uncultured Leptospiraceae bacterium. GTDB lineage: Bacteria > Spirochaetota > UBA4802 > UBA4802 > JAGODF01 > CAZPZJ01. The sequence continues at coordinate 11,821 of CAZPZJ010000033.1, forward strand.
AGCGGCACTACCTGAACCAGAAAATTCGCGAGTTTAACATCCCCGAATCCATTGCAAAGGGGATTGAGCAATCTCTCACGGTCAGGATGCACGGCGATTCCTGCGTGATTGTCAACCCTGAAGCCGTTGAACATCTGGCTGAACTGTATCCGTCCCTTCTGGCCGATCTCATTGTTTATGGTAAAATCAGGAAATTCGCTTCAATTAAAATAATGAGTATTTTCAGTGAGGGCAAGACGAGCGCGCTTGTGTTCCATATCAACGGAGGAAGCGGCGGCGCGGGTTCCGAGCACATACTGAAATACGACTATCGATTCCGGGTGCTCAAGGAGTTCAACAACTTTCAGAACAACGAACGCTATCACGGTATTTACTCGACAAAATGCAACGTGTATATGGGTGGGGATGAGAATGGATACGCGTTCCTCGAGCTCCAGCCGGCACAGGAATACGCGGGCGCCACTAAAATGTTTTCGCTTCGGTATCTCGTCCGCCATCAGTTGCACGCGTTTTCCGATGATCCCCAGCTCAAAGGCAACCTTGTTGACGCGCTTAACAACCTTATTGAGTGGCTTTTCAGGACCATATATAAATGGGGCGACAACGCTTCATATTACCAGTCGCATGTGTTCGCCTTTCAAAACAGTGTTGATCATTTCCTGCCGCCAAGGAGGGTCCTCTACGGTGAAATAGCGCCGGTATCGGAAAAAATGGATCCGTCCCGGTATACGCTGGTCAGCCGCAACAATATCATCCAGTATGACATACTGCCCGTTGAGAAATCGAAATTTTCTGAAATCGTTTTCAAGGCGGTTTTCTTCGAGAAAAAAAGCGGGATATATAATCGCATTGACATCAGGGTGACGACAAACCTTCGGGAATTTCACTTTCTTGAGAGGAAAAGCACGAACTGGAGCCTGTGGATCGACAGACACAAGAAAGGCAAAGCGGTCAGAAAACGGTTTTATGATGAGATCCGCGAGGAGATAAGTTTTCTCACCGCGAAAAACAGGGAGTTAAAGCTCGCGCCGTTGTTTGAACCGATTGATTCCGATACGAGGTTCTGCACCGGTTATTATCTTGAGTCCATTCTGAGGCAGCAGGGCGTGAATTATCTTACCCCCTCCCTTCACGGGGATTTAAACCCGTCGAATATTCTACTGTGTCTGCTGCCGACCGGCAAATACCATCCGATTTTAATTGATTATTATGAAACCGATCCTCAGGGGCTGCGCTTTTCGGGGAACCTGTTCTACGACATGGCGAAGCTCGAAATCGAAATAATGGTTCAGGCTCTTTCCGACAACCTGAAGCGAGTGTTTTTCTCAAGCGCCGAATTGTCATTCCTTAACGATAAAGAATTATCGTTTGTCCTTGAGTTTGAGGAATCGCTGTTCATGTTTGATTTCTCAACGGAGTTTTTCAAGGGTGATTTTCTGCTGTACGAGCTCAGGAAGACACTCAAGCGGATTGCTTCCACATACCTGGCCGAACAATACGACAGTTACGACTGGTACCGCAATTACCTGACCACGACCGGGGTGTATGCGCTATCGTTTTCCAAGTATAAAAAAGAAGACCGGCTCGACAAAACGATATCCCGGGTCCTTGCGCTCCGTTATTTATTCAGGGTTGATAATTTCGAGATGTATCTCCGCGATGGCGCCCTGCCGCCCAGGGACGAGCAGCTCTTTGACAATGAAATGCTCGCCAGCCCTTTAAAGCGCTTCATTAAAAAGTGCAATGTTGAGAACAACCTGATGCGTAACGAGCTTGCGATGGTGAGGCTTCAGCCGACTGCGCTGTTTGTGGATTTTTACGGCAAGCTCAAGCAGCAGGTGAATTTGTTCCTGCAGCAAAACGAAAGGACTTTATTCTTTATTGTCGCCTATTCAGGGCTTGGCAAATCGACCTTCCTCGACTCGTTTACGACAGACGAGTTTCTGTATCCGGTTCTTTTCATTTCCGGAGCAAAACAGATCGCGGATGAGATGTCGTTTATCGACGACATACAGAAGAAGCTTGATCTGACGGCCGATTGGCTCAATACCATAGAGTATTATTTCGAGAAAACAACATATCCTTTTTGCATTGTGATAGACAACATATCGCTCAATCCCGAGCCGATAAAGGCCGTTGAAGCGCTGAAAAAGCTCATTACCAAGACAGGCGGCACAAGAATCCACGTGATAGTAACCTGTATACCCGGGTTCTGGAACGAATACCTGGACGGCGATCCTTTCATCCCGGAAGTTACGTATGGGACAGATGTAATCGAAGGCGGAGTGCGGGTTTTTCGCGCTTATTATCCCATTGATCCCCCGAACGAAAAGGACAGCGATGAGCTTATATCAAGATATTTCAGGGAATACTCCATCCGCGGGACGCTTTCAAAACAGGCGAAAGCGATTACGACTAATCTTAATGTCCTTAAATTGTTTTGCGAGTTAAACAGGGGTGAGGACATCGGCTGTGTCGAACATGTTTACCAGCAGAGGGTGATAGAGACATACGTATCCAAAATCATCAATTCCCTTTTCACGATCACCGGCATTCCGCCGGAGGACAGCACAATGATGCTGGGATTGATCTGCCATCAGATGCGGGAGGACAGGAAAGGCTATCTGAGCAGGGGAAGGTTGATAGACATAATTGCAAGTCGTTTTGATATTTTCAATGAAAAGTCCGTCTGCGAGCAGTTTGTTGCGGCGTTGATCCAGACGAATACTATGGTGAAAGTGAAGGATCGGTTCATTTTCGCGTTTCCCGAGCTTCTCGCGTACCTCAACGCGTTGAATGTCGTAACAAACTGGGAATCGACAGGATACGATGACAGCCAGATAATGGCGTGGTTTGAAAAGGGGATCAGGATAATGCATTCAGATTCCTTCATGGTTAGCCTTTTTTACTATGTTCTCTCGATTTTGTACTCAAGAGACGACGCACGTTCTTCGAGGTTCTCGACGGTTTTGCGTTTGATGGTGTCGCTTTTTCACCTGTCCCCATATCAGGTGCTTATAGTGTTTTCAAAAATCATATACACCATACCGCGCGTTTCGAGCGGTGTGATGAAAACCATACAGGGTCTTGAACGGAAAGTGAAGCAGCATCTTCTCATGAAGAAAGACAAGCTTGTGGAAAAAAAGTATAATCAGATATTCAACAGGATTGACGCGTTCATAGAATATGGCGAAAACGCTCAATACTGGACCGGAATCCTGGAGAGGATTGATGATTATGAGATCGCCGTAAAGGAAATAGAACGCAGACCGAACCACTGCAACCAGCTTTACGGCCTTCTGTGGGACGACTATCATAAAAACGGCCATTTCATAAAAAACTATCTTGTCGGCATACTGAGGTATCTTGCGTCGAATCCCCTGGGCCACGAGGATTTGACGCTTTCCGTGTGCGAAATTCTGATAAAATTCAGGCAGGTGGAGCAGGTGTGCGGTGACGCGGCACATCGTGCTCTCGCGGGAATCGTGGAGTATTCGGCGAGCAAGCACCATGCGTCCGCACTTGGCTTGCTGCTTAAAAAGAAGACCGGGTCAACACAGCTGCTTGAGTTCATTCTGCAGCGCATGTACTCATGGATGGAGCGGGACAAGACCAACAGGCAGGCCGTCAGAAATCTCCGGAACATGCTGCTCATGTATCTGCTGAAATTCGATAATTACCTTGAGAAGGAAGTTGATAGAATCGCCTTCGATGAATTGAAATCCCTTATGGGAAAAATTGATATTATCTCCATGACTCCCGCTGCTGAGCAATCGCTTGTGGATTACCTGCGGAAGGGCGAGGATTGTTATGTTTTGTCCCTGATGGAGCGGCTCATAAAGAAAAATCCGAATCCCGGTAATACTTATATGGGCTTGTATGAAAAGGCAAAAGCGAAAGTCAATGTGGAAGAACAATACGTAATTTACTGTATAATAAAACACAACGACGGCCTGCTGTTGCAGTATAAACAAAAGTGGAACGATTACAACTGGATAGGCGGACAAATATCAGGACGGGTGACGAATCCGGAGGCGGGAAGAAAGGCGGCTATAAAAATAGTTGAATCCAAGCTCAATATAACTCATCCGGACGACTTTGAGGTTATAGGAAACCCAATGCATTTTGGCGATCATGAGAGCATATCCCGTTCCCGAAACAGGCTGGTCCATTACAAACCGACTTTTTACATAGTCACGCTGAAGCACCAGTTTGTGTTGAAGGACCGGATTCTTTCCAGCGATCACAACAGGATGTTTTCCCTCGATGAATTGCAGCAACCCGTAAACACTGAAGTTGCCGGGGCGGTAAAGGCCGTGATGGGATTGTTCGCGGACAGGCGTCTGTTGTGGAACAAGATCCCGGACGCGTTGTAGCGACATGGCGTTGTTGCCCGTGAGGGGAGCGAAAAGAGGTTTTCAACGCCCGGCTGCGCACCTCATTTCTTCATTGCATGATAGAATGCGCCGGTTTCAGGGATTGTATACGGCATTGTCAGCACGCGTTGCCGTATTGTTTGACATTTGCTTTTATAAAACGTCATGGAAATGCGGCGGCTTTTAAGGCCGTTTATCATGTCGGAAGGACGGTGGAACAACAATGAAGGCGTTAATAAAAGTATTATCATCACACAACATTTCAAGGCACATGAACGCGGGCAACGCCAATGTGTTTGATGAAAACATGCGGGGACTGAAAAAGAATGAGCTCTCGATCCTGAACCTCACCCATCCGCCGGCGGGCTTCGCGGTGGCGGAGGACTATCGGAACATCGAAGGAAGGGGCTATCATGAAGGGGACTTTTTCCGAAGGTATCTCCTTGATGATTTTTTCACGACGACATACAGGATGGAGACGGGCGATGAAACGTCGCAATTGATCAAAACAGAGCTTGAAAAGGCGTTAATAGTGCCAAAAATAATAACGTGCGACTTGATGAACATGCTTCCCGAACCGCGACGCGCACAGTTGCTGGGTTTCTATAACGCCGTTCCGGGGGCGTCGTCATTCGAGTATGCAATAGCCCAGGAAAAAACTCCGGACCGCGAAGCGCTGATACGGGACCTCCTGTATCGTGACGTGATCAATGATGTGCATGGGATTGTCGACGATGACTTTACCTATAAGATACGTATATCGCGTAACGGTTTTTCGCATGTGATCCTTGAGAAGACGGCTGTTTACAACGAGCATGAAGAGCTGTTTGGAACGGTGAAATCGCTTATTGAGAACAGATACATAGGGTATCTGCCGCGTATTGTGACGGATTTGTTTGTGCGCAATCTGGATATTGTGACAAGACATGGGAGCAGGCGTGAATGCCGGGTGACTTTCCTTCCCGGTTTTAACTGCGACGCGAGGTATAAGGAAAAACTGGGGAGGGGAATATTTCCCCAGCACAACACCTACATTTTTACCTGCATGCCGTGGAGCGCGGAGACGGACGAGTGCCAGCAATTTTTTCAGGAGCGCGGGTTCGCGTCGGCGCCGGAGGAAATGTCATATCCGGGATTTGACCGTGTCCTTGAATCGGCGGATCGGGAAACCGCCGACCGCGTCAGGGCGCTCTACGGCATGAGTGAAAGCGGCATGATGCTGCGGCTTTCAAATACGCCCGAAAACATTGTTATCCGGAAACTGTTCAATGAAACAGATATCTTTGATCTTAAAAGGAACATTAAAAATATAGATTTCAATTCCAACATCAAGGTGACGTTGAATGACAACCTCTGTTTTGTGAAGTCACGCTTTATTGATGACGGGGGAGAACCGGACCTCCCGATGCACTCGTTTATAAGGATGATGGAGTACCTGTTCACTATTTCCACCGAGCTGGAGACTATTTTAAAAAACACCACGCTCATGCTTGAACAAATCGCGAAGGTGAACAAGGAAATAAGCATAGCCGAATCGGAGCGGAACTGGAAAACCATCGAGTCCGAGATACAGGGGCTCATGCAGAAGCTTTCGCGCAATTACAGGATGCTTCCCCACGTCCGCGACATCCTGGTCGGGACGACCGCGTTTAAAAACATGGAGATCGTGGCGACGGCAGATGAGATCATGGAGGTTTTTCACCTCTTTAAAACGGAAAAATGCATCAACCAGAACATCGACGAGGTGAACAGCTTTATTACCCATTTTCATACTATTCTTTCGCGGGAGCGGGAAAAACGCTCCAACAGCATCGTCAGCCGCATATTCCTTCTCCTGTCGGGATTGCAGATACCTTCATTTGTAAAGGATTTAAGTGAGGTAATGGAATCTGGCGCATCGTCGCTGGTCGCGCTGGACATCGTTCTGTTCGGTTTGCTGATCTGCATGGCGCTCTATTTCCACTGGAAGGCGATAAAAGGGGTGTAGGGCGGGAGGTGAAATTCGAATTCCATACATGAGGTAAAGAGGAAGGAATGTTTGCGCTTTTTTTTAATGCGCAACGGTTTATTTTAAATTATTCCCCACAACCGGGTCTATTGAACAGATGCTCATTATAAACCTTGGGGGACATTATGGAAATTCAGCCTGATATCGTCAAAACAAGCAGTGGATCTTCGGCACCCGCCCCGGCGCAGGCGGACAACGCGGCCGTGGAGGCGTCGCGCAGCAACGTGTTGTGGATCGCGATCCTTCAGGGAGTTATGGGGGCGTTTCTGTGCTTCGCGTCCCTGATGATAATCCAGTCCTCAACGCTTCTCTCCGCGGGAGGATTTCTGTGGGGGGCGGCGATTATCTTTCTCGGGGTAAGCCTTTACCGCCTTAAGAAGTGGGCGTGGTGGGTGTCCGTCGTGATGTATTCGCTGAGCTTCGCGGGAAACCTCATCGCAATCGCGTCGGGCGAGAAGTTTTCGTGGCTGGTGATTGTCCCATTGGCGCTGGCGGCCGCGCTCGTGTCGCAGAGGAAGTCATTTCATTGAGTATCATCCGTAACGATAAGGAAAATTAGCATGACATTTTACGTCAGCGTCATTGCATGCCGAAGGCGTGAAAGCGTTTTCGCGCCTTCGTGCGGGAAATTCATTGTGTGCGTTTTACGTCATTGCGAGCGCAGCGAAGCAATCCTTCCTGTGCGTGTGCGATATCAATGGATTATTTGGAGGAAGATGATGGACCGGAGAATGTGCGTGCTCATAATGCTTTTCGCCGCGTTAATTGCGCTGCCACAGTGCGCCACGCGTCAGGGCGCGCAACCGCCTGCGGTCGCGAAGGCGGAGGCGGTGAAAGTCGTGGGAGCGGATGCGCATGAGAGTACGCGCTCCGCGCCGGTGGGCAGCGTGTACCGGGTGAATCCGGGGAACCGGGAGGTGCTGGTGCGGACGAAGAGGATATTGAAGATGGGAGAGCGATTGTATGTGGAGGTTGACAGCGCGAAGGCGATGATGACGGCGACCTTTCCGATGCTCACCTCATCAAAGTGCACGCTGGAGGCGTCAAGCCGAAAGTACTTTGGGCAACTTTCGAAAGGGATGCCGGTGTACCTGTATGCGCCGGGGGAGAAGAAGGTAGCGCGGACGGAGCCGAAGGCGGGAGAGACCAAGACCATCGGCGGGATGGAGTTTGTGTACATCCCTGCGGGGAGCTTCATGATGGGGTCAGAGGAGAGTCCGGAGGAGTTACAGAGAAGGTACGGGAGGCCAGTTGATTGGTATCGAAATGAGCAGCCGCGGCACAGGGTGAGTGTGGACGGTTTCTGGATGGGGAAATACGAGGTGACGCAGGCGCAATATCAAGAGATCATGGGATACAATCCCAGTTATTTCAAGGAGGAAGGTTGGATTAGCAATTCAAAACGCCTCCCGGTGGAGGGGGAGAGATGGTACGACGCGGTGATGGGAATTAATTGGAATCCTTTCAATGAAGACGGCCGCCGCCCGGTAGAGTGTGTTACATGGAATCAGGCACAGGAGTTCTGTAAGACGTTCGGCGAGAAGCACGAGGTGGCGGTGTGCTTGCCTACAGAGGCTGAGTGGGAGTACGCATGCCGTGCGGGGAGCGAATCGGCGTATTACTGGGGGGACAGGATAGATGGGAGCTACCTGTGGTATAGTAGGAACTCCGGCGGTCGCACGAATCCGGTGGGAGAGAAGCGACCGAACAGGTTTGGTCTTTATGACATGAGCGGGAATGTCTGGGAGTGGTGTGGTGACTGGTATAATGGGAACTACTATGGGACAAGTCCTGAGCAAAACCCGAAGGGCCCTGAGCGCGGGCAGTATCGTGTTCTTCGCGGCGGCTCGTGGCACGACTACGTCGTCGACAACCGCTCCGCCGGCCGGGGCAAGAACGATCCCGACATCAGAAACCTCAACGTCGGGTTCCGCGTGGTTGTTCCGGCGGGTGGCAAGTAGGGGGAGCGTATGTACAGGAGGGGCATGGAAGGCGTGGGGGGGGGGGACCCACTGGGCCCCTGGCCCACTGGAGTACTGGAAGGGGATTCCAAAGGGGCTTCGCCCCTTTGGTCGCGATTTTTTTTTGGCGTGAAGGGGTTGCATGCCGAAGGTGCGGGGATTCACGGCCTCATGATTGAGGTGGAGAGAATGTACATGACGAAGGAGCGAAAGCGTTTTCGCACCTTCGTGGGGAAATTCATTGCGTGGGTTTTACATCCGGACGGCGATCGTGACCGCCGCCCGAAACTGCGTTATTGCGAGCGCAGCGAAGCAATCTTTCTTGCGTGGCTGTAGGGATGACAGGCGACAATTATGATCGCCGTCCGGGATTTCACCGGGAATACATTATTACCACGGGAGGTTTTCTATCATGCAAAATAAAAGGATGCTGGGGATGCTCTGCGCGCTGCTGCTTGCGCTGTCGCTTGCGTGCGGGAAAAGCGACGCGGCAAGGCGCGAGGCGCTGCTGCGGGCGGACTTTGAGATCACCGAGAAATCGGAGCTAATGGTGGAGCTGAAGAAACTCAACCAGTCGCTTGAAACGGCGAAAGACGATGTGGAGCGGTCGCAGATTCACTCCGACATCTCTAAAATCCAGATAGAGAAGGGGGACGTGGCGAGCGCGATGAAGAACGCGCGTCAGGCGGTCAAGTACCTTCCCAACCAGTACATGCCGCACTACCTGCTGGGAAAATCGTACCTGGACGCCGGGCGCTACGGCGAGGCGGAAACGGAGCTGCGCGAGTCCATCCGGCTCAAGGGCGATTTCGCGCTGTCGCACTACGAGCTGGGCAACACGCTCTACAAGCGGATGAAGTACGCCGACGCGGTCGCGGAATACCGGCTCGCGATGCGCTACGACGCGTCGCTGTACCAGGCGTACAACAACGCCGGGGTGGTGCTCACCCTGCTGGGCAAAAGCGACGAGGCGGTGGGCGCGCTGCGGGCGGGCCTGAAGGCGAAGCCGGATTTCCCGCCGTTCTTCAAGAACCTGGGGATTGTGTACGATACCAGGCTGAACAACAAGGGGCAGGCGGTTGAGAACTACCGGAAATACCTGGCCCTCCGCCCCGACTGCCCGGAACGCAAGTCGGTGGAAGCCTGGATCGCTGCGATGGGGAGGTGACGATATGAAAAGAAAGCTGATTGCATTCATTATTATTGCGGTGTTCGCAGCGTCGTACACCGCGTATTCGCAGTCGCAGGGCATACGCGTCGCGGTGGCGCGATTTAACGACTCCCTCACGCGGGAGACCGAAAGCCAGAACGCGGGCGCGTCACTTTCCTCGGCGCTGGAGCGCGAGTACGCGGCGGCGGGCCAGTTTCAGCTCCGTCCGTCGGGTGCGATCGCGGGCTACCTGGACAACCTGCGCAGGGTGCAGCTCGGGCTGAGCGACGATATCGCGATCAGGGGAAAATCCAAGGACCTGCGCGTCGATTACCTGGTGGTGGGCACGGTCACGCGGCTGGGCGACAGCTACAACGTGGACACCAGGATCGTGAACGTGGACACCTGGAAGATACTCAAGTCGCACGGCGTCACCTGCGCAAGCGCCGGAGACGCGGTGCCGGGGACCGTCTTCGCGCTCGTGAAGCATTTCGACGCCTCATACCTGAAGGATCGCGAGGACGATTCGATGGAGCTCCCCACGGTCGCGGTGTTCGGCTTCCGGGACGAAAACCCGGCTGCGATGCGCACGCGGTTCAGCACGGTCTTCACCGAGATGTTCAACAGCGTGCTCGGCTCGTTCAGGCTGGTCGATACGGTTGAGCGGACCTACACCAAAACGCTCATGGACGAGAAGGTGCTCGAGATGGTGGGCGTGCTGGAAAACGAGGGCGTCAGGAAAAACCGCGACGTGATGAACATCCAGTACCGCCTGGTCGGCGGGTTCAGGGTGTTTCGCGACGTGACCACGGTGAATTACAGGATTGAGAACATGTCCACCGGCCGGACCGTCTTCATGGGAAGCCGCGATATCGGGTCTTCTGCGGCACTGCGGCCCGTGTGCGAGGCAATCTCGATCCAGGTGGAGGACGCGCTGCACAACCGCATCGGCACCCTCAAGCTCGACAGCGACCCCGCGGGGGCGGACGTGCTCATCGACGACGAGCCCGCGGGGAAGGCGCCGCTCATCGCTCCCATAAGCGGCGGGACCCATTCGGTGGTGGTGAAAATGGAAGGGTACGAAACGCAGACGATCAGCCTGCAGGCGGAGGCCAGGTCGGTGATCGAGAGGAAGGTGAAGCTTGAAAAGGTGAGCCTCAAGCTCATGAACGACGCGCTGGTCTTTGAGCGGCGCGGCAGGTACGCCGACGCGCTGCGCTGCTACAATGACTTTCTCGCGAAGTACGGCGACACCGTCAACGCCGAGCAGGCGCTCTACCGCAAGGGGCACCTCGAGCTCGTCTACATGAAAAACCCGGCGCAATCGGTCAGGACGTTTGAAACGCTCGCAGGGCGGTACCCGGGTGCGGAAATACGCGCCGAGGCGTATTACGGAATCGTGAAAGCCCACGCCGCGGCGGGGAACAGGGAAAAGGCCCTGCACATCAGGGACTACATGGTACGGCATTACGGCGACACCATCGCCGCTGAAGAGGTGCGTGCGATGAGCCTGTAAGGCGGCCTCTGCCGGCCCCCTTCTTGGCCTTGCCCCGTGTGGGGGATGATTGACGGCGGGAATTCATTGCATGACGTTTTACGTCAGTATCAGTGCATGACGAAGGCGCGAAAGCGTTTTCGTGCCTGCGTGGGGGAATTCATTGCAGGCGATGCCGGGCGACGATCATGACCGTCACCTGAAACCGCGGGTGCGACATCAATGGATTATTTGGAGGGACATTATGAAACAGAGAATATGCGTGCTCATAATTCTTTTCGCGGCCGCGGCGATTGCGCTGCCACAGTGCGCCACGCGCCAGGGTTCGCAGCCGCCTGCGTCCGCGAAGGTGGAGGCTGTGAAAGCTGTGGGGGCGGATGCGAACGGGATTGCACCATCCACGCCGGTAGGAAGCATCCACCGGCTGAATGCGGGGAACCGGGAGGTGCTGGTGCGGACGAAGAGGATA
>CAZPZJ010000034.1:0-21141 GCA_964591055.1 uncultured Leptospiraceae bacterium
GAGATCAAAAGCGCTTTCAGGAAGCTCGCGCGGCTGACCCATCCGGACATCACCGGCAATGAAGGCGATTACAGCCGCTTTGTACTGGCGAGGGAGGCCTATGATACGCTGATGTCGTCCCGGCTGAGGGCGCAGTATGACAGGGCCTGGAGGATGCATCACGGCGCTCTTGAGGGCTTCGATGAGGAGTCGTACCTGGGAGAGATAGTGCGTGAGTTTTCGGTGCGTGAGAGCGGCGAATACCGGGACGAGTGGGAGTATTTTGTCCGCAGCCCGGACGACTACCTGGGATTTTTTGAAAGCGCGATGCGCGTCCTTGCTGCCACGGCGCTCGCCGCCGGTGCGGGCGTTGTCGCGCCGATCGCGGTGTTTGCGGGCGGGATTGTGATGGCTGCGTTTCTGGCGCTTGCGTTCGGAGTGGTGGCGGGAGCGCTGGTGACGGGCTCCATGTCCTCCGTCGCGGGGATCATCATGGCCATCATGTTTTACCGGCGCGTTGAGGCGTTCATTTCGAAGGTAAAGGGACGCGTTGTAGCCCTGCTTGCCGGAATTGTGATCACGCCGTTGAAGGGCATACCGCTGAAAACCGGAAGGTGGATACTCTACGCCAATTACTTTGCCGTGCTTGCCTGTCTCGGCGGGTTCGGGTACATGGTGATTTCCTCAATCTACGGCGAGTTCTTCAGCGTTTCGCTCGACCCTTACCGTTTTTACATGCGGACTCTGTGCATCATACTGGTGTCGGTCTCGGCGGTGCTGGTGTTCACGTACTCGGTGCTTCTTATTTTTGAAGTGATACGCGAGGCGCTCGACAGGTATCCTCCGATAACCTACAGTCGTGTGAAAATTAAAACAATGTCCGCAATTCCGTATGTGAAAATGAAATAATGTGTCCGTAACGCGACACATTTGCAAAAAAGATGCGGGAATACAGCGATATTTACTTGCCTTTTTGAGAGGTTTTGCTACACAGGTGCATGCTGGCGCGTCGGTCTGCCTCGAATACTCCGACGCCGGCTCTCTCACACACAGACGCACATATATAGAGAATCGCTCATGGATTGGTTGCGCTTCATTTCCCAAGGGAGAAGGAGGCCGTAATGAACATCCAGCGATTAAGAAGCAACCAGCATCTCTACGCCCAGAAACCCTGGCTCAAGGACTTCGACGACGACGTCATCAAATGGCATGATAAGTACGTCCAGTTTTACGACAAAAAGGAATTCGCCGACCCCGTATACCCCGCCGTGCCGCTCAAGGACCTCTTCAACAAATGGGCCGCGGAAAAGCCCGACAAGGATTACGTGATTTTCAATGACATCAAGCTTTCCTACGCGACGGTCAACACCTTCGCGCGAAAGCTCGCAAACGCCCTTTCGGGACTCGGCGTGAAGAAAGGGGACCGCGTGGCAATCATGGCTCCCAACATTCCCCAGTACGTCATATCGATCCACGCATTGCTGAAGATGGGGGCGATTGAAGTGCCGGCCAACGTGCTTTACACTGTCCCCGAGCTGACGCTTCAGTTCAATGACAGCGGCACCGAAACGGTGATAGTTCCCGGGCCGTTCGCCGACAAGGCGATCACGATCATGCGCGATCCCAAAACCTCAGTGAAGCGGGTGGTCGTCATACAGCTTGCGTCCATGCCCGTGGAGATACCCCCGGAAGACGGAGTATACGATTTCAACGCGATCATAGGCCCCGCGTCGGACGCCGAACCGGACGTCAAGGTGCTTCCGTCGGACATCACCAAGCTCCAGTACACGGGAGGCACCACCGGCGTGCCCAAGGGGTGCGTTCATACCAATGCAATGAACATGTCGCAGATCGTCCGCACCTCCGAGTGGCTGGGCGTGGCGGTGCCGCCAGAGGATTTCCGGACGCTGTGCGCCATTCCGCTCAACCACATCTACGGGTATAACGCCAATGTCAACGTGTGCCTGTACCGGGGCGGCACCATCATCCTGGTTGCGCAGCCGACTCCCGACAACCTGTTGGAGGCCATCAACAAGCACGAGCCGAACCTGTGGGCGGCGGTTCCGGCGATGATCATCGGGCTCAACAACCATCCCGACATCGGGAAATCCAAGATACGATCCATCAAGGGCATCTTCTGCGGATCGGCGCCGCTGGCGGTGGGAACGCTCGAGGAGTTCGAGAGGCTCTCCGGCGGAAGGATCGTCGAAGGCGCGGGGATGTCCGAGACCATCAACATCTACACCGTCAATCCCGTGCGGACCAAGCGCAAGTTCGGAAGCTGCGGCATCATCTGGCCCGACACCGACATGGTGGTGGTTGATGTTGATACCGGCACAAAGGTGATGCCCCGCGGCGAGCTGGGAGAGCTCATCTGCCGCGGCCCGCAGATCATCACCGAGTACTGGAACAATAAAGAGGAAACCGACAAGGCGGTCAAGGACGGTTGGCTGTACACCGGCGACATCGTGAAGATCGATGAGGAAGGGTTTGTGTTCATCATGGACCGCAAAAAGGACATGATCATCGTCAGCGGCTTTAACGTGTATCCGCGGGATATCGACGAAGTGCTCTTCAAACATCCAAAGGTGAGCGAGGCCTGCACGGTGGGAGTGCCGGACGAGAAGCAGGGCGAATCGGTCAAGGTGTTTGTCACGCTCAAGCCGGGGCAGACCATGACCTCCGAAGAGGTGATCGCGTACTGCCGGGAGCAGCTCGCGCCATACAAGGTTCCGAGATTTGTCGAGTTCGTCGAGTCGGTCCCGCGAACCCCGGTGGGCAAGGCGGACCGGAAAGTGCTGCGCCAGATGGAAATTGACAGGAAAAGAAAGTGAGGGTGCCGGCGTATCCGGTTCCCGGCTTGGACAGCAATTAATTGGTAAAAAACAGGGTGGCCGCTAAACGGCCACCCTGTTTTGTTTCCGGGCAAAATCGGTTGTCCCTTGAAGCTCAGACAGGCGCTTTGCCTTCCGGGAGCTAATCGACCTGGGGTTTTCCCCGCCGTGCATACACCTGGAAAAAATACCATCCCATGAGTGCAATGATGAGCGCAAGCCCCGTGATGGTCAGCGCAAGTCCCGGATCGCGGGTGACCTGAAGGTACAGCACGGGAGGCGCTTCTGCTCGCATCTGCGCCTTTTTGTTGTAGAGCTCGGACTGGTTGCAGGTTTCATCAAGCTTCTGACGCGGCTCAATCCGCGCGGCCTTGCCCTCACGCATGTTCATGTCGAGGTGCAGGGCGTAGCATCCCCTGGACAGGTAGTCGGCAAAGACAAGCTTCACCTGTTCGGTCCCGCCAATGGTCGCATGTACAACCACCTGCGCTTTCCTCCCCCTGAGCATCGTGCCTTCAGAATAGAAAATGTTCTGTATGGCGTGGAAGCTGACAGGGCCGAAACCGGGCGCGGTAACGGTCTGACCCTCGGCGACCGGTATCCTGACCTGGTATCCCGCGGTAAACGTGAGGAAGTGTCCAGCAAGGATCGCGAGGAAGACCAGGTGCACCAGCGAGGGAATCAGCTGTGTGAAGAACAGTGAAAATCCCAGCTTGCTCCGTTTAGGCCAGAGCTGCGCAATCCTGTCAATGGCGCACGCGAACAGATTTGCGCCAAGTCCCGTAAAGCACAGGAAAAGCAGCGGAATCCACCATGTCATCCAGAGGTGACGGACCCCGTGTTCCATGAACCACCTCTGGATCGGAACGCCGTTCATCGTATTGAAGAAGGCGTAATCGTACAGGCAGAAACTGCCTCCCGCGAACAGGAAGAATGTGATTGCCGCAATCAGGTAGAAGGTGAGCTTGATGCTTGTCAGGAAGTTCCAGAGCGTGCGTATCATATCAACCTCCTATCCTGGGAAAGAACATCTCGTGGATGTACGACGCGAAGCTGAGCACGAGGACAAATATCCCGCCTGCCGCCGCGAACCGGGCGCGTTTGCCGCTGTCCCATTCCTGCATGTAACGAAGGTGTATGTACAGCGCGAAGTAGCACCACATCACCGCCGAGAAGAGATGGCGGGTGCCCCATCTGAACGTAGTTCCCCATCCCACGTACGACCAGACCGCGCCCGTCACCTGGGTGATGCTGTAGATGAGAAAACCCCAGATGATGAGCGTGTGATAAAAGCATTCAGCCTGGGGTTTCTTCCTCTGCCGCCAGGCGAACCATGCGCCCGTGAAAAAGAGCGCATGAGCCATCACCTCGGTAAGAAAGAACACCGCGGCCCAGAGGCAGGTTTTCTTGGGCGTAGGGGGGATGACGCCTTTGGGATACACGGCGGTATACGCGGAAAAGAGGGCGAGGATGATGATCGCCGAAAGCCACTCCTCCCTGCGTTCGGGATTGAAGATGTTCAGTACAATGAGAAAGGCGATGCACCAGGGCAGGAACTGCACAGGGTCGAAAATGTTGTTGACTATGAATGCTCCCGTCATGAAAGCGCGCCACACCTGGTAGACGGTCTGGGCGGCAAAACCTATGACGAGAAACGCCATGGATGCCCTGCGGGCCCTGAAAAGATACGCGCACGCCGCGCAGGCGTACAGGGCAAGCGAGAAAAAAAGAACATAATGCATGCTGAAATTCATGTCCGCCCCCGATTACTCGATGCCGTCAAGCATCACGATGTGCGAAAGGCCCCATACATCGCGGTCCACGAAGTAGTCGGCGACTGGCCCGAGCATGGGTCCGCTGGGGGACTTTTTTCCGTCGAGCGTGTCGATGATCATCATGGAGCGCCCGGCTTCGGTCATGAATATTTCACGGCCGGAGAACAGCGTCCGGTACCCGTCACAGGCGATAAAGAGGAAGAAATTCTTCTCTCCGCAGTTGGGGAAGTTTTTCCGGAGCGTTTCCCTGAGCGAATAGCCCGAGGCGGTTGAGATGCCCTTGAAGCCCCTTCCATGGCCGGTGCGGATCCACGAGGATGCGTCAGCGCGTGGCACTCCGGCGAAGCTTACGGGCGAGGATCCTTTCGCGCTCACGGCCGTGATGGCCGAAGAGGAGCACTTCTCTCCCTTCTTCATGACGGGAATTCCGGCGAACGGTACTTCCATCTCCCCGAGGGTGATCTTTACCACGTTGTCAAGATAGCGCGTGGTGTCGGGATCGGCGGGGCAGATGAGGCGGAGCCCGGTGAGGTTTTCTTTGTGCAGGTTATGGGTGTAGCTTGCCTTCGCCTTGTCCTCGGTGGGAAGCACCTGCCTGCGGTCAAATGCAAGCATCACCGGCAGGGAATCGTCCACCATGGTGAGCTCGCCGTAGCTGAAGTGCGCCTTTTTGCCGTCGGCTGAGGTGAAGGTGACAAGCATGTCCAGCGGCCGGTCGAACGCCGCGGTTTTCGGCTTGTGGGGGGCGATACCGTCCATGATGGCGATCAGTGGAATGCCCGTGTATGCGTAGGTCCCCTGGAATTCGCCCGACGCGGAGCGCTCCCTCGTCCTGCGCCACGCCGAGGGAAAGGCGTTCAGCGCAGTCGCGTTGAAGACGTAGGTGCGCTTCACCATGCCGTCTACGGTCAGCGAATACGAGCGGGGCGTATCGACATCAAACCAGCCGGGAGTTGCGCCCGTCACCGCCATGATGTCCATTTTGCTTTTGGAACAGCTGATTGACGTAAGCATCGCGAGTATGAGTGCTGCGAACAGAAGAAAGGGTGTGCGGATTTTCATGCGTGTACCCCTTTGTTGATAGTGTAATAAAAATGATAGGGCGGGGAGGCCCTTTAGCCGTCCCCGCCGCAATCAAACGGCAAGAGAGTAATTGTGCGTTTAAAGCCTTCCGCCGCCGCCGAAATAGAACATCCTTCCGGGACCCGGATTGAAAGGATTCGCGTCGTAATCGTCAAGAATGTTTTTACACATTACGTATACGTAGGTGTTGAACGGCAGGTCCTGCTGGACTTTGATGTGCAGCATAAAGGGATTGTGCAGCTCGACGGTGGTGTAAACGTCCTGAGTGTATACGCCGGGACTCGTTGATGAGGGATCAGCAGCCATTACATATTTGAGCTGGTTTCTTGTATGGCTTCCCCATATTGTAAGACTGGTGTTGGTAATGAAGTTCACAATCAACTGAGCGATAAACTGATGCTGCGGGACGTCTTCGACATCTTCACCATAGGAAGCCCTTGAAGAATCCTGGTTCTCAGCATGAGTATATATGTATGACAAAGAGCCTTCTATTGAGGCGATACCCGGCAAGGAACCGATTCTTCCCTGTACGGTGTTCTCAACTCCCTGAGTAACCACGCTGTCAAGATTCGTATATATATCGTAATTGCTATTGGGATCATATATAGACTCGATCTTGTCTTTCACTACAGTATAGAAGTAGTCACAGCGGAAGCTGAGAGCGTTATTAAGAAAGAAAAGCTCGAAACCGCCATTGTAGCTATAGATGCGTTCTGGTTCAATTGCATGTGCTGCATTTGGCGTCTCTTCCATCAACTCTCCAATATCCTTATATGTTTCAAGGGTTGGGAAGTTCGTTTTCATCGCAAACGCTGTGCGTATTCTGAGAAAATCTTTGATGGGATCATATAATGCGGCGATTACCGGATTAAATGAATCGCGAGTGCCCCAGATTGTATTATCATCCTCGATGAATGTGCCGCTGGTTAATGAATTTGCTGTATCATCGTAATATCGGAACGTAGTGAAGTTCTGTGCGTCATACGATATACCCAGCGTTATGTTCAGTGCGCCGATTGCCGTGTTCAGATTCATCTGATCTTCTACTGCAACCGTAAAATAATGTGCCTCCATTTCCTGAACATGAATATCACCGGAGCCGAGCGTTGTAGCTAATACTGATGTCGAACCGATCGCATTCTCATACTTGTTGTGCTGCTCAAGTCTGTAATGGATTGCGGCGCTCAGCTTGTTCCAGGAATTGATCTGGTAGCTGGGCAGCAGGTTGAAGCCAAACGACTGCTCCTCGAAAATCGACTGAATCTGCCCAGCGTAAGCGGTCGATCCGGGGAACATCCACGTGCTGGAGTTCTGATCCTGGTCGAAGTATCCTTCAAGGTTATTTCTCTGCCGCACGTAAAAGGTGTTGGCTCTTATTTTAAGATCGCCGAATTCGGCTCGGACGTAGGGTGCGATTGAGAGCCGCGTATCTTCAGGCCAGTTGAAGGCGCGGTTGGTAAAGATTGCTTTTTTACTGTCAGCGTTTACAGTTGTTGGCTCTGACCAGTCATCAGTATAAACACCTTTTTTTACATATCCAAATGAAGCAAGTGAATTGTCCTGAAAGGTGTTCGAATGTATCTTGTTGTTGTACCAGGAAACTGACACGCCAGCTTCAAGGTCATTAGAAAAATTGTATCCCAAGCGCGCATTCGCTGAGTACTTTCGGTATGAAGTGTTGTTCCATACTCCGTCGTCATCAAGATAGTTGGTGAGCGCTTTAAGGGTAATAGAAGAATAGTCAATAGCCGGGCTGTAGGCTCTGTAGCTCACAAGCTTATCAAACCATGCCTTGCGCTCGCTCCTGTCGAGTTTTCCTGATATTTCATAGCCGTTGGAGTTCTGCATGGAAGCCGTTACCCAGGCATAGAAATTACCTATTGGGGCTCCCGCCTCGGCGTTGATGGTGTAGTTCTGGTGCTGTCCGTACTCCACCTTCGCGGCGGCGGTGAGCTTTTCGGGCTTCTTGGTGATGATGTTGATTGAGCCAATGGCTCCAAGTGCTCCGTAGAGCGCGGAAGTTGCTCCGCGGTTGACGACCACTCGTGACACATTGGAAACCGGAATCGTCGAGATGTCGATGTTATTGCCGCCGTAGTACGGATCAAGAATAGGAATTCCATCAACGAGGATTGCGACTTTCTCATGGTCCTGACCTCTCATCTGAAAACCGGTAAAGCCTTTTGCGTGCTGGGAAACCGTGAGCCCCGGAACCATCTGGAGCGTGTCGGCAAGCGATTTGTCACCGCGGTTTTCGATGTCCTTGCCGCTGATGTCGGTGGTTGTCGACGCATCCTCGATGTTGGGGATGTTCCTGTCGCGCACCACTATCTCACCCAGCGTGAACGCGGTGGTGCCGTTGGACGCCGGCTGTTTCACTTCT
The DNA here is from genome assembly GCA_964591055.1 of uncultured Leptospiraceae bacterium. Classification (GTDB taxonomy): domain Bacteria; phylum Spirochaetota; class UBA4802; order UBA4802; family JAGODF01; genus CAZPZJ01. The sequence goes on from CAZPZJ010000034.1 coordinate 8,055, forward strand.
TTCTTCGTTTCCTGCTGGACCTGCGCCTGGGGCTGCGCCGCATCCTGGGCGAACAGCGCGGCGGCTGAGGCCATGATCAGCAGAAACGATATGAGAATAAGTCGTTTCATATAAATGCCTCCCGTGTGGTAAAAGAATTGTGATATTTGTATGATTTTGAAACATTTTTCAATACGGTGAATCTGACATGTTTTGTCAAAGATAAAATTCAAAATAAATACAATAAAAACATAATAATTCACATAACTACATATTATTACCAATTATTACAATCCGGCGTACGGTATGTGCGCATGACAGTTGGATTTATGAAAGCAATAACATGGGCTATTGTGGTGAGTCCTGAAGCGTTCCGCAGTCCGGTCAGCGTTGGCGATGTTCTGATTCGTAATCAGGCAAGATGCATGAAAGCACATGCCGCCGCTACTCGTAGCGCAGCGCCTCGATGGGATTGAGGTTGGACGCCTGGATGGCGGGCCACAGCCCGAAGGCGATGCCGATCAGGATGGACACCGTGGTTGAGAGGATGATGGAGAACGCCGAGATGACAACCGACCATCCAGCGAACACGGTGATGAGCACCGTGATGATGACGCCTGTTGCGATTCCCGCGATTCCCCCCGTGAAGGTGAGCAGCGCGGATTCGATCAGGAACTGAAGCCGTATATCGCGTGTGCGCGCGCCGATCGCTTTGCGAAGCCCTATCTCCTTGACTCGCTCCTTGACCGACACCAGCATGATGTTCATGATGCCGATCCCGCCCACCAGCAGGGAAATCGCCGCGACGATGCCGAGGAGAAGGCTCATCGTACCCGTGGTGCTTGAAATAGCCTGGCGTATCTCGGAAAGGTCCATGATCTCGAACGCGTCCTCGTCACCGTTTTCCCGTTCGGCCCGGTGCCTGCGGTTGAGTATGCGCGTTATGGAGTCCTTGGCCGATTCGATGAGCTCCTGGGAGGCAACCTGCACGTCAATTGAATCGACGTGGGTCCTCCCCAGGAGGCGGTACATGGCCGTGGTAACCGGAATGATCACCATGTCGTCCTGGTCCATCCTGAACGCCTGTCCCTTGACGGGGAGGATCCCGATGACCAGAAAGTTGATGCGGTTGATCTTGATGGTCTGTCCCACGGGATTGACGCCCTTGAAAAGCTCTCTTGCCACGGTGGCTCCCACCAGCGCGACCTTCGCCCGCGAGCGCTGTTCCCCGGCGGTAAAAAAACGTCCCGATGTGGGGGTGGACGAGCGAATGGTTTCGTAATCCACAGCGACGCCCTGGACGCGCGAGTTCCAGTTGTTGCCGAATGCTACCAGCTGGGCGCGGTCGGAAACGGTGGGGGACACGCCGGTGACGGCGGAAATCCTGGTGAGCTCGGCGCAGTCCTCCATCGTAAGGCGGGCGACGTTCCCGGACTCAAGCCTCACCCCGCCCGAATGCCTCGCCCCGGCGCGCACCGTGAGAATGTTGGAGCCGAGGGAGCTCAGCTTCTCGGCCATTGCCTGTTTGGCCCCTTCGCCCAGCGCCATCATCGAGATGACGGCGGCGACGCCGATGAGTATTCCCATGATGGAGAGCATGGACCGCAGCTTGTGGGAGAAGATGGATCCGATGGCCTGGCGTAGGTAATCCAGGAACTCCGCCCTCGCCGCGGACGAGTGGGGCAGGCTGAATGCGCGATCCGCGGGAGCGTTTTCACCGGTTTCGGCGGGTTTTATGCGCCGGCCGCGCGTCTCGTCGGAAATGATTGCACCATCGCGCATGCGGATGATCCTCCGCGCTCGCTTCGCGATTTCCTGTTCGTGGGTGACCATGATGATCGTTCTGCCCCCGGCGTTGAGCTTTTCGAGGATATTCATGATCTCGTCTTCGCTTCGGGTGTCGAGGTTGCCGGTGGGCTCGTCGGCGAAGATCACGACCGGGCTGTTGACCAGCGAGCGGGCGATCGCGACGCGCTGCTGCTCCCCGCCCGAAAGCTCGCCCGGAAGGTGCTCGGCGCGGGCGGCGAGCCCCACGTCTGCGAGGCGTGCCCTCGAATCGCCGTCGGTGTCGCGCCTTCCCGAGTACACCAGCGGCAGCGCGGCGTTCTGGACCGCTGAAAGCCTCGGAAGCAGGTTGAACTGCTGGAACACGAAACCCGCCACGCGGTTTCGCAGGGTTGAGAGCTGGTCGTCGGAAAGACCGGTGATGTCGCGGCCGTAAAACAGGTATTTGCCGCTGTCAGGCTTGTCGAGAAATCCGAGGATGTTGAGCAGGGTGGACTTCCCCGAGCCCGACTGGCCCATGATCGCCACATACTCGCCTTCCCGGATGGTGAGGTTGACCCCGTCAAGCGCCCTGACGTTGACTTTACCGGTCGCGTATACCCGCGTGACGTTTTTCAGCTCTATCATGGTTTGGCGCCGCTTTTTTTTCTGCCCGGTGGTGTCGGCATGAAAGGATTCTTTTTCTCGGCCTTCGAGGCCTGGCCGACGGTTTTATCGGTCACAACGAGGCGCTCGTTGCCGGTGAGGCCTGAGACAATCTCAACCATGGTGTTGTCCACGATGCCGAGCGTGACGTTCTGGCGTCGGGGCTGCGCGCCTTTCCCGGTTTCAACAAGCACGTAGTTGTAGTTGCCTTCCATGGTCACCGCGCTCATCGGAACGAGAAGGGCGTTCGGCTTTTCCGTTTCAATGATGTTGATTGTGGCGCTCATGCCGGAGCGGAACACCTGCGGGATCGTGTCGGGCGCAATGTCGACCACGTACATGGTCACGTTGTTGGTGATGGTCGATTCGTATGCGATGTGGTGCACCTTGCCGCTTACCTTCACGTCGGGGTACGAGTCGAGGCTGAGCTCGGCGCGCATGCCGAGTTTCACGGAGCCGATGTCCGTCTCGTCCACGTTGGCCTTGACGACAAGCCTGTCCGCGAGCACCAGCATGACGGTGGAGGTGGTCACCGTCTGCCCGGGCTCGATGCTCCGCACGATGACCGTGCCGGAGATGGGCGCCACGACGGGCGTGGGCCTGTAGACGCTTTCCCAGTATTTCAGCTCTTTGTCGCCCTGGGTGCGCGCCGCATCGATGAGGGATGCGCGCTCCGTCGAGCTCATCCATGCCATGGTCTGCCCGCGGTTCACATGCTGACCCTCCACGACGAGGACGCTCTCGACACGCCCGGCGATGGTGGGATTGATTTCAAGGCGGTTCTTCGGCTTGACGGTGCCGGTTGTCGAGATGTACTTTGTCACGGTGTCGCGAACGGGCAGCACAATGCTGGCGGCTTCCCGCGTGCCGCCGCCGCAGCCCGGAAACAGCAGCGCCGAAAAGACCGCTGCGATAAGGGCGAAGTGTGAATGTGAACGCCTATTCTCTCGTGTCATTGTCCAGTGTCACTCCCTGCGAGTTGTGCCATTCCGCCTCGGCGTCAAGCACCGACGCACGGGCGTTCAGATAGTTTTTCTTCGCGTCAACAAGCTCGTTCTCGATGATAATCCAGTTGTCAAAGGTGATATCTCCAATATTATAGCGCGCCTGTGCGATCCGTGAGCGCTCTTCAGAGGCGAGCAGCGATTTTTCCCTGACTTTGCACTGGTCGATGGCGTAGAGGAGGGCGGTCCATTTTCTTGCAAGGGCCAGGGACGCCGAGCTCAGGGCGCTGTCCCTGTCGGCGACGGCCTGGCGGTACGCCGCCTCGGCTTTCGAGTTCTGGTATATTCGCTCGCCGCCTTTGATGAGGGGGAGCGTGAGGGAAACCCCGGCGTTCCAGGTGTTTTCCGACGGCGGCCATGAATCGCCGCTCTTTCCTGCGCTCGCGGTGCCGTACACCTGCGGCGCGTAATCCGAGTACGTGGATTTCCTCGCGTAGTCGGCGTACTCGATCTGCGTTTCCGCCTGGAGCACCGAGGGATTGTGCCTGGCAAGCGAATTGAAGTCCGGAGTCTTCCTGGCGATCAGGGGGACCGCGATCTCCCCCGTGACCGAGAAATCCTCCCACCGCTTCAGCCCCATCTCTCGCGCAAGCTCGTGTCGGTACAGCGAGATGGAACGCAGCGCCTGGTCGTGCTCGGCGCGGGCCTGCGCCAGGTTGACCTCCGCCGTCATCAGCGAGCCGCGGTGTTCCCTGCCGGCGTTGTGTCGCATCCTGACGAGGTTGAGATTCATGATCCTCCTGTCGAGGATGTATTTTACGATGGAGACGTTTTCCTGCGCGATCAGCAGATCGATGAACGCGGATCGCAGGTTCAGTCTCACCGTGGCCGAGGTTCCCATGCCGCTGTAGACGGCCTGCCGTATCTGAGCGGACGCGCCCCTGGTGTCAAAGATGGCCCTTCCGCCGTCGAACAGAAGCTGCGATCCCTCGATGCCGTATGAGTAGGTATTCTTTGCGGAATTGTCGCCGGTCCCTGATCCGGTATCGCTCTTTGACCGCTGCACGCCGAGACTGGTGCTGATCTGGGGGAGCATGGCGCTTCGCTCTATCCCGCGGCTGGCCCGCGCCAGCTCAATCTTCTCCCTTGCGGAGATGATGTCGGGATGGTTCGCCTTCGCCATGGCGACGCAGTCCTCCCATCGAAGCTCGCCTCCGGCGGCCGCGCCTACGGCAGGGAGCGGGCGGGAAGCCGCGGCGAAGAATACTGCCGCCGCCATGATCGCAGCGACGGCCGCATTGAGCCGTGGAGCGCTCCAGGGCGGCAATTTTAAAATTGATCGGGGGCGATGGCCCCTGCATGATGATTTCATTGGCAATACTCGTTCCATGCTGTATCGTTGAATGCCGTCATCGCGTGCGGCAGCGCGTCAAGGAGGCGGTGGCGCGGAATGGACGCTGCGCCCCCGCTCCATGAGCTTTACAAACTCAACGCGCTGCTCTTCGCTGAGAAGGTGCTCTATCTCCGCGCTGGTGCGGTCGACGATGAAGCGGAGCTCTCTGAAGAAAAGCTCCTTTCTCGCGTCGACGCTCCTCCGGTGAAATTCCATCACTTCGCCGATGGAGCGCTGCTGTGCGTCCGTGAGGCGCAGGCGCGTCGTGAGCTGGCGCAGTGCCTTTTCCTTGAACATCCCGTGGTCTTCCCGGACATTGCCCGGCGGGCGGCCTTTCACGCCGGGATTGAGGAACATCTCGGGCCCCCTGCGATCGATCTCTCGTATGAAATGCGAGCGGGCGAACCGGTGAAAGTTACGGTTGATATAGAAGCGGTCGGCCATCGCTCCCGCGAAGAAACCCAGCGCCAGGGAGAGCGCAAGTAACGGCAATACGGCACGTTGCGGTACTGGTTTCATGATGATGCCTCACTGCGTGATTATTGGCCGTCCTGCCGGGGGCCGCAGGGATAACCGGGCGACAGGCAGATCATGTCCGAATCGTTGAGCCCGTGCAACAGGTATCCGGTCAGCATGTTGTCTCCGTTTATCCTGAGCATCAACGCGGTTGCGGCGATCAGCACCGCGGCCGCGAAGGATGCCGCGGCCGGGATGAGCCGCGGAAATGATGGAAAGCGTCCCGTTTCATGGTCCTGCCGGCGCGCCTGCCATTCGAGACGGATCGCCCGGAGGAGCGCCGGCGACGGCTCTTCACTCAGCGCGGGACCCGGTGGGGCGCAGAGGGAAATAAAATCGCTCATGCGGCGCATTGCGGCGAGGCGGCGTCTGCACTCCCCGCACGCGGAAAGGTGCGCCTCCACCGCTTCTCTCTCCCGCGCTGTGCGGCTTTCGCCGTCGCTGTAGCGTTGCATCTGTTTAAGGTTTATTCCGCACTTCATCTGAGTCCTCGCTTCTAATCAGCGGCTCGAGCATCCTCGCAAGCTTTTCTCTCGCCCGGTGAAGGCGCGATTCCACCGTCCCGATTGAGCAGCCGAGGATGTCCGCGATTTCACGGTATCTTTTTCCCTCGAACTCCTTGAGTATGATGACCGCACGGTCTTTCGCCGGCAGCCTGTCCAGCGCGCTCCTCACGGCGCGGGCCATCTCCTTGCTGTCATGATCGCCGTGAAAATCGCGGTCGTGAACGGTACCTTCAATGCGGTCCGCGTCGCGCCGTTTCCTCGACCTGAGCTCATCCAGGCAGGCGTTCACGCTGATACGGTATATCCACGTCTTGAGCGACGAACTTCTTTTAAAACTGTCAAGGCCGTCGAGTATTTTCAGGCAGATGTCCTGCGCCCTGTCACGGGCGTCGTCTTCGTCGCCCAGGAACGACCGGCACACGCCCGTCACGAGGGGATAGTATGCCCTTATAATCTCTTCAAGGCCCCTGTCACGGTCGCTCGACACAAGATCCAGGAGCGCTGTGTCATCAGGGGCGTTCATCGCTCCGGGCGCTTTCTTTTTAGACGAATCGGAAACCGTTTTTATTCCATTTTTTTTCATGGCCGCAGTGATTATCTCACTGATGCGCAAAAGGCGACAACTCTTTTTACGGAGAGATGGAGGCGGAATGCGCCCCGAATCGAAGGGAGTATGCAGACGCGACAGTCAGGCAGGCTGCGCGCGGATCACCTGAGAGCCGGAATTGAAACCAGAAACGCAGCACCGCACCCGGTTTTGAACTCGAACCCGGCGTCTATCTGGGATGCGAGCATCATAACAAGGCTGAGCCCCGTGCTTGCGTTCGCGTCGGGATCGTATGTCGCGGGAAGCCCGACTCCGTCGTCGGAAACGCCAAGCGCTATGGCGCCGCTGTTTCCGCGCAGGGAGACGCGGATTTCCCCCTTCATGGGCTCGGGGTAGGCGTATTTCAATGAATTGGTGAGCAGTTCGTTGACGATGAGACCTATGGGCATCGCACGCTTCACGTCGATGGTGATTTCATCGAGGTCGAGCGCCAGTGTGATCCTTCCGGGATTGAGCGAATACGAATCGAGCAGCGAGCGGCTGACCTGCTCGATGTACACGTCCAGCCGTGTCTCGCTGACCTCCTGCGAACGGAACAGCAGGTCGTAGAGGTCGGACAGCGAGCCCACGCGGTTTCGAAGGTGCGTCAGCACTTCGGCCAGTTGCGGATCGGCCATGCGCGAGGATTCGATCCCGATGAGTCCCGTGATGATGGAGAGGCTGTTCTTGACGCGGTGCTGGAGCTCGCGCAAAAGCACCCTGTTGGCGTCGTGGGACTGGGCGAGCGCACTCTCCGCAAGCTTGCGCTCGGTGATGTCGATGATGGTGCCCGTGATGTATTTCAATTTTCCCGCCGGGCAGCGGATGGCGCTGGCGTTGATCGATATCCACCTGCGGGCGCCGTCACGGCATATCCCTTCCGCTTCAAATCCCTCGACATTGTCCTGATCTTCGAACATGCTGATCAGCTTTTCCCGATCGGCCGGGTTGGCGTACAGCTGGCGTTTAAGGTCGGTCACTTCGTGCATTATATCTTCGGGAGTCGGGTAGCCGAATGTTTTCGCGTATGCGGGATTCACGTTGATAAAGCTGCCTTCGGGCGTTGTCTGGTAAATGCCCTCGATGGCGTTGTTGAATATGTTGCGGAAGTTCTCCTCGCTGACGCGCAGCGCCTCCTCCGCCTTCTTCCTTTCGGTGACGTCGCGGCAGAAGACAAGGATGCCATTGATGTACTTGTTGGATACGAGGTTTGTCGACAGGGATTCCAGGTACAGCCACGAATCATCGTGACGCCTGGCGCGGAAATACGAGGGGATGTGCAGATTCATGTTGAGCTTCACCCTGTCAAGACCCTCGAGGGCGTTTTGGATATCGTCGGGGTGGATGATCTCAAAGACGTTTTTCCCCACCATGGAGTAGCCGAACTTGCATGGAATCATGGGGTTTTCATACGTGACACTGCCGTCCGGTTTCATTATGACGACAAAATCCTCCATGTTCTGAACAAGCGCCCTGAAACGCTCCTCGCTTTCCCTGAGCGCGATGGCCGATTGCCGACGCTCGTTGAGCGACTTGATCAGCCTGTCTTCGCGCTGTTTGAGCTTCCTGTTGGCCTCATGAAGCCTGAACGCCATCTTGATGGAAGCGACCAGCACCGTCTCCCCGAGGTTCTTGACCACGTAGCCGTACGAGGTGATTGTGTCGGTGCTGTTGACTATTTCCGGCTCGGTGTGGCTGGAGAGGAAAAGCACGGGGATGTCGTGTTCGGCCTGGATGATTTCCGCGGCGCGGATGCCGCTCATTCCCCTGCCAAGGTCGATGTCCATGAGAATGAGGTCGATGTCACGCCCGCTGTGCACGATCTCGATCGCCCGCTCGCCGGTGGTGGCCGTAACAACGGAAAAGCCCATCTTGCGCAGCGTTTCCGCTTCGCTGATTGCGATTACCGCTTCGTCTTCGACGAGAAGCAGCGTCTTCCGGTTCGGGGTCATGGGCGTCCTTGATTGTGAGATGTGCAATTTCGGGACAATCCTATGAAAGGGGCGGTTTTTCGCAAGTAAAATCGGGTTGACCGGAATTCTTTCATGACTATTATTCGGGCAATCGCGACTGGAGGCGGCCCATTTTATGCCGGGACTCTACCTTTACATGAGCAACAGGCTTGAAACGCTTGCCGGGCGTCTTGCCGAGACCATGCGCAATGCGAGCGACGATCCGCTGGCAGCGGAGACGGTGATGGTGCAGAGCAAGGGCATGGAGAAATGGCTTTCCATGCGGATTGCGGACAGCCTGGGTGTGTGCGCCAATGTCGAGTTTCCCTATCCCAACGCGCTGGTGTGGCGCGCGTTCCGATCGCTGATCCCCGACATGCCAGAAGACGACCCGTACCGTAAAGAGCTGCTCGCCTGGCGCGTGTACTCGCTGCTCCCTTCATGCGCGGGCATGAAAGGCTTCGAGGCTCCCTCGAAATACCTGTCCGATCCCGGCGACCTGCTGCGGCGCTACCAGCTTGCCCATGAAATCGCCGATTCGCTTGACCAGTACGCCATGTACCGGCCGTCCCTCCTCGCCGCGTGGGAAGCGGGCGAGGGCGACCACTGGCAGGCTGCGCTGTGGAGGGTGCTTCGCCGTGACAATCCAGGCCCGGCGCGCGTTGACCTGAAACAGCGCTTCATCAGGGCGCTCAACGAGTCGGGCGGCTTCCCGCGGGGAGATTTCCCCTCACACCTGTCGCTTTTCGGCGTTTCATCGCTGCCCTCCTTTCACGTGGAGGTGCTGGCGGCGATTTCCGCCTTTGTCGAAGTGCGCGTGTTCATGCTCAGCCCCACTCCCGGCTACTGGGGCGATCTTATCACCCCGAAGAAGGCCGCGAGAATTGAAAAGCTCGCGCATGAAAGGCAGCTTTCGTTTGAAGACCTTCACTATGAGCAGGGCAACAGCCTGCTCGCGTCCCTGGGGATACTGGGAAGGGACTTCCTTACCCTTCTTATCAATAATGGCTGTGATCACGTCAGCGAAGATCGGGACAGCGTCGCGCCTGAAAGGCGAAGCCTGCTTTCGATGATCCAGTCGGACATCTTCGACATGAAGGAATCCGGAAGCGACGGCGTAACGGAATTGCCGGCGGAGGATTGCTCGCTCACGATACACTGCTGCCACAGCGCCATGCGAGAGGTGGAATCGCTGCATGATTTCCTGCTCTCCTGTTTCGAGGGAATAAAGTACCTTGAGCCGAGGGACATCTGCGTGATGACGCCCGACATCGAAACCTATCTCCCGTTCATCAATGCGGTGTTCGGCGATCCGTCCGAACCGTCGCACTCGATGCCGTATTCGATCGCCGACAGGCGGATGGTGAACGCGTCGCGGGTTGCGTCGGCGTTTCACGGCATTCTCACGCTGGCGGACGGGCGTTTTCAGGCGAGCGCGGTGGCGGAGCTCCTTGAGTGTCCCGAGCTTGCGCGGAGGTTCGGGATCGGGGAAAACGACCTGCCGACCGTCCGCCGCTGGATTGCCGATACCCGGATACGCTGGGGTGTCGATGAGGACGACAGGCGCACGAAAAACCTGCCGCCGTACCGGGAGAACACCTGGATGGCCGGCATCGACCGCATGCTGCTGGGAGTCGCGCTGCCCGAGGGAGACGGCAGGCTTTTTCAGGGGATCGCCCCCTACGGCATGATTGAAGGGGCTGAAACGGAACTGCTGGGAAACTTCCTGAATTTCATTGAGGTCCTTGTCGGCCGGGTAAGCGCCCTTCGCCGGGAGCGAAGCCTCGATGAGTGGAGTGATTTGCTCGTCGAAATGATCGAGGGCTTTTTCGGGGCGGGAGACGATGACGGCGTGATACGCGCGCTGCGCGAAAGGGCGCTCGCGCTGCGGAAGCTGAAAGATGAGTCAGGGTGCGTGGATCCGGTGGATATGCGGGTGGTCGCGTACTGGATGATGATGGAGGCGGGCGAGCCGGCGTCCGGAGGGACCTTCCTGCGGGGAGGGATCACCTTCTGCTCCATGCTGCCGATGAGAAGCATACCGTTTCGCGTGATCTGTCTGCTCGGCTTGAATGACGGGGCGTATCCCCACCAGGAAGGCGCTGCGGCGTTCAACCTGCTGCGGGGCGATTACCGCCCGGGCGACCGCTCCCCGCGGCTTGACGACCGCTATGTCTTTCTCGAGGCGATGATATCCGCCCGAGAGAGGCTCTACCTGAGCTACGTGGGCAGAAACATCATCGACAACAGGCTGATCCCGCCTTCGGTGCTGGTGAGCGAGCTGTGCGACTGCATCGACCGCGGGTACGCGATGAACGGCGGGCCTGCGAGCGGATCGATCACCTTCAACCACCGCCTGCAGCCCTTCAGCCTTGAGTATTTTCAATCCGGCGGAAGGCTTTTCACATATTCATCCGACAGGCACGCGGCGGCGAAGGCGCGCTATGGCGGGATGCGATTAGCGCCGCCTTTTTTCAATGATGCGTTGCCGCAGCCGGAGCGCGGGGACGGGGTGTCGGTTGACGAATTGGTGCGGTTTTTCCAGAATCCCTGCCGTGCGCTACTGGAGCGGCGTCTCGGCATCGTGGAGAGGCGCGAATCGGAGGGACTTAAGGACAGCGAGCCTTTCGAGATTGACGGCCTCACCCGTTATCAAATTGAGAATGAAATGCTTCGCCGATTCCTTGAGCACGGCGGGGATGACGCCGCGCTGGAGCGATTCAGGGCAAGGGGCGAGCTTCCGCACGGCGGCGCAGGAGTGATTGCGTTGCGCCCCATGACGGCCGAAGCGCGGGACATGGCGAATCGGGTGCGGGAGATTCGCGGCGATTCGCCCGCGGAAAGAAGTCCTGTGGATATCACCATCGGGGCGCACCGCCTCACCGGCGAAATCAGCGACCTGTGGCCGGGAGGGGCGTTGATCTTCCGCATGGGAAAGCTCCGCGCGGTTGACAGGCTCAGCGCCTGGATCACGCACTGCGTGCTGAACGCGTGCGGAAAATCCGTGCGAACCATGTTTCTAACACGCGATGCAACGATGACGATGGAGCCGTACGCCGGGGCGGAGGATGCGCTCGCAGGGCTGCTCGGCTGGTATGACCTGGGCATGACGCGGCCGATTCCCTTTTTCCCGCGCGCTTCGCTCGCCTGCGCGGAGGCGATACAGTCGGGAAAAGACAGTGATTCAGCAATTCGCAGCGCGTACGGGGAATGGCACGGGGGATATGGCGGCAGAGAGGCGGAGAGCGCCGATTTCTACATAAAGCGCTGCTTCGGCCACACCGATCCGCTGGACGGCGGTTTCATTGAGGTCGCCTGCTCGATCCTCGGGCCGATGCTTGAATGCCAGACGGTGGAGGGCGCATGAAGCGGTTTGACGCGATGACAGGCCCTCTTTCGGGAAGCTGCCTGATCGAGGCGAGCGCGGGCACCGGCAAGACCTACGCGATCGCCTGGCTCTATCTCAGGCTGCTGATCGAGCGCCGCCTTGAGGTGCGGCAGATACTTGTCGTGACGTTCACGACCGCCGCGACCGCTGAGCTCCGGGACCGCATCCGCCTGCTGGTCCGCAGGGCGGCCGACCTGTACGCAGGCGTCATGCCCGATGAGCATAACGATGACGAGATAAAAACATTCCATGAAATTCAGGCGGCCTTCGGCGATCCCGGAGAGCGAAGCGCCGGGTACGAACCGGTGCTCAGGAACGCGCTGCGCGAGTTCGACGAAGTGAGCATCTACACCATCCACGGCTTCTGCCAGCGAATGCTCGCCGAGTTCGCGTTCGAGAGCGGATCGCTCTTCAATACCGAGCTCGCCGCCGACCAGCAGGAGATGCTCCGCGGTGCGGTGGAGGACTACTGGCGCGTCAGCGCGCTTCACCTGCCTGAATACTGCCTGAAGGGGTTCCTCGGGAAGGGTAAGGGATTGGAAGCACTGTTCAACCTCGCGGGGATGCGCTCCAACGATCCTTCATTTGCAATAATACCTGACGATGTTTCAGCGAATGAGCGTGACGTGGGATCAGCCTATGCGGTGTTACTCGAGGAGTACGAAAGGGCGCGGGAAGTGTGGTCTTTACGGGGGAGCGAAGCGGTCGATCTGCTGATGAACTACGAGGGGCTCAACCGGTCCCAGTACAGGGTGGCGAACATCCCGGACTGGGCGCACGGTGCGGACAAATATTTCGAAGCCGGAATCCCGGAAGAGGATTGTGCGAATATCGAAAAATTCGCGGCATCGTCCCTTAAGGCCAACAAAGGCTTTTCACCGCCCTCGCATCCCGTGTTCGATGTGATGGAGGGCCTCTGCCGCGCTCGATGCGGCTTCAGAGAAGTCATGAGCCGCTTTGAGCTCACGTTCAAAAGGAACCTCTTCGCGTTCATCTCAAAAGAGGTGGAGCGCCGCAAGAGAGAGAGCAACGTCAGGACATTCGACGACCTGATCGCCGATACGCACGCCGCGATCGACGGTCCGGCGGGGGCCCTGTTCGCCGCGGCAGTCAGGAACCGCTTCCACGCGGCGCTCATCGACGAGTTCCAGGACACCGACCCGCTCCAGTACCGCATATTCACCGGCATTTTTTCCGGCGAGCCGTCGGCGCTCTTCCTGATCGGGGATCCCAAGCAGGCCATTTACGGCTTCAGGAGCGCAGACATTTTCGCGTATCTCAACGCAAGGGAAAAAGCGAAGGAGCACTTTACGCTCATGAAAAACTGGAGGACCGCCCCGCTGCTCGTCGAGGCCGTGAACACCGTGTTTTCCAACGCGCCCAACCCGTTCGT
>CAZPZJ010000034.1:21241-22854 GCA_964591055.1 uncultured Leptospiraceae bacterium
CAAGGCCGGTCACTGCGCGCGACATCGCGGTGCTGGTCAAGACCAACGATCAGGCCGCCCGCATGCAGGAGAGGCTTAGAGATTTCGGCGTGCCCGGCATCGTGTACGGCGCGGGAAGCGTGTTTCAAACCGATGAGGCGCTGGAACTGCGTGCAATCATGGAAGCGGCGGCCGATCCCTCGGCGGAGAGCACCGTGCGCTCGGCATGCGCCACCATGCTTGTCGGCATGAACGCGAGCGACATACACCGCATGGTTGCTGACGAGGAATTCCGTGAAGGCGTTATGGAGCGCTTCCACGACTATCACCACGAATGGGCTGCCGGAGGTTTCATGGCGATGTACCGCGCGCTGGTGCGCCGGGAGAAATCCGCTCCCAGGACGCTCGCGTTTCCCGACGGCGAGAGGCGGTACACCAACTTCAACCAGTGCGCCGAGCTCGTTCACCGTGCTGAATCGGAAGGGCTGCAGGGCATGGAATCGCTGCTCAAATGGCTGCGCGAGCGCATCGCAGATCCCGGGAACGCCGACGAGCAGACCATACGGCTTGAGACCGATGAGAACGCGGTGACGCTGATCACCGTGCACAGGAGCAAAGGGCTGGAATTTCCGATCGTCTTCTGCCCCTTTCTCTGGGACGCCGGCCCTGAGAAGCGCAGAGAGATCACGTTCCACCATCCGCCGGATTACCGTCCGGTCCTCGACCTTGGCAGCGGTAATGACGAATACCGGCGGATGGCGGACAGGGAGAAACTTGCAGAAAACGTGCGCCTCGCCTACGTGGCGTTGACACGGGCGAAATGCCGCTGCATTGCGGTCTGGGGCTCCGTCAACGGCTCTGAGTACAGCGCCCCGGCTTGGCTGCTCAACCGCGATGCGGAGGATGATTCGACGGGTGAACAGCCTCTGCCGGTGACGAACTGGGACGACATGAAGGCTGCGGTGGAGAGATGCGCCATGCGCTCACCCCGGGGCATCTCGGTGAGGATGATCTCTCCGGACGAAGGGGTCAGCGTCGTTCAGAGCGAGGATGCAGGAACCGGGCTAGACGTGCGGAGCTTTATCGGGACTATCAGCTTTGATGCTACGCTGGCGAGCTATTCGTCCCTGATGGCGCAGTCGGCGCGTGGTGATGACCACAGGGATGTGGACGCGGCTCCCCGGCCTCTTCCCGAAGAGGACTGTTTCGAAATGAGCATCCACACCTTTCCCTCGGGCGCGGAGGCGGGCAGCTGCTTTCACGCGATTTTCGAAAAGATTGATTTCGACCTCCAGCCTGAATCCGTCAATGAGGTGATCGAGAGCGCCCTGAGAACCTACGGCATCTCCCACGAATGGGCCGGGGTGGTTTTCGAGACGGTGGAAAAGGTGATCACGGCAGCGATACCGGCGGGTGAAACCGCGCTGCGACTGGCCGATATCGCGAAGGGCGGGCGGCTGCATGAAATGGAGTTTTACCTTCCTGTGTGCGAGCTTACCATGGAAGGGCTTGCTGAGGTTCTCGATCCATGGAAAAGCCGTGACGACGCGCGGGGAATCGGCGCGATGCTTGAAAAACTCGGCTTCAGCCCGGTACGGGGCTACCTGCGCGGATTCATCGACATGGTGTTCGAA
>CAZPZJ010000035.1:0-10935 GCA_964591055.1 uncultured Leptospiraceae bacterium
TTCTGGAACTCCGCCGAAAGCGCCGCCGGCGCCAGGCAGTAGCCCACCTTCCAGCCGGTAGTGTGGTATGTCTTCCCGAACGAGCTCACGACAAAGCTGCGCGCGGCGAGCTCGGGACGTCGCGCCATGCTCTCATGGCGCGCGCCGTCGAAGATGATGTGCTCGTACACTTCGTCGCTGAGGACCATGACGCCGGCGCCCGCAACGACGTCCGCGAGTGCGTCGAGGTCGGAGGCGGACAGCACCGAGCCCGCCGGATTGTGCGGCGAGTTGATCACCACAAGCCTGGTGCGGGGCGTGATCGCGTCTTTGACTTCGTCCCAGTCGATGGAGTATCCGGGATGGCGCAACCGGCAGTACACGGGAGAGCCGCCCGCGAGCGTGATTGCCGGCACGTACGAGTCGTAGGCCGGCTCGAAGACGATCACCTCGTCGCCGGGACGCACCACCGAGGCGATCGCCGCGAAGAGCGCTTCGGTGGCGCCCGACGTCACCGTGATTTCCGTCGCCGGATCGTACACGGCGCCGTACAGCACGCGCGTCTTTTCGGCGATCCTTTCGCGCAGCGCCATCACTCCCTGCATGGGCGCGTACTGGTTTCTCCCCTCGCGCATGTGCCGGTGCACAAGCCCGATGAGATCGTCATCGACTTCGAAATCGGGAAATCCCTGCGACAGGTTGATGGCGCCGTGCTCCGCGGCGAGCCGCGACATGACCGTGAAGATGGTCACGCCGACGCCAGGCAGTTTTGATTCAAGTTCAATGTTCATGTCATTTCCGGCGGGAATAAATCGCCCAGGGCACGACGAGAGTGCCCGCGCGGGCGCCCGGTGTCAAGCAGAAATGCCGCGGACGGTGCGGCGGGAAAAGCCTTCCTTCACGCGTCCCTTTTCCTGAATCGCACGATCATGGCGGCGATGATGAGCGCCAGAACGGCACAGTACAGGCCCAGGGAGACAGTGGTCTGCAGCGTGTTCAACCGCACATCAGCATGCGTATTCGCGGAGAATGTCAGGAAATTCACAGCGATGAGCAGGACATTGGTGGACGCCCCCATCAGGAAAAGGTATTTCGCAATCATCGACACTGCCGAGTCCCTTCTCTCTTCGGAAAACCAGTACTCCCTGTTGGGCATGCTGATAAACCTGACGGGGACCTTTTTCAGGACAATTGCAATGAGGGGCCACAGCAGAGACATGCATGTCAGCACCAGCAGCATCGCCAGGATGTACGCGGTCTTCCCTCCCCATGAATCAGGCGCTCCCGACGCGTTGAAGTGCGTCGCGATCGTGTCCGGCAGAAGGAAATAATACACAATGATCTGAGCGGCGCCGGCAAGGTATGAACAGGCGAGCATCAGTGTTGCCATAACTCAAGACCTCCCCTTGAATTCTGATTCCTCACTTGCGGATACTATACCACCGGGCAGGAAAGTCAAGGCACTTCCTCTCATTCCATTGGAGCGCACCCAAAGCTCGGGATCCACGGGAAGCCTTTCACCACAAACACCTGCTTTCCTGGAACACACGGCCCGTTTCCGGGCCGTGTGTCGCCTGCAAGCCGCCTCCGGTCAGTGCACATCAAGCACATCCCTGAAAGCCTGCACAAAGGCGCTTCTGGGAAGCGCTCCGACCGCCCTCTGCGGCTGCCCCTCCTTCGGGATAAAGATGATGGTGGGTATGCTCGAAACCCCGAACATGCCGGCAAGCTCCTGCTCATGCTCAGTATTGACCTTGTAGATGTTCACCTTTCCCCGGTACTCCCTGGAAAGCTCCTCCAGCACCGGCGATACCATTTTGCACGGGCCGCACCAGTCTGCGTAGAAATCGATAACGGATGGCAGATCGCCCCTGAATTTCCATTCTCCTTCGTCTTCGTAATTGAATATCTTCTCTTTGAACGTCTCCCTGGTCAGATGTTCCTTGGTATTCTCCCTTGCGATTGTACTGTGAGTGTTTTTCCGATCCACTCTTCTGAAATGTCCCTGCATTTCCGCATTATTTAAATATTTTAATATATACTAATATACTGCATTATTTCCATTCCGTCAAGAGAATCCACGCCGGGAAAGAAAAATATTCTCACCCTGTTCAACCGGGATCACGCTGTTTTAAAAATCACCGTCCTCTGAAATTTTTACTTGTAAAATCAACAAACGCCCGTTAGGATACAAGTGTGGTGGCGCCATCCAAAACGCATCTTTACAGCCGCGCCGCGACAATCCCCGGGACAAGGAGCAGTTCAATGTTACACCCGACGCAAATTCCGCTTATCAGGAAACGCCTTGCCGCGCTGCGCGACCGGCTTGTGCGCGAGGAGGGATTCTCCCTGCTGGAGCTTCTCATCGTGATCGTCATCATAGGAATCCTCGGCACGATCGTCTACACGCGCTTCATGGACCTTCCCGAGCGCGCGAAGAAGGAGGCCGCGAAACAGCAGATGCTGATTTTCAAAACGGCGATGGACCGCTACAGGCTCGATCATGACGCCTACCCTCCGTCGGAGGAGGGAATTGAGGCCATCAAGCAGTACCTCCAGTCCGGTGAAGTTCCCAGCGATCCCTGGGGATCGCCGTACCAGTACCGCAACCCCGGCGAAAACAACCGCGAATACGACATCATCAGCTCCGGCCCCGACAGGCAGGAAGGCACCGACGATGACGTGAGAAGCTGGGAGCTGCACCGCTCACGGAGCGATACCCCGAAAAATGACTGACACGCGTGAAAGCAAAACTATGTCATTGGTGGCAGGCCGGGGAGGGATTTACCCTCCTTGAGCTCATCATAGTTCTCGTCATTCTCTCCACCCTCGCGCTTGTAGCGGCCCCGAGGCTCTCGGTGTTTTTAAGCGGCAGGCGCGGCAATTTCGTCGTCCTTTCGTCGATCATACAGAAAACCTTTGACGACTCGTTCATCAACAACCGCGTCAACTACCTTGTCGTCCACCTCGGTGAGGGCATGGACGGGATGTCCTCGTACAACGAATCCGTCTTCTCGCGCGCCAACGGCGTATCGGTCGTCACCATGGCCGGCGACGGAAAGCTGGTTGAAACACCCAACAGGCTCCTTTCGTACCGGAGATTTCCATCCTCTTTCCGGATCGAGAAAGCGCTCCTCTCGTCCGGCGAGAAGGCGACATCGGGCGGCGTGCTCATCCCCTTTTACCCGCAGGGATACGCCGACAACGCGGTGCTGCACATCCTTGTGGACGACGACAGGAGATACTCGGTCATCATTCGCAAGTTCAGCAGAACAGCCGAGATCGTTGAGGACTTCGCAGATTTTGACGCGACGGGGGCGCCGCGATGAGAAAAAAAAGCGGCGGATTCGCCATCATCGAGATGCTGATCGCGGCGGCCATTCTCTCGATCGTGCTGATCAGCATCATCTCCGGGGTTTCCGCCGGCATTCTCGCCATCCAGGGCGGCAAGGGCCTGACGCGCGCGATGCTCATCGCGAAAAGCCGCATGAACGATTTTATCGCGCTTGACATGCGGGGCGCCGACATCGACGGCGAGCAGGTCGCCGGGTACGACGGCTACACCTTCAGCCGCACGGTGAGCCGCTACGAGAGCGAGATATTCGGGCCCCTCACCGTCCGCCGGGTTGAGGTCACGGTCCGCTGGAAAGAGCAGCAGCGCGATCGCAAATACTCGCTTTCGTACATCTATCCGGAGCGCTGACGGGAATACAATGAAACGGGCAATCAACACAATCGCGCGCCGCGTCGCCCGCATCCGGGGCGGAGACGACGGCTTCACCCTCATCGAGCTCGTGGTGGCCGCGGCGATCTCGTCGGTGATCCTGCTCATGGTCTACTCCGCCCACACCGCCATCATGAACACCATCCGCGACCTCACAAAGGTGGCCGGCCGCTACGAGGAGGTCAACCTCGCCCTGAGCAGGGTCGATGGAGATATTTCCTGCGCCTACATCAACCGCTCCCACAAGAAGACGTATTTCTTCGGAGGCAACAACCGCTCGGCCCCGCATGAGGGAAAAATCCGCTTTGTAACCGTGAACCGTCGCGCGTTTCCGATGCTCTCCTCGCCCGCGCGCGAGCACCACTGCAGCGACGTGCACGAGGTGAGCTATTACCTGAAGCCGGACCGCTCGGCCCCCGATCTTTTTTTCCTTGTCCGGAGGGAGAGCATAAGCTACGACGACGAAGCCGAAAACGATGGCGCGGAAAGCGTCCTGCTTCGCAACGTGACCGACCTCAAATTCGAGTTCATGCTGAAAAGCTCATGGACCGACTCCTGGGACTCGAAGAGGGACAGCAAATATCCTGAAATGGTCAAAACTTCGATCAAGCTGAAGAAGGCGCACGCCGGCGACGAGGAGTTCGTCTTCACCTCGCTCGTATCCATGGAGAAGCCATGATGGGTGCGCCGGGATTTTCACCGCGCGCATGGGCGCGCTCCTTTCTCGAACGCTACGAGGCGCGCCGCGCCAGGCTGATGGAGCGAGGCGTTTTCGGACGGATGAGAGGGCGGTCGGGATACGTTCTGGTGATCGTACTCATCATCAGCGCCATGCTGATTTCCGTGTCCACCGAGTTTCTGATCACGGCTCAGACCAACATCAACTACAGCCTTCGGTTCAGCAACCGCCTCAAGGCGTTTTACCTGGCCAGGACGGGCGTCCAGATGGCGCGCTTCATCCTCGAAGCCGACAAGAGGGGTCTGACGGGCATGATCACCGGGCAGAGCGTGGACAGGAACATCGACTGCTTCCAGGACCTGTGGGCGCTTGAGCTGCCGGATATCCCCCTGGAGAGCGGGACGCTGCGGCTTCGGATCGGCGACGAGAACTCCAAGATCAACCTGAGCATCCTGGCCAACGAGTTCGTCGATCGCACCCAGTACTACAACATGGTCCAGCGGTTCTTCATGAACATGGGATTCCCCATCGACATGGCCGACACCATCCTGGACTGGGTGGACATCGACGATACCCGCTCCCCCTACGGCGCCGAAAGCGCCGATTACTACCAGAGCCTCGCCGTGCCCTTCAAGGCCAAAAACCGGGAAATGGACAGCATCGACGAGCTCCTTCTCATCAAGGGAATGACGCCCGAGGTGGTGTTCGGGCTGGGCGGCGGAAATTTCGGGAAGGAGCCGGGGATTGTCGACGACAACATGGGCGTGCGCAAGCTGAACACCGAGATACTGAAGAAAACCGATCCCGACGCCGCCCGCAAGGCGCAGGACGATTTCGCCAGGGAATCGCGCACCGCGGACCTCAAGGTGGGCAGGGAAAAGAGCCGGAGACTCTCCGACTACTTCAGGGCCCACGGCGAGCGGTCGGACTATCTGGGCGACTACAACAAAATAAATATCAATACCGCGTCCTACCGCGTTTTATCAGCATTGACAGATAACATGACCGATGATATAGTGTCAGAGATCATTCGCAGGAGAAACGTCCGTCCCTTCAGCTCGGTGTCCGAGGTCAGGGACCTCATCAGCGATGACAATGTCCTGAACAACATGCTTACGGTGAAATCCTTCATATTCAGGATTGAGGCTACCGCGACAGTGGACAACGCCAGCGTGACGATAACCGCTTATTATTCAAGGGACGACAAGAAGATACTGTACTGGGCCGAAGAGTAAAGGGGCGTTCCGGAGAAATTCCCGGTCCCGGGATGTCCGCAACGGAGGGTTCGTTTGTTCGACAACATAGCCGCGCTGGATATCGGCACCTCGACAATCAAGCTGGTCATGGTGAAGACCGGTCTCCACGACTTCAAGGTTACATCGTTCGCCTACGAGGACATCGACTTCAGCATCGCAAGCCCCGAGGAGGCTTTGCGCGACGCGCTGGGCCGCCTGCTCGCGGAAAACAGCCTGAAGGGGTATTCGGTCATCACCAACCTGCCGATGGAGAAGGCGATCATCCGCAACATCACTTTCCCCTTCAGCGACGTTGAGAAAATCGCGGAAGCCATTCCCTTCGAGGCGGGCGAGAACATCCCTTTCCGCCTTGAAGACCTCTCCATGGACTTCCAGTCGCTCCGCAGCCCCAAGCCCGAGGAGGGCAGGATTCTGCTCACGGCCACGCACAGGGAAACCATCCACGCCTTCATGGACGTCATCGACGATTTCAGCGTCATCCCGGAGCGCATGGGGCTGGAGTCCAACGCGCTTTTCGAGTGCTACCGCTACTTCAACAGGATACAGAGCGAATCCGTGATGCAGCTGGACATCGGGCACAACAAAACCATCATCAACTTCATCGCCGGGAACAGCCTTGTGTACACGCGCAGCATCCCCATCGGCACGTCGCTGATCTACCAGTCGCTCGGCGACATTCTCGATGTCCCGTTCCACGAGGCGAAGCGGATCTTCGAAGCGCTCCATCTCGACCTGACCTCAATCGAGAACAACACCCAGCGCGACTACTACCGCGCGTTGGGCGTCCCGAGGCCCAGGCTCAAAAAGATATTCGATGAGACGTCCCGGATCGTGAGAGAGCTGATAGAGCAGATATACCTGACGCAGAAGTCGTTCTATCTCAGCTATGACCGCATCGAGTTCAACCGCCTGCTCCTCTCGGGGGGAGGCTCCAACATCATCGGCATCGGGCAGGTGCTGGGAAGCACGCTCGAGCTGCCGATAGTGGCGCTTCCTTTTCTCGAGGAGTACACGGAAATCAGGATCCACACCCAGTTCCCCATCGCGTTCGGCACGGTGCTGTGCGCCCTCAACCGGAAGCAGTCGTACATCAACTTCCTGAAGGGCGAGTTCCTCCCCGATTTCGTGAAGCGCTCGCGGAAGATTTACTACCTCGCCGGGTTCTTCGCTGTTCTCACACTCATCATGCTCGGGATCAACTTCATCATCTCGACCGCGACCGATTCCAGGACCAGCGGTCGTTACGAGGAGATCATGCAGGAGAAATTCCGCCGCTACTTCCACACCAGGACGGCGGGCGATGACCCGGTGCGCCAGGCCACGAAGATCCTCAACGACCAGAAGAAGGACCTCGCCGCGCTCAAAGCGGTGGTACAGACCGATGTGAAGGTGCTTGACATGCTCAAGGACATGCTGGCGCATTTTCCAAGGGACGCCGGGTTCGACCTGAAAAACATGGTAATAAGCGAAAAAATCATCCGCATCGACGGCGAGGCGGCCAACAGCGGGGTCCTCGACGATTTCAAGAACCGCCTTCAGCAGTCCAGGCAGTACGATTCCGTGGTGCTGAACACGACAATGAAGGGAAGAAACCAGACGGGATTTTCCATGACGGTGAAACTCAAAATAGACGATTCCGCCGCGCCCGGCAAGGCCGGAGGCAGGTAATGCGCACGCTTTCGGCGCGGGAGAAGAAGCTGGTGCAGGTCCTCGTCGCGGTGATGGTGACGGTGGGCGCGTATTTTCTCGTCATAGAGCCGCTGATAAGCCTGCGCTCCTCGAGCGGATCGGCCGCAAGCCGCAAGCTCGCCGACCTCGACCGGGTCGACAAAATATACCAGGAGTATTCGGAGGCGCGGCAGGAGCACGACAGGATACAGGCGATGCTCTCGAAAAAGGACGACAACCTGACGGCGCTCGTCGAGCAATGGGCCGCGTCGGCCGGCATCACGCGCAACATCGACTACACCAGGCGCACGCAGACCAACATCCAGAACAAGTACATCATGATCACCACCGACATCAAGCTCAACAGCGTGGCGATTGAGCCGTTTTTAAAGTTCGTCCACCAGGTTGAGATCTCCCCGATGCTTCTCAAAATCAGCTACCTGCGCGTCCAGCAGGCGCTCAAGGGCCGCGACACGTACGACGTGAACCTTAAAATCAACAATTACACGACGCCCTGAACCGGCCCTGGGAAAGGTGATGATGGAGATTCAAGAGTTTATTCCGGCGATCAAAAGGCTTCTGGGTGCGCTCAAAGCCAGGATACGCGAAACGATGTCCCTGCCCTACGCAAAACTCTACCTGCTGCTCGCGCTGGTGATGATCGCCGTGTTCACCGTGTTCATCTTCCCCTACGAGATAGTGGTAAGGGACGGCATCCGCAAAATTGAGCCGATGATCGGCCGCTCGGTGCACGTGGGGACCATCGACGTGGGCGTCATCGGAAGCAGCCACATCGACATCGTTGACATCACGCTGAAAAACGGAGGCGGCCTGACATTCAAGGACTGCACCATCGACATCTCGACAAACCCGATCACGCTCTTCATGAAGAAGCGGATTTGCGGGACGTTTTCCGCGCAGAGCCTCACGTACCGGCACAACGAGCTTGACATCCAGAACGCGCTTTCCGCCGATTTCGACATCCGCCTCGACGCGGACGGCCTGCCCTCCTCAGGCTTCCTGAACATCAACATCGACAACATGAACGTCAAGGGCGCCAACATCAAAGGGTTCAGCATCCCCACCGTCCGCATCACGTCGATCAAGGGGGAGGGTCGGATTGAAAACGGCACGCTGTCCGTACGCTCGCTCAAATTTCTCGGCAACGACCTTCGCGGCGAGGCGGCGGGTTCGGTGGAGATCAGGAAATTTGTCAAGGCGGGGAGGATCAACATCACCATCGGCATTGACCCGGAATCCAGGGTGCTTGAGGAATACAAGATGCTCCTTTCAAGCCTTACGGGCGACGATAAGAGCACAATACGGCTGGTGCTTTCGGGCACCGTGGGCAATCCCAGGGTGAACCTGCCCGGCGCTCCCGCATCCCGGGCCGACGACGAATGAGACCGGCGATTCGCGAACACGACCGCACGCAGCCATTCCCGCGTCCGGGGGGCGCTTCATCATGAAGATTGAGCTTTCCCGGTATTCGGGCTTCTGCATGGGAGTCCGCGACGCGATTCTCAAGATAGTGAGCGAGATCAACGGGGCGCGCGAGGACATCTACGTGCACGGCCCGCTGATCCACAATCCTCAGACCACCGCGATCCTGGACAAGCGCGGCCTCAAGACCGTCGATGACGACGCGCCGATAAAGGACATGACCGTGGCCATCCGGACTCATGGCCTTCCTTACGGGCGCATCAAGGAGATCAAGCGCGACGCGCGGCGCGTGATAAATCTCACCTGTCCCCGCGTCGCCCGCGTCCAGGGCATCATCAAGAAATACTCCCAGAGCGGCTGCTTCACCCTGATCGCCGGCGATGACGACCACGCCGAAGTCATCGGGCTGAAGAGCTTCGCCGGCGCGGGCGTGCGGGTGATTGCCCGGCCGGAGGACACCGCGGACATTCCCGAGCGGGACCGCTACATCGTGGTCTCGCAGACCACCTTCGACCTCGATGTGTTTGAGCGCATCATACGCGCCCTTGAAGAGCGCTTTCCGGGCAGGCTCCACGTCATCAACACGATCTGCGATTCCACCTACAACCGCCAGAAAGACGTGCTCGAGGCGATTGGAAGGGGCATGGAAGTGCTGGTCGTGGTGGGAGGCAAAAACTCGGCGAACACCAGGCGGCTCGCCAACCTGGGGCGCGAAAACGGCGTCAGGACCTTTCACATCGAGACCGGGAACGAGCTCAAGGAGGACGACTTCAGGCGGGAAGACCGGGTGTTCGTGACCGCGGGGGCCTCGACGCCGGGGTGGATCATCAATAACGTCCTGGAGAAGCTCTACTCCATCCAGTTCGGCAAGAGCAATGCCGCGCTCAATTTCCTGAAGAAATTCATGGAGTTCACGGTCCGCACCAATGTGATCTCCTCCGTGGCGACTTACTTCATCAGCCTGTACGCCCAGCGCCGCGCAGGGTTGCCGCCCGATCCCGTACTGGCGATGGTGTCGTCGTTCTACCTTTTCGCCATGTACACGATCAACAACTACTTCATGATGGAATTTCTCAAGGAGAGCAACCCCTACAAGCTCTCGCTTTACCGCAGATACAGGAAGGCGCTCATCCCGCTTTCCTTTACGCTGGTCGCGCTGTCCTTTTTTGCGATCAGCCGCTACGACTGGACAGTGATCGCGGTGTTCGCCGGGTCAACGCTGCTGGGCGTGTCGTACTCCACCAGGCCGTTCAAAAAGATCGTGTCGCTGGCCGGCATCGCGCCGGTGACACGGCTCTACCACTCCCGCAACGTCATCGCGGCGACGGGCTGGGTGATCGTCTCGACCATTGTGCCGCTCATCGCCGGTCGCGCCCCATGGTGTGCGGTGCTGCCGATCACGGTGTTCATATACTGCCTGCTGTTCTTCAGGAACATTCTGCTGGATTTGATCGCGTTCCAGGGCGACCTCATCCTCGGGCGGGAGACGCTGCCCATTCAGCTGGGCATCGGCAGGACGAAGCTGCTGCTGGCGGGCATGTCAGCGTGCGCATTCATCGTGTTCGGAACGCATGTCGCCCTCACCGGGCCATACGTCAACTTCATCATGCTGGGGGTGATTGCATACTATCTCGGCGCGCTGGCGCTTATCACCGGGCGGGACTACCTGATCGCGCTGAAATACGAAATACTCGTGGACTTCAACCTGCTGCTGTTTATCGCGCTCTACTCGGTGATTTCCTCGCTGTCGTAAACGACAAACTCCTGCTCGGCGATGGTTTTTTCTTTTTCGGTCAGGATTATCCTGTACCGGCCTTCATCGTAGTTTTCGATGGTCCCGTATACAACCGTGCGTTCCGGAACGATGTTCCTGGTGTCCTTGAACACCTCCACCCATACGAGCTCCTTCTTCATCACGAAAAGCCCGATTGAATGCGGCTCGTCGATGTTCTCAAACGCGAAGGCCCATTCGACGGTTTCATTTCTCTTCAGCTCGGGAACTCCGGAAACCTTGCGGTAGCCTTCATCGACCATCTTCTTGAACCCGAACTGGCCCTTCAATCCCCCGCATGTGACAAGAGACGCCAGTGCGAACACGGCGAGCAGGCCCGCGAGAATTGCGCGATTATTCAATTTTATACTGGTCCCTGTTGAGCTCAATGACCTTGTCATCGTTTTTTCTCCCG
>CAZPZJ010000035.1:11035-22821 GCA_964591055.1 uncultured Leptospiraceae bacterium
GAACACCGAGTTGGCGATTATGGAGTGCCCTATATTGAGCTCTTCAAGCCCCTTCATGTCCAGGATGGCCGCCACGTTCTCGTAATTGAGCCCGTGACCCGCATTGACCCTGAGACCGGTGTCAACGGCATGGGAGGCCGCGTCAAGAATTTTCCCTATCTCGCGGTCCACCGCTTCCACGCCCCTGGCGTTGCAGTAGCTGCCGGTATGAATTTCGATGAAATCTGCGCCCGCTTGCTTCGAGAGATCGACAACCGCCCTGTCAGGCTCGATGAACAGCGACACCAGCACGCCGAGGCCGTGAAACATCTCCACAATCCCCCGGATCCGCTCCATGTTAGCGCGCACATCAAGGCCGCCTTCGGTGGTGAGCTCCTGCCGCTTTTCCGGCACGAGGGTGATCTGGTCCGGCACCACCCTCTTTGCGACGTCAACCACGTCTTCGGAGAGCGCCATTTCAAGGTTGAACTTTCCCCTGACCACGTCCCGAAGCGCGACCACGTCGCTGTCCTGTATATGCCGCCTGTCTTCGCGCAGATGCACGGTTATGCCGTCGGCACCGCTCTGCTCGCAGATCATGGCGCCCCGGACGGGATCGGGCTCGAAGCCGCCGCGCGCCTGCCTGATTGTCGCGATGTGGTCGATGTTCACGCAGAGCAGTATTTCAGCCATCGGCTCCCGCCTCACATATTTTCCTCCGAAGCGCCGAACGGGCTCACCCGGAAAACGGATATTATTGTCCCGAACAGAGACCTGTCAACAGATTTTCCCGCGGTTTTACAAATGGAAACGGGGCCGAAACCCCGCCTGCTCACGTAACCGAACGTTGATGTGCGCGATGTCAGGGCTTGCCCGGCTTCAACTCCTTGTCCGGCGCCGCGCCCTTTCCCGCGGGCGCAAGAGGAATGGTGACGCTGACCGTTTCCGGCGTCACGAAAAAACGGCTTCCTTCAGGCACTTCAACCGCGATATCCCGGATTATTTTTTTGGACCCGTTTTCGATTGACACCGACTCGGTCTTCAGGGCGCTCAAGTCCCTGACCGACGACTCCTCCCCGACCGCGGTGACAAATTCAGGGTTCACCGTCACCTCGCCCCTGACGAATCCCTCTTTCGGAACGCCGGTAATAACGGGGACCACGCGCACCAGCCGGCTGTATCGCTTTTCGATGCTCAGCAGCAGCGACTTGCGCCCCAGGCGCATCCTGATGCCTTCAGGAACCTCCTCCTTGTTGACCGACAGCGCGAATTTCTGGTCCTGGCCAATCCGCGCTTTCCTGAGGTTGACGTACACCTTTACGTTTTTCGGGTTGAAGGTCTTGAGCGCCTCCTTGGTCCCGGTGAGATTGAGCGTCACCGTTTTCACGCTGTATCTGGTGACGATCAGGTCGGAAGGCAGATAGGCGAAATCAATCGGCACGCGGTAGGCGACCTCCCCCATCTTGGTGCTGGTGATGTAGGCCCAGAGCAGCACCGCGAGGAGGATTGCGATGAGCTTGGGCACAAGGTTCCTGCGCCTTATCATTCCCTTGAAGTCTGTAAGCAGGTTTTTCATTTAATGGAATACTTCTCCTCGAAGGCGGTTTTGGGGTTCATGAAGAATAGGATCATGTTTTTCAGGTCCTGAAGCCTGACTTTCGAGTAGATTTTGCCGTTCACCATGACCGATATCCCGCCGGTTTCCTCGGAGGTCACAAGCACCAGCGCGTCCGTTTCCTCGGCGATTCCCAGGGCGGCCCGGTGGCGCGCACCGTGCTGCTTCTTGAGCTGCTTGGAGTCACTCAGGGGAAGATAGCATGCCGCCGCGGCAAGACGTCCCTCCTGGATGATGATCGCGCCGTCATGAAGCGGCGTATTGAGAAAGAAAATGGTGCGGATCAACTCTTCCGAAATATAGGAGTTGATGACCACCCCCGACTCCGCATAGCTTTTCAGCCCGGTATTGCGCTCGATGACGATGAGCGATCCAACCTTTTCCTCGGACATGTTCTCAATGGCGTTCACCAGCTCGTCAAGCGGGAACGTCTCGGCGGTGGCGATCGCGTTCGTCAGCCAGTTGCGCTGGCCGAACTGGGTGATCAAACGCCGGAGCTCGGGCTGGAAGAGAATGATCACGGTGATGACAATGTATGAAGCGAGGTTGGTGATCAGCCAGTTGACTGTGTCAAGCGCGAGGAGGCGCGAGAGAATGGCGACGATGATGATGACGAAAAAACCGCGAATCAACTGGATGGCCCTGGTCTTCGCGATGAAGGCGTACAGCCAGTAGAGGACAAACGCGACAATCAGGATGTCGATGACATTCTTGAAATAGTTCCAGAAAGTGAAGGAGTAGTATACAAGTTTGTCAATTACCGCATCCATGTAACGCGCTGCACCTCTTGATCATGTCGACAGGCTTCATGGCCGCAACGTGCGGCCGGACATCATGCACCCGGACAATGTCCGCCCCCCTTTCGGCCGCGATCGCGTTTAAAGCGACGGTGGGAAACAGCAGATCCGTCCCTTCCGCGTCATCAAAGAGCTTGCGAAGGAGCGATTTTCTGGATAGACCTATCAGCACCGGAAAACCCAGACGCCTGAAGCAATTCAGATTGAAAATAATTTCATAATTATTATCAAGTGTTTTTCCAAAACCGATCCCGGGATCGACGATAATTTTCTCTTTTTTCACTCCCGCCCGCAAGGCCAGCCCGGTCAGGTCCCGGAGCCGGGCGTAAACCTCGGCGACCACATTGTCATAACGGACATCCTGCTGCATGGTCCCGGGTTCCCCACGCGTGTGCATGATCACGGCGTAACAACCGCATTCCGCGACCGTTGAAGCCATCCCGCCATCAAACGTAAATCCGCTGATGTCGTTGACAATCGCCGCGCCCTTCCTGACCGCCTCGCGCGCAACCGCGGCTTTGTACGTATCGACCGAAACCGGTATGCTGAAACGGGAGGTCACGGCCTCAATCACCGGGCAAACGCGGTCCATCTCCTCCTGCGCGGAGACCGGCAGCGCGCCGGGCCTGGTGGATTCGCCCCCGATGTCTATGATGTCCGCCCCCTCACGCACCATAACTGCGGCCCTGTCGAGCGCGGCCGAGGGGTCAGAGTACCTTCCGCCGTCGTAAAATGAATCCGGTGTGACGTTTAAAATCCCCATAACGAGGGTTCTTTCACCGAAGGCGAGCGGCATCACAAACCGATCGTCAGCGAGACGATGTTGTTATAGCCGGAATCAATCCTGTCATAGCTGAACGCGTAGGCCGCCTCGACGCCGAAAAAGTGCACCGACATGCCCGTCGTGAAGAGGGAGTCGTTGAGGCCGACGTATATTGACATGTTGCGGGCGATATTGTAGCTGAGGCCCACGTTGACCTCGTATTCGTCCTCCTGCTCCAGCTTGCGAACAGCGCTCAGCGCGGCCACGAAGTCCGACTGCTGGCTGGTCAGCGCGACGCTCAGCTTGATGGACGGCGATCCGAACTCATACTCGTCGCTGATGTTGTCATAGCGCTTGTCCGGCTTGAGCCCGGTGCCGATATCCATCACCACAAAGCCGACCCTGATAAAGGGGATCACCTCGACCTGCGTCCCCACGTCGACGCCGCCCCCGTAGTAGCCCACGTCGCCTATTTTTTCGTAGAGCACCTTGAGCGATACGCCCAGCGAAGAGACTCCCGACGCCCATCCGTACGAAAGGTAGCCCACCGATCCAGAATAGTTGAGCTTGCCCAGCAAATTGCCCTGCTCATCGCGCGACTCGATGTCTTTTGACTGGATGGAATAGGCTCCCATTCCCATCACGCCGCCGAACATGCTGAACGCAGCACCCGCGAACCCGGCCTCCCTTTCAATGTCCAGCATGGCCGCCGACATCCCGATCTGAAACGCGGTGCGGCTCTGCCTGTCGTCGGAAAAGCGGATCAGGTCCTCCTCGCTGATGGAATTGACATCGCCCTTTTTCGCCCTGTCGCGGATTTCCTCGGCGGTGAGGCGCTCCTGCTCCTTGAGGCCCGCGAGGCCCGCAGGATTCCAGTAAATAGAGTAGACATCGTCCACCACGACCTCCGCGGCCTTGCCCATTGCAACGTACTTGGCTCCCGCCCAGCCGCCCCTCGTGTAGGACGCCCTGCTGCCCGCCTCCTGCGCATTGGCCGGGGCCGAAAGCGCAATCGCGAGAATCAAGGCGGATGCGATCAGGGCCGGATATGTGCGCAGCGCCGCGTTCATCTGTTCACCAGTATCCGTATGATCTTTTTACCGTGCTCGCCGGTGGCCGAGTTTTCCGCGGTAATTTTGATTATGTACATGCCCGGGCTCACCATGATTCCGGCGCTGTTGCGCCCGTTCCAGATAACGGGCGGGTTCAGCGAAGTATACGACCGGGAGAGCACCATGTCGCCGTTGATGTCAAACACCTGGATCGAGACGCTGTCCAGGGCGTCGGGAGTGGCGCCCTGCTCATAGCCTATCTTCATCGTCTGCCTGTCGGGATTGAACGGAACGGGATAGGCGATGATAGAGCGCATGTTGAGCGCCGGTAAGGACGCAGGCATCAGGAGCGCTGCTGCAAGCACCCACGACGACAATCGCTTTCTGTTCATGATACGTTCCCCTTGCGGCATGGTGGCATCGGTCATAGGGTTGCCGGAAAAAGGGCCGGGGTCAATTACATTTTGGAAATAAACGCCGTGATGGCGCAATAAAATCCCCGCATGGGGCGGCGCGGAGTCATTCGTGAAAGTATTCGTGCGCGTTTTCCACGGTCCGGAAGGCAAGCTCCCGTATCTCCCGCTCCGGCATCAAAGGGCTGCCGGGCATTCCCGCGAAAAAGTGCATCAGAAATTCGATGTTACCCGCCGGGCCCTTGAGCGGGCTGAAGCAGAGCCCGGCGCAGGCGATTCCCGCCTCCGAGAGGGAGCATGCGACGCGCGAAAGAATCGCGTGATGGTGCTCCTTTTTTCGCACCACTCCCTTTTTGTGCTCGTCCCTCGCCGCCTCGAACTGCGGCTTGATCAGCATTACCCCTTCCACGGGAGCAAACACGTCAACGAAAACCGGCGCCGCTTTCAGGATCGAGATGAAGGACAGGTCAGCCGTCACGAAGGCGGGGGGCGGATCGAACATGGTTCTTTCCAGGGACTTGACGTGGGTGCGCTCCATCACCGTTACGGCCGGGTCATTTCTGAGAGAGTAGTCGAGCTGGCCATAGCCCACGTCGATGGCGTACACTTTGACGGCTCCGTGCACAAGCAGGCAGTGGGTAAATCCTCCGGTTGACGCACCCAGGTCGGCCGCTACCCTGCCGCGGACCGATATACGGAAAAACTCGAGGGCATGGTTGAGCTTTTCGCCTCCCCGGCTGACAAAGAGCCCTCCCGGTCGCTCGATGGCGATGTTCTCCTCGCCGGTAACGGGCCTGGACGGCTCGCGGACGGTCTCCCCGTTGACCCTCACCCAGCCGGCGATAATTTCGCGCCTGGCCTTTTCGCGGGACGCGGAAAGGCTGCTTTCAGCGAGATGAACGTCCAGCCTTTTCCTTTTTGCCATGAGCAGGTTTCCGCCCGAGATGCTGCATTATCCGCTTCGCGATGGAATGCGCGTCCAGGCCGTATTCCGCGAAAAGGTCGGCGTTGCCGCCGTGGCCGATGAATTTGTCGGGGAACCCCGCGGCGAATAGCAGCTTCGCGCGCGCTTCTCCACCGACTGACGCCAGGAGGTACTCTCCCACGCCGCCAGTGATACTGCCGTTCTCAAGTGTGATAAAGGAAGCCGCCCTCTTCAGCACGCGCTCAATGCCCGACGTGTCGAGCGGCTTGATCGAGAGCAGGTTGACAACCGAAGCGCTGATCTTCTCTTTCTCGAGAAGCGCATGCGCCTCGATCGCCACGCTGACCATATCGCCCAGCGCGAATATCGCCACGTCGCGGCCCTTTATTATCTCCTGGATTTTGCCCGGCATAAACGGACGCGGCTTTCTCACGTCAATCGACCCCTCGGGGATGCCTCCCCGCGGATAGCGGATGGCGAGGGGACCGGCCTGATCCCGTGACGCGTAATAGAGCATGTCACGCAGCTCCGCTCCGCTGGAGGGGGCCAGCAGCGTGAAGTTGGGGATGTTCTTGAGCAGCGCCACATCGAACATGCCATGGTGGGTTTCGCCATCGTCGCCCACAATGCCGGCGCGGTCCACGAGGAGCCTGACCGGAAGGTTCATCACCCCGACGTCGTGAATGATCTGGTCGATGGCGCGCTGCAGGAACGTGGAATAGATGCTGACGAATGGCTTGAAGCCCTTGGAGGCCATCGCCGCCGCGAAGGTGACCGCATGCTGCTCGGCGATCCCCACGTCGAAAAAGCGGCTGTGCGCCTTCTTCTCGAATTCATACAGGCCCGTGCCGAGCTTCATCGCCGCCGTGACCGCGACCACCCGCCTGTCTTTCCGCGAAATCTCGGCCAGCGTTTTGCCCGTGATCTCGGAAAACGAGCAGCGCGGCGGGCTTTTCGGCCGGCCGGTCTCGCGGTCAAAGGGCCCTATCCCGTGAAAGCGCGCCGGGTCCTTTTCGGCCGGAAGGTATCCCCGGCCTTTTCTGGTGATGACGTGCAGCAGCTTGGGGCCGGCGTTGATGTCCCTGATCCTCCCCAGTATTTCAACAAGGCGCTCCGTGTTATGCCCGTCCACCGGGCCGAAGTAGCGGATGCCCATCTCCTCGAACAGGTGGCCCGGCACCAGGATGCCCTTGAGCCCGGCCTGCATGCGGTAAATGAAATCGTAGATGGCGTTGCCGTAGCGGGGGATGCGCCTGATGTAATCGATCGAGCTCTTGCGGAGCCGGTTGTAGAGCGGGCCCGTGATGATGCGCATGAGGTACTCGGACATCGCTCCGACGTTTTTGGAAATGGAATGCTCGTTGTCGTTGAGGATGATGATGAGGTCCTTTTTCAGGTGGCCTATCTGGTTGAGCGCCTCGAACGCCATGCCGCCGGTGAGCGATCCGTCGCCGATGACGGCAATGACCTTGTACTTCTCGTGCAGGAGGTCCCTGCCCACCGCCTCACCCAGCGCCAGGGAAAGGCTTGTGCTACTGTGCCCGGTATTGAAGGCGTCGAACACCGACTCCGCGCGCTTGGGAAAACCCGAAAGCCCCCGGTAGCGCCGCAGCGTTTTGAACTCGCGCAGCCGCCCCGTGACGATTTTATGGGTGTATGACTGGTGGCCAACGTCCCAGATTATCTTGTCGGCCGGAGTGTTGAACACGTAATGCATCGCGAGCGTAAGCTCGACCACGCCGAGCGACGAGGCCAGATGCCCGCCGTTTTCGGAAACGACATCGATGATACAGGCGCGGATTTCCTCCGCGAGCTCGTCGATCTGCCCGATTGAAAGCCTTCGAAGGTCCGTGACCGTTCTTATCGATTCCAGAAGCACGTGTAAATCCGGCACATTATCAGAATTGGTACATATTGTCTATGATGGGGCTCATTCCCCCGCGGTCAACCTATTATCTGAAATGGTTTGGCGTTTTTCATGCGGGGCGGGCGTTTGGCCTCTACAGGTAAATTCTCCTGATTTCGACGGTCCTGCCCTTCTCGTCGACCGTCAAAAGCACCCCGGAAAAACACCGCACGCCGGCCGCGACCTCAAGCCGGTTTCGCGTGTGATGAAGAAAGTTGTTTATTGCGGCGTCCTTGTCCATCCCGATGACGGACTCCCTGGAGCCGGTCATGCCGATATCGGTGATGTAGCCGGTTCCGTGCGGCAGTATCTCCTCGTCGGAAGTCTGTATGTGGGTATGGGTGCCAAACACCGCTGTCGCCCTTCCATCCACGTACCAGCCGAACGCGCGCTTTTCCGATGTCGCCTCGGCATGGAAATCCACGATCACGATATCGGCGTTCTTCGCAACATCACGATAGATGTCATCGAATTTCCTGAAGGGACAGTCAAGGGGCTCCATGAAAACACGCCCCATCAGGTTGATGACGCAGATGGACCGGTCCTTGACCTTGCCCAGATAATACCCGGCGCCCGCGGTGGACGGGGGGTAGTTCGCGGGCTTGATGAGGCGACGCTCCCGGTCGATGTACCCTAAAATCTGCTTGTTGTGCCACACGTGGTTGCCTGTGGTGATGACGTTGATATTGTAGAAAAAGAGCTCGTCGCTGATTTCAGGGGTGATGCCGATGCCGTGCGCTGCGTTTTCACCGTTCGCGATGATAAAGTCTATGGCGTGCTCCTCACGGAGCTGTGGCAGCTTTTTTCGGACGACTTCCCTGCCCGGTTTTCCCACGATGTCGCCGATTGCCAGAATTTTAATCACAATATCCCCGATCTGCACGTTAGATGTTCAGGTAAATCCGACGGTGCGCTGCGGACTCCCCCTAAAAAAAGAAATTCTGCCATTCCGGTCAAAGCGCCCGAATGACAGAACCTCCGCCCTGAAGACGCGCCGGGGCACGGCGGCGCGCCATGAACAACACGCCGGCCGCTACTTGGCGTATTCCACGATTCTTGTCTCGCGAATCACGATGACCTTGACCAGCCCCGGATATTTCAGTTCGGACTCGATTTCCTGGGCAATCTCGCGGGCAAGCAGCACCGCCCGCTCGTCGTTGACCACTTCGTTGGAGACAACAACCCGGATTTCGCGCCCGGCCTGGATTGCGTAACACTTCTCAACGCCCTTGAACTTGTTGGCGATGTTTTCAAGGTTTTCAAGCCGCTTGAGGTAGGTGTCGAGCGACTCGCGTCGTGCGCCCGGCCTTGACGCCGATATCGCGTCGGCGATCTGGATGAGGACCGCCTCCTGGGACTCGGGCTCCTTGTCATTGTGGTGCGATGCGATCACGTTGACGACCTTGGCGTTCTCGCCGAACTTGCGCGCCATCTCGCTTCCGACGATCGCGTGGGCGCCTTCGCCCTCGACCACGCTTCCCTTGCCGATATCGTGCAGCAGCCCGGCGCGCTTGGCGAGCATCACGTCAAGCCCCAGCTCCCCCGCCATGATGCCGGCGATGTTCGCGACTTCCTTGCTGTGGGAAAGCACGTTCTGGCCATAGCTCGAACGGTACTTCAGCTTGCCTATGTGATAGAGCGCCTCGCGGCTGATTCCCGGAATGCCGAGCTCGAACGCCGCCTTTTCCCCTTCCTCGAGCATGTTCTCCTCGATCTCGGCGGTCACCTTTTCCACTACCTCCTCGATGCGGGCCGGGTGGATGCGACCGTTCTGGATGAGCCTTTCGAGCGACAGCCGGGCGATTTCCCTGCGCACCGGGTCGAAACACGATATCACCACGACTTCGGGAGTGTCGTCGATAATCATGTCGACGCCCACGAGGTTTTCCAGGGTGCGGATGTTGCGCCCTTCACGCCCGATGATCCTTCCCTTCATGTCGTCCGAGGGAAGAGAGACGGTGGTGATGGTGACTTCAGACGTGAAATCCGATGCGATCCTCTGAATGGCCGCGAGTATGACTTCCTTGGCTTTCTTGTCGGCCGTGCGGCGGGCCTCCTCCTCTATTTTGTTGATCAGCTTTATCGATTCGAATCTGACGTCATTTTCAAGATTCTTCAACAGAAGCTGTTTTGCTTCCTCCGTGGTAAGTCCCGAAATTCTTTCAAGCTCACGACGATGAAGGTCGTATTCCTTACGGAGTTCTTCTTCTTTTTCCTGATTATCCCGCTCTTTAAGTTGCAGGACCTTCTCCTGCCTGTCCAGTTGATCGTGCTTTTTCTCCAAGCCCTCTTCTTTCTGGACCAGCCTCTTTTCAATGTTCTGAAGCTCCTGACGCCGCTCTCGCATCTCCCTTTCGAAGACGTTCTTTTCCTTGAGCAGCTGGTCTTTTGCTTCAATGAGAAGCTCCTTCCTCTTCGCCTCGGCCTCACGCACCGCGTCCTGCACGATACGATGAGACTGGGCCTCCGCCGAATTCAGCTTGATTTTGCCGAGATAGGCCCGTACGGCATACCCGGCAACTCCAACAACCGGCAGAGCAGTTATCAGGAGGATTGTGTACATGCTCATAACAAACCTCCTCGTAATAAATTACCGAAGCATAAAACCCGACACCCCCGCAAAACCCGGGCGACTTCCCGGACAATACGGATCAGGTTCTACCTGGAGTACGCGGACTTGAGCTTTTCCTGGACGAATTGGGGGACCAGCGTGGAAACATCACCGCCGTAGCTGGCGACTTCTTTTACCATATTGGAAGAGATGAATGAGTACTCTCCTCTTGACATCATGAAGATCGTTTCAATTTGCGGTGCGAGCCTCTGATTCATCAGTGCGATCGCGTATTCGTATTCGAAGTCGACGATAGCCCGGAGGCCGCGAATGATGAAATTGACGTGATTGGCGGTACAGTAATCAACCAGAAGGCCGTCAAACATCACCACTTCTATCTTGCATTTTTCGCAACTCCTGCCGCACTCACGCAGCATTTCGAGCCGCTCTTCCATGGTGAACAGGGACTTCTTCGCGCTGTTCACCGCCACTGCAACAATTAATTTATCGCAAATCTGTTTTGATCTCTCAATGATATCAAGATGACCATTTGTTAACGGATCAAACGATCCGGGGTAAATTCCAATTCGCATAGAGAAACAGCCAAATCCTTCAAGCCATCAGTGTAATGACAATAAAGGCTTTTGACTAAAAGTATATATTCATTCAATAATTACAACAATATTTTTGGAAAGATCGGATAAAAATGAGTTTATCGCAGGGAAAGCGCAGGTTTTCCGGGAAGTTCCCTGCGCTCGTCATCACGTACGCAGAACGTCACTGAGCCGAGGTAGCGCGCCCTCCAGTAGCCATCATTCATTGACGCAAACGACACCCTCCCCCCGAAGCTGGGAGAGTGGATAAACCGGTTTTCCCCGGTGTAGATGCCGACATGCTGAATTGACGGTCTGGAAAGGCGCCGCGAAAAGAACACGAGATCACCGGGCTTGAGCTGGCTGCGCACGATTTTTCTGCCGGTCTGGTACTGCGCCGAGGCGGTGCGGGGAACGGCAATCCCACTCTGGTGAAAGACATAGTACACAAATCCCGAGCAGTCGAACCCCCGGGGAGTATGCCCTCCCAGACGGTATCGCACGCCGAGATACTGGCGGGCCAGGTCGAGGATGCTTGCCCTGACAAGCGCCTCAACTCCGGGCAGCGGCTGGCAATCCGCACGCATGGACCCGTACAACACCGGGGTAAATGCTATGGCTGCCCACAGGATAACAGCGCCAACAGGGAATGATCGTCTACGCATGGCCTCTTCCATCTGATTGTTGAACGGTATCACGAGGGTAAAAAACGGTAAAGGATTTTTTTAATGGAAAACGACATATAGAACGTCTATTTTTTCATAACAAGAGCGGTCATCCCCCCGCCGGACGATACGTGAAGAGGGTTGAATCCCGCCTCGATAAGCCTTTCCGTGAGCCATGTAGATTTGATCCGAAGCTTCCGGTACGAGCCTGTCTGGATGTCCCATTCGCCATTGTTTCCTGCAATGAGGATATCGTTGATTACCGCGCAGTTCGAATCCTCGTACTCCACGAAACACAGGAAGAGTATGTCCCTGTCCAGCCGGACCGGTATCAAACAACCGGCTCCCTCGAGCTCCGTGGTCAGGTCTCGATACGTTATGATGAACACCCCACCTTTTTCAAGTGAATTGAAGGTTGTCTCGATCAGCCGCCTGACATCTCCAATCGTGTCAAGATGAGTAAGCGTATCCCCCATGCACACGACCAGCTCCGGCGGCCGCGCGCAGTGCCGGGGAAATTGCATCAG
>CAZPZJ010000036.1:0-22743 GCA_964591055.1 uncultured Leptospiraceae bacterium
CGGGCGGCCTGGAGAGCTTCGGAAGCGCACGGCGGGCATACGGGCTGAAGGTCTCGATGAGCTGGCGCTGCGCCTCGGTGTAAATCGTATCGAACAGCAGGGACGACTTGCCGCTGCCGCTGAGCCCGGTAAACACCACCAGCCGCTTTTTCGGTATCTCGAGGCTGATGTTTTTCAGGTTGTGCGCCCGCGCACCGCGAATTGAAATTGTGTCGTTCATTGCATTCCCCCTCATCGCCGCCGCTATTCGATTCCCTGTTCTGGAAGCCACTCCCCCCACGCCGGGGGGAACCATTTCGGAACTTTCGCGCGTCTGACACGGTCGACGCAGGGAATGTAGGGCTTCAGGTCGACGATCCGCGTGCCGGGGTGCGCGTCGATCTTCCCGATGTAAATTTTTCCCCTGTCCTCATCAATCCCCGTCATCCGGCACACCGACATCATCACGGGATTAGGCCGCTGCGGCGAGCGGCATGCAAACACCCCCGCCCTGGTCTCCTTCGCGGCGTACGGTATGTCCGTCTCGAGCACCG
The DNA here is from genome assembly GCA_964591055.1 of uncultured Leptospiraceae bacterium. Classification (GTDB taxonomy): domain Bacteria; phylum Spirochaetota; class UBA4802; order UBA4802; family JAGODF01; genus CAZPZJ01. The sequence goes on from CAZPZJ010000036.1 coordinate 534, forward strand.
AACGGTTCAGGCAGTCATCAAACTCATGGGCCCACCACAGTACGTGCAGGTGGCTGTAGTTCGCAAGCTCGCAGAGCCCGCTCCTGTATTCGCTGAATATTTCAAGACGGTTGCCCGAGGGTGTTTTCACGATTTCCCCCACGGGTATCATGGTGTACGCTATCGTTTCGCGCATATTTTTCTCCATTGAGCACAGTGTGGTCTTTCCGCGCCGCTGCGCGGGTCGTGCATGCGACAATTGTGTGCGGATTGTATCCTTACAGCGGTTTGACCGGCATGCAGATGTCGACGATGCACAATCCTTCCGGATGCTCGTCGGGGCTGTTGCGGTAGATTTCGAACGCAGGGCGGTCATCGGGCTGGTAGCCGCTCTCGGGAAGCCAGCCCCCGCAGAGCGAGTCCCATGCGGCGGCGTACCCGTCGGTTTTAAGCTCGAAGCGCGCCATCGCGTAGAGTCCGCCCGGCACCACCATCCTGCCGATGTCCCCTTCCACCCTGGTGTTTTCGGGGACCGAGATGCAGACGCTCAGGCGCAGCTTCGCGTGGTCGGTGATGTCCGGATTGTCGTGGTAAAGCGCCATCACCAGCGTATCGCTTCCACAGAGGTTTCGTGGTCCGGCCCACTGGAAGAGCCGAGTGAAAAGCCTGCCGAACAGCTCGGCGTCGCCCATGTAGGGGCCGATGTTGCGGACGTAGGCCACCGTCACGGGATCGAGGCGCTTCACTTCCACGTTGAGTTTTGTTGGGGTCATACTGTTCCTCCATTGACCTGTTGTGATGGAGCCAGTATAACCCGCGGCCGCCTCCCGCTCTTTCCGTTTCTTGCCCTGCGTTTTGCCGGCCTTGCTTTCCGTTTTGCGCTTCTTGCGTTCCCTGTCCGCCGGCGCGCTTTCCGGGCCCGCTGCAGGCTCGCCCATCAATCGCCACTCGCTCGCCGTCATGCCGAAATACTCCCTGAACGCGCGCGCGAAGGCGGCCGAGCCGGAGAACCCGCAGTCATACGCAATTGCGGTGATGGGCCTTTCGGGGTCAGCGAGAAGCTGGCCCGCGGCCTTCTCGATCCTGATGCGCTGGATGTAGCGCCCCAGCGGCTCGCCGACGAGGGCGCCGAACACGCGGTGGAAGTGAAACGGGGAAAAACCGGCCACACTCGCAAGCGTCTCGAGCACAAGCTCTTCGCCGAGGTGCGCGTCGATGTAGTCGAGCACGCGGTTGATGCGGGTGGTGTATTCCCGGCGCAGCGCGGATTTCCTGTCGCGAACGGCCATTGCTCACCTGCGGATTGAGTGTAAAGACATGACATGATGGCACACACGGTGATGGGAGCACAAGCCCGTTTTCAGGAGAAAATCCGCATGAAGCTCGACGTTTCCCGTGAGGAACGTGCGGCGCAGCGCGCATTCCCCCCTAGGAGCCGGTGCCGGTAAGGGTTATCTGGAGGTATGGAACGTCAAGATGCCCGTAGGGAATGTTGAGCGTGGCCGATTTGGCCCCTGCCGATATGGGCGAGAACACGACGCTCACCGTACCTGTTTTCGTTGGTTCAACGACCATTCTGGACAGAGCATCAGTGGATACTCTGAATTCGGAAGCGTCTGTCCCCGAAAGCGTGAGGTTGTCAAAGACGACATCGGCGGCAGTCGTGTCTACGGTGATCGTGAACGTGTATGCCGGAGAAGTGGAGCCCTTTGATACCGACCCGAAATCGTACGTGGTCGCTGAAGCGTTGATCTTCGGCTCTTCCACCACACTTGCCTGCACCACAAACGCCCTCCCGATGTTCCCGGCGGAGTCATAAGGAACGGCCCTGTAATAGTATGCGCCTGTCACCGCGCCGGTCGAGTCAACGGAATCGTTCTTCAGCGTGACCGAACCGCTGCCGGAGATGGAGTATTCCGATGCTGTCAGCTCAGTGCTCGCGGCAAATCCCGCGCCCGTGTCCTGGAATTTCGTGATGACGACCTTTTCCAGATCATTGTCCGCGTCGGAGATGACTATTCTGAAACCGATGGTCTCTGAATTCGGATAAAACACCGTGCTCTCTCCCGTCGAGTTTCTGACCAGCGCGAAGTCCTCCACGACCGGGTTTTCCCATACCTGGGCGCACGAGAGCAGAAGGAACGCACAAACCGTTATAGCAATTGTTCGCATGTTTCAATGGTAATCGTTTTATATAGATTGTCAACCAGAATGTAATGAAAATGCTTCAACACAGACAGCGGCGTTCTGTCCATGCGGACGGAGCACGCCCCCCTGCCCGCAGGAGGGGGGCGCAAGACCATTGCCCGCTGTGCGGCGGAAACACGCGGCTACTTCCCGCCCGCCTTCATCTTCTCCGCCTCGCGGCGCTTGAGCTCGTTGCGCATGGGCTTGCCCACCGCGGTGAGCGGCAGCTCGTCGATGAACTCCACCGATTTCGGCACCTTGTACGCGGAGAGCTTCTCGCGGCAGTGCGCGATGACCTCGTCCTCGGTGAGCTTCTCGCCGGGCTTGAGCACCACGAACGACTTGACGCTCTCGCCGCGCTTGGCGTCGGGCACCCCCACCGCGCAGGTCTTGAACACCTGGGGCAGCTCGTAGATCACCTCGTCCACCTCGCGCGGGTACACGTTGAACCCGCTGCACAGGATCATGTCTTTCTTGCGGTCAACGATGAAGAAGAAGCCGTCATCGTCCATGGTGGCGATGTCGCCGGTGTAGAGCCAGCCGTCCCGGATCGCGATTGCGGTCTCTTCCGGGTTGTTCCAGTAGCCCGACATGTTTGTGGGGCTTTTGGCGATCAGCTCACCCGGCTCGCCGACGGGCATGTCTTTTGTACCCGTATCGATGTCGACGATGCGTATGTCCACGTCCGGCCAGGGCAGTCCCACGCTGCCCGGCTTGCGCCTGCCGAAGGGCGTACAGGTGAGCACGTTCGATGTTTCCGAAAGGCCGTAGCCCTCGGTGATCACCGCGCCGGAGAGGTCCTCGAACTTCTTCATCACCTCCACCGCGAGCGGGGACGAGCCGCAGATGATGCCCTTGATGGAGTGAATTCTGGATTTCGGGGTGTCGGGATGCTCGTTGAGGCCGAAGATCATCGCGGGCACCGCGGCGTAGTAATTGGGCTCATGCCGGTTGATCGCAGCAAGGATGTTGTCGGGCGTCGGCGTGGTGACTATGACCGAGCAGCCTCCCGCGATCTTGTTGATATTGATGTTGGTGTTGAAGCCGTAGATGTGGTAGAGCGGCATGCAGCAGAGCGTTTTGAGGTAGGGCTCGCTCTCATAGCTGCCCTTGAACCACTCGTGGTCCTGGCAGGCGATGGCGACGATGTTGAAGTTGCTGAGCATGCAGCCCTTCGAGACGCCCGTGGTGCCGCCCGTGTACTGGAGCATGGCGAGATCGGAGCTGGTCACCACGACATCGGGCTCGGTGTCGGGCGCGGCGGCGCTGATATCGTCAAAATCGTGGACGCCGGGGCCCTTCGCGTACTCCTGAACGCCGCCGGCCTTGAACACCACCACGCGTTTCACCGGGGCGAGCTTCCGGTTCATCGCCTGCACCGGTTTGTCCGCGATTCCGGCCCAGCATACCACCGTTTCGGCGCCGCTGTCCGAGAACTGGTGCGTGATCTCCTTGAGCGTCGCGTTGGGGTTGGTCGGCACCACCGCTGCGCCCAGCTTGTAACAGGCCTCAAGCGCGAAGACGTACTGCGGGAAATTCGGCGACATCAGCGCCACCCTGTCACCCTTCCTTACGCCGAGCGCGACAAGCGCGTTGGCAAGCCTGCGGGCGCGGGCATTGCTGTCCCTGTAGGTGTACACCGTTTCCTCGTAAATCAGGTACGGCCTTTCAGGATTCGCATCGGCGTTGCGGTTAAAAAGCTCTTTCAGCGGCACTTTCGGGTAATCGATTGAATGACGGACTCCCTTATCATATGATTGAAACCACGGTCTTTCCATTTGCCCTCCTCATTGGTATAATAAAATGACAATAATACAACGACTGAAGTCATCGACTACGGTCTACACTTAATCACATGATGTATTATTCAACCAGTTTTTCTGCCGGGGAATGACGAGGTTTAAGCAAGCGGCGTATTGAATGCGGTCAGGAGGGGATGATGGCGCCGTCGTACACAATAGAGTTTTCGATACGGGAGAGGTCCGTGACAGTCGATCCCGGCAGCGCGACAACGCGCCGCACGACCGCGCCCGCCCCTACACTGCTTCCCTCCCCCAGGATCGATGATTCCACCACCGCGCCATCGCCCACGACGGCGGTCGCCGATACCGGTGCGAATGGCAGGTCGAAATGGCTCCTGAAGAGATCGGGAAAAACGCCCGGGCGGCGCATCAGGTCCATGTTGACTTCGTAATAGCCGCGCGGCGTGCCGATGTCGAACCAGCGCCCTTCATGAATAAAGCAGCCCAGGCGGTGATGGCGTATCAGCCCGACATAGCCCGTGTACACGATGCTGGAATGCTCGATGGTGAGATAGGGGAATATGTCCGGCGTGAGTACGGCAAGGCCCGTGTAGATGTGCCGGCCGCCGACTCCCGTATTCAGGAAATTTTTGAAATCCAGCACCTTTCCGTCCCTTACGCTGACCGGCGCGATCATCGAGGCGTTGTCGTGGGGATAGAGCACCACCGTCCCGGAGGCGCCGCTTTGCCGGTGGGCGTTGATCGCTTCCCGGACGTCGATATCGAGGATGATGTCGCTGTTGACCAGCACGAATTCACCGCCGTTCAGGTATCTCTCGCAGTTCTTGACGCCTCCCCCCGTGCCGAGGATATCGGGCTCGAAGGAAAAGGTGATATTCATGCCGAAATCACCGTTCCGCTCGAAGAAATCGATGATGTCGCGGTGGCGGTAATGCAGGTTGCAGACGACGTCGGTGATGCCCGCCTGCCGGAGGAGGAGCAGCGAATAGCAGATGGAGGGGATGTTCATCACCGGAAGCAGCGGCTTGGGGCTGTGCGCAGTAAGGGGCCGCAGCCGCTCACCCATTCCCGCCGCGAGCACGAAACCTTTCATCACCTCACCCCGGCAGCATTGTCTGCAAAATCTTCCATGCTTTTTTCAGTTCTGCCCGCCGCTCGCAGTACGCGTGCAGGTAGGCTATCGTGGGCGCGATTGAATCCCGGTATCTCGCCCTTCCCAGGACTGCCGACTGGTAGCCGAATGTCCCCAGGGCCTTGACATTGCGCTGGAAGGCCATCAGGTCGAAGCTGCGATCGAACCCGTCGCGCGTCATCGCGTGAATGCCGGCTTTCAGGGAGCTCCTGAAGTAATAGTCCTTCAAATCGTTGAACGCTTCGTCGGGAAGCGAAAGGTATGAGTCGCGCAGCAGCGAGGCGCAGTCGTACTGGGGAAGCCCCATGCGAGCGTCCTGAAAATCGATAACGACCAGGTTGCCGCTTTGGACCATGATGTTTCTGCTGTGGTAATCGCGGTGGTTGAGCACAAAAAGCTCCGGTTTCACAAGATGAGCGCAGATCGCCGCAAACTCTTCCCGCAGCGCCGAAAGCCGTGGATCGCCCGCGACAAAGCCGAAAAAGCGGCAGAGCGCGTGTTCGATGAAAAAATCGAACTCGAACATGAGCTTTTCGAAATCAAAGCTCAGATGAAAGCACAGATCATCGTTTCGGGGGATTGACTGGATGCGGATGAGAATATCGAGCGCTCCGCGGTAGAGGCGCGACCTTTCATGCGGGGGAGCGTTGCGGGCGGCATCCTCCAGAAGCGTGTCTCCACAGTCCTCAAGGAGAAGAAGCCCGTCTTCTTCACGCAGCGCGAGCACGGTGGGGACGGGAATTGCGTGTGCGCTGAAAAGGCGGTATACCACAAGAAACGGGTGCCGGTCCGCCCCGTTGCCGGGAAGCGCGCCGTCATGGCAGAGAATGTACGTCATGCCGCCGGCCCTTACGCGCCAGTACTCCCTGGTCGAGGCGTCGCCCTGGAGCCGGTCCACCGCGTCGATGCGTCCTGCTGCATCGCGCAGAAAACGCTGTCGCGCTTCATCATCTCCGCCCGTTTCCCTGTCATCATGTGCCATCATCAGCATCCTGTTTCGCGTCATGCCCTTCCTGTAAAACGGACGCACGGGCCGGACCGCCGGCCCGTGCGAAATCGGGGAGTGCTTTCTGCTTTCAGTCCTGCGAACGCCTCAGAAACGCCGGTATCTCAAGGTCTTCCTTGGAGAAATCCCTGGCGCGGTGCTTTTCATAGTCCAGCTTGAACGTCTGCGGGGCCGCGGACGCAGCCGCTTTCCTCGCCTGGGGCTCCTGGTTCTTGTTCTCAACGAGCTTCAGCGATGTTCCGGTCATCCTGTCGATGTCGGCTTCGGGACCGCGGTGAAGCAGGTTTTTCTTCCTGTCGAAACCGGTGGCGATCACCGTCACCCTGACCTTGTCGTCAAGCGCGGGATCGATGGTGGTGCCGAAAATCACGTTGGCGTCGGGATCCACCTGCTTGGTGATGAGGTCGTTGACCTCGTTGACCTCGTGAAGCGAGAGGTCGTTGCCGCCGGAAATGTTGATGAGCACGGCCCTTGAGCCCTGGATGCTGGTCTCCTCGAGCAGAGGGCTGTTGATCGCCATCTGCGTGGCCTCGATGGCCTTGTTCTCGCCGTAGCCGATGCCCACGCCCATGAGCGCGTCGCCCGTCTCCCTCATCACGGTGCGCACGTCGGCGAAGTCGACGTTCACAAGCCCGGTGAGCATGATGATGTCGGAGATGCCCTGCACGCCCTGGCGGAGAATGTCGTCGGCCAGCTTGAACGCCTCGTCGATCGGCGTCTTGCGGTCGATGATTTTGAGAAGAAGGTCGTTGGGAATGGTGATCAGCGTGTCAACCTTCTGCTTGAGGCTTGCGATGCCCTCTTCCGCCTGGGACATGCGCCTCTTTCCTTCCACTTTGAAGGGCTTGGTGACCACACCCACCACGAGCGCGCCGTGCTCCTTGGCGATCTCGGCCACGATCGGCGCGGCGCCCGTGCCGGTGCCGCCGCCCATGCCGGCGGTGATGAAGACCATGTCGGCGCCCTTGAGGGCCTTGTGGATCTTGTCGCGGTCCTCGTTGGCTGCCTCGCGGCCGATGCCCGGGTCGGCTCCCGCGCCCAGTCCCCTGGTGAGCTTGCAGCCGATCTGGATCTTGACCGGCGCGAGGGACTGGCGAAGCTGCTGCTGGTCGGTGTTGGCCACCAGGAACTCGACGCCCTCCATCCCTGTCGAGATCATCCTGTTCACCGCGTTCGTGCCCGCGCCGCCGACGCCGATAACCTTGATCACGGTGTTCAACTCTTTCTCTTCTTCCATTTTAAACATACACTCCCCCATTGTTTTGGTTTATATATTATGTCTCATTAATTTGTGTTCAATCCCAAATACATCCGCCACTGTGCGCGCATTACAGGTACTGCTCAATCCACTTCACGATCCGGCTCCCCAGCGAAGAGAAACCCGCCTTCTTGTTCTTCTGCTTCCCCGTCTTGTACTGGTTCATGAGGATGCCGTACTTGACGAGACCCACGCCGTTGGAGTACAGGGGCGAGGTGACGACGTCCTTGAGCCCGGCGATATCCCGCGGCGAGCCGATGCGCACCGGCAGGCTGAAGACGCGCTCGGCGATCTCGACGCAGCCCTCGATCATGCTCCCGCCGCCGGTAAGGACGATCCCCGCCGCAAGGAGCTCCTTCTTGCCGCTCATCACAAGCTCGCGGTCGATGATCTCCATGATCTCCATCATCCTTGGCTCTATGATCTGCGCGAGCTCCTGCCGGAAGAGCCTTCTGGGCGCGCGCCCGCCCACCGACGGCACCTCGATGGTCTCGGAAGGGTCCACAAGGTCGACGATCGAGCAGCCGTATTTCTTCTTGATCACTTCAGCGGCCTCGAGCGGCGTGCGAAGCCCTATCGAGATGTCGTTGGTCACGTGTATGCCGCCCACCGAGTTCACCGACGAGTAGGCCACTCCGCCCTCAAGGAACACGATCAGGTCGCACGTCCCTCCCCCGATGTCGATGAGCGCCACGCCCAGCTCCTTCTCGTCGGCGCTCAGCACCGCTTCGGACGCGGCGAGCGGCGAAAAGATCACGTCGGTGCACTGGAACCCGGCGCGGTGGACCGACTTGACCAGGTTCTGGATGCTCGCGCTCGCGCCGGTGATGATGTGCACTTCGGCCTCGAGCCTGACGCCGCTCATGCCGATGGGGTCCTTGATGCCACTCTGGTCGTCCACCGCAAATTCCTTGGACAGCACGTGGATGATCTCCCTGTCGGCCGGCACCTTGATGGCCTGCGCCGCCTCGAACACACGCTTGACCTCGCCGGGATTGACATACCGGTTCCTGTTGGAGATCGCCACCACACCGCGCTGGTTCTGGCCGTTTATGTGGTGCCCCGTGACGCTGACGCACACATCGCCCACCTCGCAGCCCGCCATCAGCTCGGCGTCCTCGATTGACTTCACGATGGAGGCGACGGTGTTGTCAATGTTGACGATGACGCCGTTTTTCAGCCCTCTTGACGGCGCGACGCCGACCCCGGCGATCTCCACCTGGTTGTGCTCGTTGTAAAATCCGATAACGGCGGATGTTTTCGTGGTTCCAACATCAAGACCGACGATAATGCCTTCCATCTTCCCGCTCCTGTGGTTGAATCACCGCGTCACGGCCAGAGCGCCGAAAAGCCGCACCGCAACCGGATACTCGTTTTTTGAATCAAGGTACGATACAAGGTGCCGGAACACCGGCGGAAAAACCGCTTCCGCCCCGATGTAAAACCGCGTCCTCCTGTTCCGCAGCACCACCTGCGTCCAGCCGCTTTCGGCTATCGATATCTCCTCGATCTCACCGTAAAGCTCCGGGTCTGCGTTCCCGAACGCCCGGAGCGACGCTGCAAATTCCGCGACCCTCGGGCTCAGCGCGCCGTTCACGATGTCGGACTCGCCGATCACGATCAGCGGCCTGCCCGTGGAATGGACGCGGCGCACAGACATCACGCCGAAGCGCTCGTCGGTTTCGAAGGGAATCGTTTCATTGCCCCTGACGACGGCGAACACGTGGGCGGGCTCCCTCTCCGCGACCGCGACGATCAGCGCGCCGTTCTGCTCGGCGACGCGGAACGAGCGCACCAGCGCCGTCTCCTCAAGCGCCTTTGTCATTGAATCTATGTCCACCAGTATGCCGTCGCTGACGACACGCATGTCGACCCGGCTCATTATTTCATATTTCGATACGATATTCAATCCCCTGAACTCAATATTTGACACTTTCTTGACATTTCTGAAGGCCTGCGCTCCGTCCAGCGGCACAAGCCCCAGAACGAGGCCCAGAAGCATCGCCTTGTTTGCGAACGATTTCATGAGCCGGCCCGTCCCTTGAGGATTTCCGCCATTTTCTGCCCCGCCCTGTAAATATCGCCGGCGCCCAGCGTGAGCACCACATCCCCCTCCCTGACCCGCGCAAGCACTGTGTCGGGAATGTCCTCGAACCTTGCGATGATGTCGACGCTCCTGCCCTCATGTTTGCCGATCGCGTCCCGGATAAGTCCGGAGCTCACCCCCTCGATGGGCTCCTCGCCCGCGGGATATATCTCGGTCAGGAAGAGCTCGTCGGCATTGACGAACGCCTGCCCGAACTCGTCCCACAGAAACTGCGTGCGGGTGTAGCGATGGGGCTGGAACACCGCGACGATGCGCTTTCCAAGGTTCTTCAACGCTGACAGCGTCGCCCGTATCTCGGTGGGATGGTGCCCGTAATCGTCCATCACAAGAATTTCCCCGTCATCGTACACCGTCTCGAGCCTGCGGCCCACGCCCCTGAACTCCGCGAGTCCCTCGGCGATCACTCCGAACGGCACTCCGAGCTCGAGCGCCACGGCGACCACGGACAGCGAGTTGACCACGTTGTGGTTCCCGAGCAGGCCCAGACTCACCTCGCCGAGCCGCTCGCCGCGGTAGTAGCAGTCATAGCAGGTTTTGCCGCAGTCCATTCTCGCGTTCGCCGCCCGGAAGTCCGCGTTCTCGGAGAATCCGTACGTCACGAAGGGGCGCTCGACCTTCGGAAGCAGCTCGCAGACGGTGTGGTCGTCAACGCACAGCACGCTGTACCCGTAAAAGGGGATATTGTTGATGTAGGTGAGGAACGCGTCCTTGATGCCCTCGAAGAATTTATAGTGCTCCAGGTGGTCGGCGTCGATGTTGGTCACCACGCCGATGGTGGGCATGAGCTTCAGGAACGACCCGTCGGATTCGTCGGCTTCGAAGACGATGTACTCGCCCTGCCCCACCCTGGCGTTGGAGCCGAAGTTGAGCACCTTGCCTCCCACGATGGCGGTGGGATTCATGCCGCCGTGGCAGAGGATGTAGGAGAGCAGCGACGAGGTGGTGGTCTTGCCGTGGGTCCCCGCCACACCGATGCCGTGCTTGAGCCGCACGAGCTCCGCGAGCATCTCGGAGCGGTGAATGATCGGTATCTTCCTCTTCCTCGCCTCGATGAGCTCCGGATTGGCCGGATTGATGGCGCTCGAGGTGACCACCACGTGGTAGTCTCCTATATTTGACGGGTAGTGGCCGATGTACACCTTCGCGCCCAGCGAGCGCAGGCGGCGCGTCTGTTCGGACTCGGCGAGATCGGAGCCGGAGACCTCATAGCCCAGGTTGATCAGTATCTCGGCGATGCCGGACATCCCGATCCCGCCGATCCCGATGAAGTGCATCTTTTTCGATTTCCTGAACAAGTGACCGCCTCTCCTATACCGCGGCTTCACGCCGCATGCAGTTGTTGAAATCCCTCTCAATCGCGTCGGCGATCCGCTCGGCCGCGTCCTTCTTTGAAGCCGCGAGTGCGGCTTCCGACATCTTGCCAAGCACCGCCCTGTTCTTCAGCAGGTCGATGATCATGGGGCCCACCTTCTCGGGAACGGCCTCCTCGTTCACCACCATGATCGCCGCCCCCATGTCGTGAAACTCCTTCGCGTTCAGCGTCTGGTGGTCATCGGCCGCGTAAGGATACGGGATCAGGATCGAGGGCACTCCCATTGCGGCAAGCTCCATCATCACGCCCGCGCCCGACCTGCTGACCGCGATATCGCACGCCGAGTAGGCAAGGCCCACCTCGCTTATGAACGGCGAGAGGAACACGGACCCCGCATCAACCCTTTCGTGGACGCGCTTCTTGTATTCTTCGAAGGACAGCGCGCCGGTGCTCCAGATGATGCCTATGTTCTTGAACTCGCGGGAGTACATGGATTTGACGCCCATCATCAGCTCGTTGATCCTGAGCGCTCCCTGGCTCCCCCCGATGGCCAGGACGACGGCGTCGCAGTGCTTCAGGTTGTAGTGCTCCCTTGCCCTCTCGCTGCCGCTGCTGGCGAACACGCCCCGCCTGATGGGATTTCCCACGTGCATGAAGCCTGGAGTGTACTTCAGGAATTTCCGGGTGATATCAAAGGTCGAGAAGATGCTGTGAGCGTGCTTCGAGAAAAAGCGCGTCACCTTCCCGGGGACCGAGTTCTGTTCGCAGAGGTCGTACGGGATCTTCGCGACGCGGGCCGCGAAAAGCGCCGGCGCCGACACGTAGCCGCCCATGCCGATCACCGTGTTGATGCCGAGCTTTCTCATGAGCCGGCGCGCCCTGAACGCCGAAAAGGCGAAGCGAATGGCGAAAAAGGGAAGCTTCAGAATATTGGTCGTGAAGGGAGGGGCCCCGTAGAAATACAGGTCCTCGCCGACTTCATTGATGTACGTGAACTTCGCGTCGTTTTTCCCCACCAGGAAGTACACGGGGACTCCCCTGCTTTTCAACTCCTCGTACAGCGCGATGCCGGGGCTCAAATGCCCCCCGGTGCCGCCTCCCGTGATGAGAACCCTGAGCTGCTTCATTTCCAGACCCCTTCCGCCAGTTTCATGTCCTCGCTGACCGCTTCCCTGTACCTTGAGATGTTCAGGAGCACGCCCGCCGCCATCATGTTGGAAAACAGCGACGAGCCTCCGTAGCTGATAAACGGCAGCGGTATGCCGGTGGTGGGCAGGCTCCCGCTCACCACGCCGATGTTGATAAACGCCTGCACCACGATCATGAGCGTCAGCCCGATCGCAAGAAGCCTGCCGAACTCGTCGGGCGCGCCCATCGCGATCTGCATCCCCCTCCACATGAACAGGCTGAAGAGAAACACGATAAACAGAGTCCCCAGGAGGCCCGTCTCCTCGGCGATCACCGCGAAGATGAAATCGGTGTGCGGCTCGGGAAGGTGCTTGATCTTCTGCGTGCCGTACCCCAGCCCCGCGCCGAGAAGGCCGCCCTTCCTGAATGCGATGAACGACTGGATGATGTGGTACCCTATCCCGTAGCGGTCGCGCCACGGGTCGAAGAACGCGAGCAGGCGGTCGCGCCGGTACGCGACCTGGTAGATGAGCAGGTAGAACATCGGGACGCTGAGCACCGAAAGCATGCCGATGTAGATGAACGGAAACCCGGAAACGAAAAGGATCGCGACCGCGACGAAGAGGAGGTCGATCGCCGTCCCGAAATCCGGCTGCATCAGCACCAGCATGAATATCACACCCACGATGAGCATGGGCACCAGCAGCTGGATCACGTGGTTGGCGATGCCGTCGTCCTCGGTGGAAAACACCTTGGCCAGGTAGATAACCACGACGATCTTGGCCATCTCCGACGGCTGGATGTGGATGAATCCCAGGCTGATCCAGCGCGCCGAGCCCTTGACCGATTTGGCGACGCCGGGCACCAGCACCGCCGCGAGGATGACAAGCGCCGCGATCAGCATGACCTTGGTGTAGCGCACGTACACGCGGTAGTCGACCCGCTGGAAGAACAGGAGCGCCGCAAATCCGCCCATGCACCACACGAACTGCCGCTTCAGGAAGTAGAACGAATCGCCGAACGTCTTCTGCGCATACGGCGCGCTTGCGCTGTAGCTCATGGCAAGCCCTATCCCCGCGAGCACGAACACGGTGATGAGAAGCACGAGGTCCGGCTCCTCTCTCCTCCGGGTGTCGATGACGGCCTTCAGATCCACTCGAGCTCTCCCCTCACGAGTTTCAGGTACGATTCGACGAAGCGGTCGCCCCGCTCCTCATAGCTTGTGAACATGTCGAACGACGCGCAGGCCGGAGACAGAAGCACCGTGTCGCCGGGAAGGCTTTTGCGCATCGCCTCGACCACCGCATCATCAAGGCTTTCAGCCCTTGCGATGTTGAAGCCGGCGAACAGCTTCTCGAATGCGGTTGCCGATTCGCCGATGAGTATCAGGTTTTTCACCCTGCCGCGCATGCTGTCCGCGAGGCGGGAATAATCGTCGCCCTTGGTGCGCCCGCCGAGGATAAGCGTCACGCCGCCGGGGACGCTTTCCAGCGCCATCATCACCGCTCCCACCGTGGTGGCCTTGGAGTCGTTGATGAAAAGCCTGCCCGCCAGCTCGCCGACCCTCTCCATGCGGTGCCTGAGTCCGGGAAACGAGCAGCAGGCATCGGCGATCGCTGTACAATCAGGCCGGATCGACCTTTTCCCGAGCACCGACACCGTGAGCAGTATCGCCGCCATCGCGTTGAGCGCGTTGTGTCTTCCCATGATCCTGAGCTTCGACACGTCGAGGCAGCGCACCGGCGCGCCTTCAAACCGCGCATGGATGCCGCCTCCGTCAAGGTAGGCGTCGGCGTCGCGATCGGCGTACGAAAACCTCAGCCTTCCCGCGGCCGTGTCAATCGGCGCCTTCGAGAGGTACGCGTCGTCGGAGCCGTACACGAAGGCGTCGGCCGGCGTCTGGTTCATGGCGATGCGCATCTTCGCCCTGAAGTAATCGTCCATGCCCGCGTAGCGGTCAAGATGGTCGGGAGTCACGTTGAGTATCGCGGCGGCGTCGGGCCGGAAGCGTTCCACCGTTTCAAGCTGGAACGACGAGAGCTCGACCACGGAGACGGTATCATCATTGGTTTCGTCGACCAGCGACACCAGCGGAATACCGATGTTGCCGCCCACCAGCGTTTTGAATCCGAGCGCGCTGAAGATGTGCCCGGTGAGCGCGGTGGTGGTGGATTTGCCGTCGGTGCCGGTGATGGCGATGACGCTCCCGCGGCAGAAGCGGTAGGCCAGCTCGATCTCGGAGATCACGGATATTCCGCGGCGTTTTGCTTCGACGATGAGCGGGATGGAGGCGGGCACGCCGGGGCTCAGCACGATCATGTCGAAGCGCCCGTCCAGGATCGAGGGATCCTGCGCGCCGGCGAGCACGCGCACGGAAGGATCGAGTTTTGCCGTCACACCTGCAAGCTCATCGGTCCGTTTCACGTCGCTCGCGGTGACGACCGCGCCCCGGCCCGCCAGGAAATTACACGACGAAAGCCCCGTGCGGTAACCGAGGCCGACAACCAGTATGTGTTTACCCCTGATCTCCATTCCGTCCCTACAGTATCTTCAGCGAGCTCAGTCCGAGGATGGCGAGGATGATCCCCGCGATCCACATGCGCACCACCACCTTCTGCTCGGTCCAGCCCGAAAGCTCGAAGTGGTGGTGAATGGGAGCCATCCTGAACACGCGCTTCTTTCTCAGTTTAAATGAAGCGACCTGTATGATCACGGAAAGCGCCTCGATAACGAACACGCCCCCGACGATCACCAAAAATATCTCCTTCTTGATCATGACCGCAACGATGCCGACCACCCCGCCGAGCGCAAGCGAGCCCGTGTCCCCCATGAACACCGAGGCCGGGTTGCAGTTGAACCACAAAAATCCCAGCGACGCCCCGACCAGCGCTGACAGAAACACCGTGATCTCGGCGCTTTCGGGGATGTAGGGGATGCGAAGGTACGAGGCGATCTTCGCGTGACCCGTAAGATACGCCATGATGCCCAGCGTGACGGCCACGCTTATCACCGACCCGATCGCCAGCCCGTCGAGGCCGTCGGTCAGGTTGACGGCGTTTGAGCTTCCCACGATCACGATGGTGGCGAAGACCACCCATATCCATGCGAGGTCGACCACCTCCTCGTTGAAGAAGGGGATGTACAGGTCGGTGACGTGGGCGGCGTTTGAGGGGAAGAGGTACACGAGCAGCGAAACGGCGAAGGCGATGGCGATCTGCGCCGCCAGCTTGAGCTTCGCGGGAACGCCGTCCTTGTTCTTCTTCACCGACTTTATGTAGTCGTCGATGAAGCCGAGCGCGCCGAACAGCGCGGTCGCGCAGATCAGGATGATAAGGTAGTAATTGCTGAAGTTTCCCCACAGCGCTATTGAGACCAGCACTGCGCCAAGGATGATGAGCCCTCCCATGGTGGGCGTGCCGGCCTTGGACTTGTGGCTCTCCGGTCCCAGCGCGCGGATCTCCTCGCCGAACTTCAGGTAGCGCAACCAGCGGATCAGAAGCCCGCCGAAGATGAGCACCAGCACCAGCGCCGTGAGCGCCGCGTAGGCCGAGCGGAACGAGATGTACTGGAAAAGCCTTAAAAACGAGAGATATTCCTTGAGCGGCAGTATCAGGTGGTAAAACATTTTCCTTTCAGCGGACCAGGATGTCCACTACCTCCTCCATCTTCATCGATCTCGATCCCTTGACGAGAATTACGTCCCCGTCGCCCGTCAATTCCCTGACGCGATGAGCCATCGCACTCCTGTCCTCGAAGTGCGCGGCGCTGCCGCCGTTCATTCCCGCCTCAACGGCGCCCCGGTGGATCAGCCGCGCGCGCTCCCCCCAGGTGAAGAGCATGTCGAACCCGCATCGCACGACCTCCCTGCCCGCCTCGAGGTGGCAGCCCTCTTCCGCGTCTCCCAGCTCCAGCATGTCCGAAAGCACCGCGATCTTCCTGCGGCCCGGAAACACCTGCCGCGCGGACTCCAGTGAAAAGCGCGTCGAGAGCGGATTGGAGTTATAGGTGTCGTTTATCAGCACAAATCCCTTGTCAATGATCTCGCTTCTCATCGACACGCCCCGGAACGAGCCGAGCGCGCGGGCCATCACGTCCATGGGCAGCCCAAGCTCGCGGCCCGCAAGGAGCGCCGCAAGGATGTTGTAGACATTGTGAAGGCCGTAGAGCGGCGCGCTCACCTCGACGCCGCCCACCGTGACCGTTGACCTGTCCACCGCCAGGCGGCAGGAGTCGGGGCGAAGATCGCACTGCGGTGAAAGCCCGAAGGTCTTCACCACAAGCTCCCTCTCCGCGGCCAGGCGTGCGAGCAGCGGGAAGCATTCCGTGTCGCGGTTGAGGACGATGACGGAGCCCGGCTTCATGCCGTTCATGATCTCCGCCTTGGCCATCGCCACGCCCTCGACCGATCCAAGGAATTCGAGGTGGCCCTCGCCTACGCTGGTGATGACGGCCATGTCGGGCCGCGCAATTGCCGAGAGGCGGTCGATCTCGCCGCGGTGGTTCATTCCCATCTCAATCACGGCCATGTCGTGCCCGTCCGCAAGCCCCAGCAGCGTGAACGGCACGCCTATCTCGTTGTTGTAGTTTTTCTCGCTCTTCAGGCAGCGATATTTTTCCGAAAGCACTGCGGACACCAGGTCCTTGGTGGTCGTCTTGCCGTTGGTGCCGGTAATCCCCACGACACACGGGTTGACCGCCCTCCTTCTTGCCGCCCCCAGCAGCCCGAGCGCGCGCAGCGTATCGTCGCAGCTGACCACCGACAGATTCGCCGAAGCCGGGACCCGGTCAATGCGCGAGCGATCGCACAGGCAGCCGACGATGCTTCCCCCGGAGGCGAGGGGGCCGATGAAATCGTGCCCGTCGAACTTCTCCCCGGCGATCGGGACGAAGAAGCTCTTTTCACCAAGGTCGCGCGAGTCGCTGGTGACTGTCACCACCGCCGTCGCCGGCTCTCCGCGCTCGAGCGCTCCTCCGCACATGCGCGCAATCTCACCCGCAGTTGTCCTGAACTCAGCCTTCACGCAAAGCCCTCATGTCGATGTATTTGCGCGCCATTTCGCGGTCGTCAAAGTGAATCCTGTTGCTTCCGAGTATCTGGTAGTTTTCATGCCCCTTGCCCGCGATCACCACGATGTCGCCCCCGGAGGCCATCTCGATGGCGCGGCGGATCGCCGGCTCGCGGTCGGGCACCACCTCACTGGCGCCGCTGTTCATGCCCGCGAGGATATCGTTGATGATGGCTGATGGCTCCTCGCTGCGCGGGTTGTCGCTGGTGACGATCACGTGGTCGGAAAGCCGTTCGGCCGCCGCGCCCATCAGAGGCCGCTTGGTGCGGTCGCGGTCGCCGCCGCAGCCGAACACGGTGATCAGCCTGCGCGGCGCGAGGTCCCGTGCCGAGCGAAGGAGCTTCTCCAGCGCGTCGTCGGTGTGGGCATAGTCCACTATCACCGAAAAACCTTCCGGCGAGGATATGCGGTCGAACCTGCCGGGCACCGTCTCGACGGCGGCCAGCCCGCGCGCGATCGTTTCAGGCGGAAATCCCATTTCCGACGCGGCCGCGAAGGCGCACAGCGAGTTGTACACGTTGAAGCCGCCCGCAATCCGCATCGACAGTGGAATTTCCACGCCGTTGGCCCGCACCGAGTACGATATCCCCTCCACGGAATTTTTCATCGTCCCCTCCAGGGGGCGGTAGTCGGCCTCCCCCTCCACGGCGTACGGGACGAAGGGATATGAAAACAGGCGCCGCTCCTCCAGGAGCCTTCGCCCGTACGCGTCGTCGGCGTTGATGACGCCGCGCCTTCCCGTCTTTGAGCTTTTTTCAAGTATCGAGAATATCCTCTTCTTCGCGGCGAAGTACTCCTCGAAGCCGCGGTGAAAGTCAAGGTGGTCCCTGGTGAGATTGGTGAACACCGCGGCGTCGAACGCGATGTCCTCGGCGCGCAGCAGGTCGAGCCCGTGCGATGACACTTCCATGATGATGCAGTCGACGCCGTCCGACACCATCGCGTGCATGATCTGCTGGATGTCCCTGGACTCGGGCGTGGTGTTGGCGGCCGTCATCACTGTATCGTTCCAGCGGTAGTTGATGGTGCCCATGACGCCGGGCGTCATCCCCGACGCGCGCGCGATGGATTCCAGCATAAAGGTGGTTGAGGTCTTGCCGTTGGTGCCGGTGATCCCGATGACCATGGCGCGGGACGAGGGAAAGCCGTAAAACGCCGCCGAAAGCCTGGAAAGCGCAAGCCTGGTATCGTCGCATACGCACAGCGCCGTCCCGCCTTCCGCCAGCGAGGAGAATTCACGGGCGCGGGAGGCCGACACCACGATCGCCGAAGCGCCGGCGGAAGCGGCGGCCGCCGCAAACGCATGACCGTCGCTCTGAAACCCTTCAACCGCGACGAACAGCGAGCCCGCGCCGGCGCGGCGGGAATCGTACTCGATGGAGCCCACTCGAACCGCCGAAGAGCCCGCCGCGAGCCTTACGGCGTCTCCCGCTCCCTCCAGCAGGTCAGCCAGGGTGATCGCGCCTGCGGGGTGCTGTACGGAGAGCCCCTTCATTTTCCGCCCCCCTTCGGCGCTACAAGCACCTGCAGGTCCGCAGGGGTGAGAGGGCGCATGCCGGCCTGTATGGCCGCGCGCTCAACGGACTCCAGCCTTCTCAGTTTCTCGATTTCGTAGCGCACCCTGTCGTTCCTGTCCCTGAACTCCCGCTCACGCTCCAGCGCGGCGCGGTAGCCCATTTTTATTTTCATAACAGTGATGTTCTGCCACACGTACAGTATCACGAACATTATCATGCACAGTGCGATCACAAGATACCTTGCCTGTGAATCGCTATTGAATTTCAACACGCTCGCACACTCTCATCTTGGCGCTCCTCGAACGCCGGTTTCCAGCGATCTCATCCTCCTCCGGCGTCAGGGGCCGCGGGGTCAGAAGCGTCACCTTCGGCGCAGGCTGCTTTTCGCCCGGACCGGCGGGCTTGGGCTTCGCAAGAGATCTGAACACGTTTTTCACGATCCGGTCTTCGAGGGAGTGAAAGGATATCGCAACACACCTGCCGCTCGCGGCGAGACAGTCTATCGACGCCGCCAGGGAGCGCTCGATCGAGCCCAGCTCGTCGTTCACCTCGATCCTCAGAGCCTGAAACACGCGGGTGGCGGGATGAATATTGCGCACATGGAATTTTCGGGGAATTGCTTCAAGCACGAGGCCGGCGAGCTCGCCGGTGGTCTCGAAGGGCTTTTCTTCCCTCCTTCTGCAGATCGCGCGGGCGATTTTTCCCGCCCACCTCTCCTCACCATACTTTTTTATGATATCTGTCAACCTGATTTCTGAATATTTATTGAGAATGTGTCGGGCGTCAGGCGCGCCGCGTCCGTCCAGCCGCATATCAAGAGGCTCGTCGCGCTGAAGGCTGAATCCCCGCCCGCTTGCGTCGAGATGGTATGACGATATTCCGAAGTCGTACAGGAAACACGACACCCTTCCCGCAAGCCCGGCAAGATGTCCGCCAACCTCGTCAAAGTTCCGGTTCACAAACTCCACCCTCGCGCCGAACGTGGAAAGGCGACGGCGGGCCCTCTCCAGAATTTCAGGATCGCGCTCGAACGCGATCACCCGCACACCGTCCAGTTCGCGCAGCAGCATCTCGCTGTGACCGCCCTCGCCCAGCGTACAGTCCACAATCACCGAATCGCCCGCACCCGCCGCCCCGGCCGCGAAGCGGAGCACCTCCCGGTGCATTACGGGCGTGTGGACGAAGCCGCCTTCTGTTTCAGGTTCCACATTATGTCTCATTAGAAAACCCGGACATCGCTTAAAATCCCAGATCCTTCGCGAGGCTTTTCAGCGAATCCCCGCTCGGCTTGTGCCTGTTGTACTCTTCGCTGTCCCATATCTCTATACGGTTATACAGCCCGAGAACCGTCACCTCCCTGGAGATACCCGAATGGTCCTTGAGGTGCTGGGGTATGATGATGCGCCCCTGCTTGTCAAGCTCGCAGTCCGCCGCACCGCCCACGAAGTAGCGCACCATCGCCGCCCCATCGGCCCCCGATCCGGACGCCGCAATGAGCTTTGTCCTAACGAAATCGTCCCAGTCCTGTTCCCTGTATGCCATGATGTATTTGCCGAAACCGTATGTGACGATCAGCCTGCTGATGAGCTCATGTTCGTCAAACGCCTTGCGGAGCCTGACGGGTACCGCGATTCTCCCCTTTTCGTCCAGAGAGGGATGGTATTCACCCATGAACATGAAAAAAGCCCCTCAAAACAGCAAATTTCTGGAAATGCTCAACACGAATCCCCACTTTTCCCCACAGTAGGACACTATGTGACATAAGTCAAGGATAAATCGGATTTTTTTCACCATACAATAAGAAAAAAACAGACCGCAGGCATAACACACTCATGTCTGTGAATTTGTATAGTATTCTGTATAGTATTTTATTTTGTGTAATGCAGGTGCGGGATGCCGCCGCTACTCGCGGCCGGCCCGTGCGGTGATTTTCGTGTAAATTCCATCAAAGCCGCCGTTGGACATGATGATGATGACATTGCTCTGACCCCTGTCCATCGCGGCAAAGGCGTATTCGATGATGGATTCGACATCGGAGAATAGGTTTGCGTCAACACCCCCGGCGCGGATGTCGTCGACCACGCGACCGATGTCGATGCGCTCCCCCTCGGGGATGCTTTCGAGCTTGAAGGGATTTTTTATCAGGACATGATTGGCGCGCGCAAACGAGGCCGGAAGTTCGTTCTGGAACACGTTTCGCCGGCTGGTGGCCGAGCGGGGCTCGTACACCGCCCATATTCGGGCGTCGGGATACTCGGCCCTGAAAGCTTCGAGCACCAACGTAATGGCGGTGGGATGGTGGGCGAAATCCTCGTAGATCAGAAGCCTGTCGCCGCTGAAGATGATCTCCTGGCGCCTCCTCACCCCGCGAAACGAGCCGACGGCCCTGATGATCGCCTCCGGGGCGACTCCCAGGCGCAGGGCCATGGCCGCCGCCGCGGCTATATTCATGTAGTTGAAGCTTCCTATCAGCGAAGTTCCGCATTGGAAGGACGCCGCGCCGTCGCTGATCTCAATTTCCGCGATCCCGTTCCGGCGGCGGAGGAAGCGCCAGCGCACCTCGCCCCGGTCGCCGCCAAAGCCGGTGAGCTGCGAGCGCGAAGCCGAGACGACTCCCGCGAGCGCGTCGCACCCGGCGGAGTAGACAATGTGTCCCCGTGACGGGACGATGTTGACAAGCCTTTTGAACCACAGCGATATCTCTCCCATGTTCGAGTAGATATCAGCGTGGTCAAACTCCAGGGAAGTAAGCACGCAGTGGTGCGGACGGTAGAGTATGAATTTGGGTATCTTCTCGAAGAACGCCGAGTCGTACTCGTCGCCCTCGATCACGAAATGGCGCCCTTCATCGAGCCTGAAGTTGGAGCCGTAGTTGCCGGCCACCCCGCCCACGAAAAACGAGGGCCTCATTCCGGCCACGTCGAGGATGTGTGCGAGAAGCGCGGTCGTCGTGGTTTTGCCGTGCGTGCCGGCCACAGCGATCACCTCCCTCCCCCCGAACACCAGGTCGCGGAGCGCCTGCGCCATGGACATGTAGGGGATTTTCCCGTCCAGCACGCGCTCGGCCTCGGGATTGCCGCGGCTTATCGCGTTGCCGATGATGACGAGGTCCGGGGAATCCACGTTGCCGGCCGAAAACCCTTCACACACCGGGACGCCCCACTCGCGAAGCATGTCGCTCATCGGAGGATAGATGTGCTCATCGGAGCCCGACACCCGGTATCCCAGCTGTTTCAGCATTCCCGCCAGACTTCCCATCGCGACCCCGCAGATGCCGATCATGTGTATGGAAACCGGCTTCCCGCCCGTTTCATGGTTCATGCCGCTTTACTGCCGTCCTCGGAAAGATAAAGGAACAGGGCATAACGCTCCTGTTCCGCGTTGACAGGCACGTGCAAATCGCGTGTGTCGCAACCGGTCACTTGCGGCACTGGCCCGGCCGCTCGATATGAACGCTTACAATCATGTGTTTCCTGTCCCTGACGACAGAGCGCACCTTAACAAGCTGGCAGAGATCAAGGCTGTTCAGCGAAGCCTCCGCGCCGGCCTGATCATAGTACCTGGTCGCCGCATCGTAATACGCCCTGAACTCCCTTCTTCCCCGCTTGATCTCCAGGAAGTTATCGCCGATGTAGACGAGCACTCCCCGGTATTCACGCTCTCTTTCTGCCGCCGCCGCGTCCCTGCCCGCGAAGTATGTAGCGGTTGCAATCCCCGCCAACAGCACCACACACAGTATCCTTTTCATGGCGTCA
>CAZPZJ010000037.1:0-4004 GCA_964591055.1 uncultured Leptospiraceae bacterium
GGTGACTTTTTTATATTTGACACGATTCGCCGCATCCCCCCACATTCTTCATACCGTCGCGCCCATTGTACGCTCGTCTGTTTACTCAAGGGGACTTTTGAATGAACAACATTGAAACCCAGGCAATCATCATCGGCGGAGGGGCCACCGGCGCGGGGATTCTGCGCGATTTGACGCTTCGCGGCGTGAACGCCGTGCTCATCGAGAAAAACGACATCGCGTCGGGCACCACCGGGCGCAACCACGGGCTTCTGCACTCCGGCGCGCGCTACGCCGTGAAGGACATGGATTCGGCGCGCGAGTGCATCAGGGAAAATAAAATCCTCAAGAAAATCGC
The DNA here is from genome assembly GCA_964591055.1 of uncultured Leptospiraceae bacterium. GTDB lineage: Bacteria > Spirochaetota > UBA4802 > UBA4802 > JAGODF01 > CAZPZJ01. Next base: position 338 of record CAZPZJ010000037.1, read on the forward strand.
GCGACACTGCATCGAGGACACCGGGGGGCTTTTTGTGACGCTTCCCGAGGACGATCCCTCATACCACACGAGATTGCTCGACTCGTGCCGGTACGCCGGCATCAAGGCGCATGAGATCAGCATCAAGGAAGCGCTGAAAATCGAGCCCAACCTCAATCCCGACATCCTGTCCGCCATCACCGTCCCCGACGGCACCATCGACCCGTTCCGCCTCACCTCGGCCAACATCCTCGACGCCCATGAGCGCGGGGCGCGGGTGCTCACACACACGGAGGTGCGGCGCATCATCCGCAGGGGAGACGCGGCCATCGGCGTGGGATGCCACGACAGGGCGGGCAACACCGAATTCGAGGTGTACGGCGACATCGTCATCAACGCCGCGGGCGTGTGGGGCCAGCGGCTCTGCGAGCTTACCGGCATCAGCCTGACCATGCACCCCTCCAAGGGAAGCATGGTCATCATCGACTACCGGATCAACAGCGTGGTGGTGAACCGCTGCCGCCCTCCCGCGGACGGCGACATCATCGTGCCGGGCGACACCGTCTCGATCATCGGCACCACGTCCAAGAAAATTAACTACACCGACGTCGACAGGCTCATCGTCGACGATGACGAAATTGAAGTGCTGCTCCGCGACGGGGAGAAGCTCATCCCCAACGTCTCGAAGACCAGGATGTTGCGCGCCTACTGCGGCGTTCGGCCGCTGGTGGCGATTTCCGGCCAGGTGAAAGGGCGCGACATCAGCCGCGGCATCGTGCTCGTCGACCACGGCGAGCGCGACGGGCTGGGCGGCTTCATCAGCATCGCGGGGGGCAAGCTCATGACCTACCGGCTGATGGCCGAGATGGCCTCCGACCTCGTTGCAAAAAGGCTCGGCGTCAGGAAGAAGTGCGTCACGCACAAAGAGCCCCTGCCCGGCTCCGAGAAGAAGATCAGGCTTGCCAAGCCCATCCGGGAGCTCGCGGGCATCTCGCGCTCGGTGACGGGCTCCACGCTCTACCGGCACGGCCAGCGCGTGCGCGAAATCCTCAGCCGCGACAGGAAGAGCTACGGCCTGATCTGCGAGTGCGAGATGGTGACCGCCGGCGAGATCGAGTACGCGCTCACGCACCTCCACGTCAAAGACATCGTCGACCTGCGCAGGCGCACCCGCATCGGGATGGGGCCGTGCCAGGGCGAGCTCTGCGCCTACAGGGCGGCCGGCCTCTTCGTAGACTTCGGCGCAGCCAGGGCGGACGAGGCCAACAGGATGCTGCTGGACTTCCTGGAGGAGCGCTGGAAGGGCGTAAGGCCCATCCTCTGGGGCGACGCGCTCCGCGAGATGGAGTTCACCTACTGGATTTACCAGGGCCTCTTCGGCCTGGAGGACATCCTGCCCAAAGGAGGCGACGGCGCGTGAACTACGACTGCCTGATCATCGGCGGGGGCATCTCCGGCCTCACCTGCGGCATTGCGTGCGCGGAAGCGGGACTTCGCACGGCCGTCATCTCCGCCGGCATGAGCGCACTGCACTTCTCGTCGGGCTCAATCGACCTGTACGGATACCACGCCGACAGGAAGATCGTGTACCAGCCGCTCGACTACATAGAGCGCCTCATCATGCCGGTGAAGGAGCATCCCTACTCGAAGTGCGGAATGGACACCATACGGTCGGCGATCAGCTTCTTCGCCTCGCAGATCGCGCTCGGGGGCGTGGAGCTCTACCACAACGGCGATTACAACCACTTCCATGTTTCCACCATCGGGACCGTGAAGCCCACGTACCTTTCGCAGAAAAGCGTCTTCAACGACGACATAAAGGAAGCGTTTAAAAAGCGCCCGAAGATCGCAATACTCAACTTCGCCGGGTTCCGCGATTTCTACCCGCCGCTGGCGAAGGCCAACCTCGAGAAGAACTCGCTGTTCGGCCTTTTCGAGATCGTCACCGGCGAAATCGAGCTTCCGGGGTACGCCAGGACGCCGGGAAATCCGCACGAGTTCCGCTCCATCGACATCGCGCGCATCTTCGACTCGGAGAAGTACCTGCGCAAAATCGCCGACGACATAGCCGGGAAGGCCGGCGACGCGCTCTTCGTCGGCATGCCCGCGTTCATCGGAATCAACGGCTTCAACAGGGTCTACCAGCGGCTCGTCTCGCTCACCGGGAAGCTCATCTACGAAATCCCGACGCTTCCCCCCTCGATACTCGGCATGCGGCTCGACAACGCGCTCAAGGCGCGCTTCGCCGCGCTGGGCGGGGAGTTCGTCGCCGGCGACCGCGTGAAGGGCGGCGATTTCATCGGCGCAAAACTTGACCACGTCCACACCGAAAACCACGGCTCGACGCGCCTGCGCTCCCGGTACTACGTGCTCGCAACCGGGAGCTTTTTCAGCGGCGGCATGGTCAGCGAGTTCAACGCGGTGCGCGAGCCCATCCTGGGGCTCCGGCTCTTTCACGAGGAGGACAGGACGCGCTGGCACGCGCAGACGATGTTCGGGAAGGAAAGCCACCCGTTCCTGCGCTACGGGGCCGAGACCAACGAGCGCCTCAATCCTGTCAATGCGGACGGCAAAACCGTGGAAAACCTGTTCTGCACCGGCGCGATACTGCCTCATTACAATCCCATCAGGGAAGGATGCGGCGGCGGGGTGGCGATCTCAACCGGCTATTACGCCGCCCGCCGGATCATCGACGCGTGCGGGGACCGGAACGCATGATTAAACTTGAGAACATCAGCTTTGACCACTGCATCAAATGCACGGTCTGCACCGTGTACTGCCCCGTCGCGAGGGCCACGCCCCTCTTTCCGGGGCCCAAGCAGTCGGGGCCCGACGCGGAAAGGCTCAGGATAAAGAATCCCGACCTCGTTGACGATTCGCTCAAGTACTGCTCCAACTGCAAGCGCTGCGAGATCGCCTGCCCCTCAAACGTCAGGATCGCCGACATCATCCAGGAGGCGAAGTTCCGGCACCTGAAAAAGAAGTTCAGGGTGCGCGATTTCTTCATGAGCCGCACCGACCTCGTGGGCGGCATGGCGACCATGTTCGGGTTTCTTGTCAGCTTTGTGATGCGCCTGTTTCCGGTCAAGCTCGTCATGGACCTGGTGCTGAAAATCCCCTACCAGCGCTCCTTTCCCGCCTACGCCACGGGCACCTTTCACCGCTGGGCGAATAAGAAGATGCCCGACCAGTCGAAGTTCGAAAGAAAGGCGGTGTACTTTCACGGCTGCTACGTCAACTACAACAACCACGACCTCGGGAAAGACGTGGTGAGAGTGCTCAACGCGATAGGGATAGGGGTGGAGGTGACCGGCGAGAAATGCTGCGGCGTTCCGCTGATCGCCAACGGCTATCTTGAAAAGGCGAAAAAGAACGCGGTTCACAACATCGGCGCCCTGGGGCGCGCCGTCGCGGAAAGCGAAAAGCGCATCGTATCGGCGTCGTCAAGCTGCTCGTTTGCGCTCAAGTATGAGTACGCAAACCTGCTCGCGCTCGACAACAGCGCCATTTTCAACCGCGTGGATTACATCACCCGCCTTCTCAGCGACGAGTTCGAGGCGGGCAATGTCCCCGCCATGAAGCCGGTCAACATCCGCGCCGCGTATCACTCCCCCTGCCACCTTGAGCGCATGGGCGGCGTCATCTACACGATCAACCTTCTCAGGAAAATCCCCGGCCTGGACCTCGT
>CAZPZJ010000037.1:4104-18303 GCA_964591055.1 uncultured Leptospiraceae bacterium
ATAATAGCGGAAGCCACCCTCACACGCGGGTGGCTCCCTAACGGCAACTGCACATACACAAACCCTTTAACGGTAAATTACGCGATCCACTCCCCGCCAATCCAATACCCGTCGAAGCCAATACCCAAGAGCCCATACTCTGCTCTTACACCAACCGGGAAATGAACCGCTTACTGAAGAAATATACAGAAAAATATTTCCGTCAGCAACCGCAAATATCGAAATTTTTGAAAAAATGCACATTTCTACGGCTTCTTTGAGAGAAGCATTAACGCATTTCGGCCGTACCGGCCGCTTTCATTTTTTATCTTTTCACGGAAGAACGCGTCCAAATTCTGGTTGATTTTATCACACCGGGGTCATAGCTATCCGTAACCGGCAACGGAGGCGCCATGGACCTGAAACCGCCTGACGAGCTCTCAAACCGCCTCAGGCATTACGAGGACATGATGGCGGATCTCGGCACCGATATGCTGAAGATCAACATGTCCCTCGACGCGATAATGAAGGATGTGCTTTCCCTGCTCCCCGGCGCACACCGCGGAATCGAGGCGCGCCTCGCCTGGAACGGCCCCAGCGGGTATGAAATAATCAGCGTCAGGGAAGTGCGCATCGCAGCCGAAAGCGGCGATATCGTGCTCGTCATCGAAGGCGCACCATCTCCCCTGCCGTGGATCGAACTGGACCTTTCCGCAAAGGACATGCTCCTCAACATCGTCCTGCTTGCCCTTTCGTCCGACAGGCTGTTCGGGGAATTGCGGCGCCATTAAAAAAAAAGACGACTCCGAGCGGAATCGCCAAAAACTTAGCGGATTGTTTGGAAGGTTGCTGTTCTACCAGCAGAATGAAATATAGCACGCACGGCTGGAACAGTCAAAATAATTTTAATAATGTCGGATTTTTTTTTCAAAACAGGGCAATTGTTTCAATATTGCGGAAAAAACACTCTTTTGGGGATGGATGATATAATAATATTATATATCAATACAGGGGCATTCTGCCGGATACAGCCCCTACTCCCATTCAATTGTGCTGGGCGGCTTCGATGATATATCGTAGACCACCCTGTTCACGCCCTTCACCTCGTTGATGATCCTGTTGGATATCAGGCGCAGCGTTCCCTCGGGAAGGTACGCCCAGTCGGCCGTCATGGCGTCCACTGACGTCACCCCGCGGATGGCGATGACGTTCTCATACGTCCGGCAGTCCCCCATGACGCCCACCGATCTCACCGGCAGGAACACGCCGAACACCTGCCACAGCCTGTCGTACAGCCCGGCCTTTTTTATCTCCTCGACGATGATGTCGTCGGCGTCCTGAAGCACCCGGATGCGCTCCGGCGTCACCTCGCCGATGATGCGGATCGCGAGGCCCGGACCCGGGAAGGGGTGGCGGCGAACCAGCTCTTCGGGAAGCCCGAGCTCACGTCCCAGCTCGCGCACCTCGTCCTTGAAGAGCTCCTTGAGGGGCTCGATCACCTTGCCCGATTTTATCAGCTTCAGCACCTCGGGCACGCGATTGTGGTGGCTCTTGATCGTGTCGGAAGGCCCCTTCGTGGACACCGACTCGATCACGTCGGGATAGAGCGTGCCCTGCGCAAGGAAATCGAACCTCCCGATCTTTTTCGCCTCCTCCATGAACACCTTGATGAACTCGCGCCCGATGATCTTTCTCTTGCGCTCCGGGTCCTTCACTCCACGGAGCTTTTCCAGAAAGCGCTTCGACGCGTCCACATAGATCAGGTTGAGTTTGAGATGGCGTTTGAAGCGCTCAATCACCTTGTCCTGCTCGTCCTTGCGAAGCACGCCGTTGTTGACGAACACGCAGTACAGCCTGTCGCCGATCGCCTTCTGCAGAAGGAGCGCCGTGACCGAGGAATCAACGCCCCCGGAAAGGCCAAGCAGCACGGTCCCGTCGCCGACCTCGCGCCGTATCGCCTCGATCGACGATTTCACGAACGATTTCATGGTCCAGGAGGGCTTCAGTGCGCAGATGGCAAACAGGAAGTTTTCAAGGATCTTCGTCCCGTGTTCGGTGTGGTACACCTCGGGATGAAACTGCACGCCGTAAAACCTTCTGCCGGGGTGCTCGATCGCGGCGATTTCGGCGTTGCCGGAGCCCGCCACCACGTTGAAGCCGGGCGGAAGGCTGATCACCTTGTCGCCGTGGCTCATCCAGACCGTCTGTTTCCTGGAAAGCTCCCTGAACAGCGGCGACTTGCCCGTGATTTCTATCACCGCGCGCCCGTACTCACGGCGGCTGGATTTCTGGATCTTTCCACGGTGCGCGTCAACCAGCACGTACAGGCCGTAGCAGATGCCGAGCACGGGAACTCCCAGGTTGAAAATTTCACCCGCGATACGCGGCGCGCTCTTCTCGTACAGCGAGGACGGGCCTCCGGAAAGCACGATGGCGCACGGCTTTTCACGCGCGATCTCCTCCGGCGGGCAGTGATACGGCACGATTTCGGCGTACACCCGAAGCTCCCGGATGCGCCGCGCGATCAGCTGGGTGTACTGCGACCCGAAGTCGAGGATGATCACCTTTTCGGAAGGTATGGAGGTTATCCCGTGTTCGATCATTTCTGGCCCTCAAGCGATTGCATGTATGCACGATAGCCCTGGCGGCGCAGCATTTCATTTTTTTCGATCACGCCCGCCCTCATTTTTTCCCGGTACGCGGTAAGCTTCGCGGCGTAACCGCTGTCAAGCAACGCGAGAATGCTGACGGCGAACAGCGCGGCGTTTGCCCCGCCGGAGCGCCCCACCGGCATAGTCGCCACCGGGATGCCCGACGGCATCTGGAGAATTGAAAGCACCGAATCGAGCCCTCCCATCACGCCGGTTTCGATGGGAATCCCGATCACCGGAAGCACCGTGTAAGACGACACGACGCCGGGAAGATGGGCCGCACCGCCGGCAGCCGCGATGATGACGCGGATTCCCCGTGACGGCGCGTCCTTCACCCACGCCTTGGTCTCCTCCGGCGTCCTGTGCGCCGAGGACACGACCGCCTCGAACTCCACGCCAAACTCCTCGAGAATCGCGAAACAGTCGCTGATCCTGGGAATGTCAGAGTCGCTTCCGAGTATGATTCCCACTTCCGGCATATCGTGCTCCTTTTCCCTGTCCCGGTGGGAAAAAATTGATGCGCTTTCAAATGATGAGGCACACTACAATAAAGCCTCGCCGCCATGTCAAGTGTTAATCGCTCCTTCCATCGCCATCAATCCTGCATCCTTACCCGCACACCATTCATTCCGGAAACGGCAGCGACCATCACCCGGAAGGTCCGGTTCCCGGGCCAAAAGCGTCATATTATAATACTCATAATACATATATGTGCATTAAATATCATTTTTTGTGCCATTTTACCGAGTTTCAGAAATATTTTTTGGAAAACACCTCCCGATCCGCCTATGGTTCTACTATTTCCAGATTACGCGTCATCGGGGAGGGATGATGAGATTTGCCGGATTGACCGCCATCTGCACAATGATCGCGGTGGCGGGAACGCTCGTTTTTGACACGAAAATATTCAGCCGGAGCCTGTTTCGCATTTTCGACGATACCGAGTTCAGCCATGAAGGGATGCGCCAGGTCATGTCGGTGGATCCCGACGATGTCACCCTGTACCTGCCGCCGCTTGAAGAGGGAAAGGACTTCTTTGAGTCCGTCCGTGACCTTTCCATTCTCCGCCGGGAAGAGGTGAGGAAATTTGTCTATCTCTACCTCACGACCGGGCGGCAGTATTCCATCAGGGCCATCACCCGCTCGCAGGCATACATGGACCTGATACTCAAGATAGTCCAGTCGCACCCGGACATGCCGCCCGAGCTTGCGCTCCTGCCCCTGCTGGAAAGCGGATTTGACCCGGACGCCGTATCGCGCAGCAGGGCCGTGGGGCTGTGGCAGTTCATGCGCGAGACCTCAGCCATGCTCGGGCTGCGTACTGACGGCCGGGTGGACGAGCGCCGTCACGTCGTCAAATCAACCCACGCCGCCATCCGGCACCTGAACAGCCTGTACCGCTCGCTGGGCTCATGGGAGCTTGCCCTGGCCGCATACAACGGCGGTTCCGGCACCGTTTCACGCGCCATCTCGCGGTGCGGGTCCAGAAACTTCTGGGAGATACGGGACACGGGGGTTCTTCCTGATGAGACCGCCGAATACCTCGCACGGTACGCGGCGCTCATGATCATCTACCAGAACCGCGACTCCCTGGGCCTTTCTGAATTATTTCACCTGCCCCCGAGATAATGGGTTGACAAAACCCGGGACGGATTGAGAATTCTTCCATCGCGGTGCTTTCATTCAATCCGTTTCGATTCCTTTCCTGCATGACATGTCTCACGGCGGCGTGTGCGTTGTGAGCCGGCGACCGTTTCAGGAAAGAGAGCATTCACAGAGGTTATCAATGGCAATACCAAAACTCAGCGGGGACATGGCGAACAACGTCATCGGCGTCAACTCGTACTTCACCGGGAAATTCATCATCAACGGCTCGCTGCGCATCGACGGCCATTTCGAGGGGAAATACCTTCAGGCCGATCAGATATACATAGGACCCACCGGCAAGGTGAAAACCAACATCAACGCCATGTCGGTAATCGTGGAAGGGCTCATTCTCGGCAACATCAACGCATCGAGCAGAGTGCTTCTGATGCCCACGGCCAAAATCCTCGGCGACATTAAAACGCCGGAGCTCATCATCCAGAACGGCGTGATCCTTGAGGGCCGCTGCACGATATCCAACGATCTGAAATCTTCCGCCAAAGATCTCCTCGAAGCCGAATACGAAAAGAACAAAATAATCCCCGAGGAGTTCCGTGACAGATAGCCCGGCGCGGATCGGCATCACCATCGGCGATCCTGCCGGGGTAGGGCCGGAAATCACGCTCAAGGCGCTCAAAGATCCCTCCCTTCGCAACTGCCGGCCGGTCGTCATCGGCAGGCGGGCCGTATTCAATCCGGATTTGATATCGCATTTTTCAGCGTGCGCCGTCGCGACAACGCGCGCCGAACTTGAGAGTGCGCTCGCCGCACGCCCGGATTCGGCTGTTTTCTATGACCCGGGATTCGATTTCCCGCTCCCGGAACCGGGGTGCGGCAGTGAGGCGACCGGCGCGGAATCGCGCAGCTACATCGACCATGCGGTCGCGCTGTGGAAAAACCGCCTGATCGACGCGATCGTCACGGCGCCGGTCAGTAAAAGCTGGATCGAAAAGTCGGGCTGCCGCTTCACCGGCCACACCGAATACCTTGCCGATGCGATTGGCGAGCGCAATCCCTTCATGATGATGTTTTCGCCGGAATACAGGGTCCTCCTCGCCACAACCCACGTTCCGCTCGCCTCGGTGCCCGCCCTCGTTACCCGTGAACGGCTGCTTGACACCATCCGCACGGGGCATCGGGCAATCCTTGCCATCGACGCGAGAGCGCCGCGGATCGCGATCACCGGCCTTGACCCGCACTGCGGAGACGACGGCGCGATCGGGGATTTCGACGTGACGGTCACGCGTGACGCCGTGCTTGCGGCGAAAAGCGAGGGCATTGACATCAACGGGCCCTTCGCCGCGGACACCCTGTTCATTCCTTCGAGATGGAAACAGTTCAGCCTGGTCATCGCGCACTACCATGACCAGGCCCTCATCCCGTTCAAGATGGCGGCGTTCGAAACAGGCGTCAACGTCACCCTGGGGCTTTCGCTGGTAAGGACGTCAGTGGACCACGGCACCGCGTTCGACATCGCGGGCGGAAACATTGCAAGCTTTCAAAGCATGGTCGAGGCGATAAAGCTGGCGGCCGCACTATCTGAAAAGAGCAATCCCTGACACCCCGCCCGTTTCAGCGGCCTGCGTCATTTTTCATGTTCAGCCTGGCCCGGAGCTCATCGGCGAAGGCGTCGATTATCTTCTCCCTGGAAGGGCCCTCCGCGCTGACGAAGAATGTTTTCACGACGGAATCTCCCCGACGGACCTTCACCAGCGCCTCAATTGCGCCGTTTTTGTACTCCTCCCGGATATCGCCGTTCTCCTCGCCGCTGTAGGTGAACACCTTCTTCCCGGTGGAAAACCTGATCACCGTGATCTCGGCCCTGAGCGACGCCCTTTCCCCCGCCGCCTGCTGCCGGTCATCAAGCGCCTTCCTGATGTCGGAGGGAGATACCATCACCTGCACGGCGTCGGGCACCAGGACATGGAACTCGTACGGGCCCCTCAGACCGCCCGTGCAGCCCAGAACAATGCAGCAGGCGGCACTCGCCCGCGTGAATGATCGCATCAAGGCATTTCGCATTCTGACCTCATCCCCCGGTTCTTCCCGGCCGTCGCGGTCCGACAGCGCTCGATAAAATGCTATCAGCGCGCCGCGATCGGGCCGACAATTAATACGGACTTTTCCACGGTCCGTTTTTTATCGTTTACACCGCCGCATGAATGGTATATATGATACCGGGCCGGGCGTGTCGCCGGCAGGGTTGAAATTCAAAAGGATCGAGTAGCCCTTCCCCATGGAAAACGCACTTCTGATCAAGTCTATTTTCATGTTCATAATCATCTGGGGCATGAGCGCAGTGTTTTTATGGTTCCGGCCCCGCCTTGAAATTTTCTGGAAAATCACCGCCACCCTCATATTTCTCTTCTACGTCTGGTTTTTCTGGACCGAAATCAACCGCGGCTACCAGGCGTTCTCATCTGCATGGTACGAGGCCTCGATTTACTTTATAAAGGAAGTCATCGCGCTGGTATTTGTAAACCTGTTTTTTCTGTGGCCGGTCACCCTCATATTGATTTTTTACAAGGCCAACGATATGGGCGCGGAGAAGCTGCTGAAATTCATGTGCGTGCTGACGCTGGTGCTGTGGATTGTCTTTCTTGCGTACGTGTACTTCAATCAGGGAGTCGACCGCTTCCTCATTGAAAAGCTGAAAAAGATGATACCCGGAGCCGGGTAAGCCGGTCGTGCAATGGCATCAAAACGCCCGTTCCACGCGCTCGCGGCCGCGCTGCTCGTCATCGCAAGCCAGGCGTTAGCCGCGGAAAATTCCTCCGCAATTTACAGGCAGGCCGTCCGCACCGCTTCAGCGGGCAGGATAGACGAGGCCATCCCCCTTTTCAGAAAAGTGATCCAGTTGAGCCCCCGCTCCACCCTGGGGCACTATGGCCTTGGCCGCTCATTGCTCTATCGCGGGGAAACGGTACGGGACGCCATCAAACACCTCTCTCTTGCCGCCAGCCTGGACAGGAAAAACGCTAAGGCTTATTTCTACCTGGGGATCGCATACCTGTTTGACGAGAAGTACATTCCGGCCATCCATGCCTTTTCAGACGCGTACAGGGCGGACAGCACCATGATCGAGGCGCTCTACAATACCGGAGTGGCGTACGACCTCATGAGGGATTACAAGAAAGCTTCCCTGTACTTCGAAAAATACCTCAACCGCAAGTACGGGGAGGATCTGGACATCCTCTTTTAGTCCACATTACAAAAGACGGAAAATCATCGCGCCCCGCCAAAACCGGAGCACCGCAGCCGTTCGCGTAAAAAACTGAGGCTGCCCGTCGGCAGCCCCAGCATTGTTTTCCGTGAAAGCGTGCGGTTATTCGACAACGGTTTGAATTGTCGTCTCGGGCGGAATAATGTCGACGAATACGGAGAGAATCGACACTGAAGACATGTTGCCCGCCTTGTCAACGGCCTTGGCCTCGATGAGATGCTCGCCGTTGGTGTTGAACTGGACCTGACCCGCATACGGCGCGAAATCGCCCTTCTCATCCAGCCTGACGAACACGTGCTGGACGCCGGAAGCTTCGTCGGTGGCGGTGATGGCGTACTTGACATCATTGGCGGCTACGTTGCGGCCGCTCCTCTGTACAAGCTCGCGATCGGCCTTGATCTCAACCACCGGCGCCACATTGTCGGTCTGGAGGGTCATCGCAACGTTCTTGACATCGACTTCCTTGCCCTGCTCGTCGTACACCTTCATGACGAACTGCTCCTGGACATTGGCGACATTGTCCGTGGCGCGGATCTTCAGGTTGATGGTGCCTTCCGAGGGGATGTTGAACGGAGCCCTGTATGCCTTGTAGTCGGTGCCGTTCAGGGAGTACTCGACCTTGGCCACGCCGGAAAGCTCGTCGCGGGCGTCAACGCGGAACATGAAGTCCTTTGAAATATACACCTTGCTGCCCTGGCTGAGGACCGGCATGTTGGCGGTGACGAGTATCGAGGGAGCGGTGTTGTCAACGATCACCCTCATCGATTTGGCGTCCTCGCGGTTGCCGATCTTGTCAATGCCGTAGTAGCTGATCACGCGCTTCCCTTCCTCCGCGAGATTGAACGGAGAGTCATACACTTTCACGTCGCTGCCGTCAATGCGGTACTCGATCTTGTCGGCGAGGAAGTTGTCCCTGCTGCACAGCTTGAATTTCACCTTGGAGTTCACATATGTATTGGTGTCCTGAACAAACACCTTGCCTTCAACAGTCGTTCCCGTAGTGGATATCCGGGTGGCCGGCGATTCAGGAGTTGCATCCGGAACAACCGGCTGTGCAGGCTGTGCGGGTTGGGCTGGCTGCGCTGATTGTGCCGGCTGCGCCGCCTGTCCGGTTTCCTGCGCCGCTGGCTGCGTAGCGGGGGCTTTCTGCTCCTCGGTCACCTGCTGCTCCTGGCTTGGAACGGGGGTCTGTGAGAAAGCGAAAGGATATAATAAAACCGCGATCGCGAAACACATCGCAACCATTAAGAACTTTTTCATCATAATCGTCCTCCGTATTGTATATAAACCGTGCAAAATAAAAAAACCGAAATGGCTTACACAGTTCGTGTATATGGGATACTAATGCTAAAATATATTTCTCAATTGTCAATAGATATTTCGAACATGCAAAACCAAATTTCTTTTTTCTTGAAAATGCTGGATATTATTGTTATGGGCATAAAATTGAGTTTTATTCATTAAAAATCACCGCCTTGCCGGTGGATGCTTCTGCACTTCTCAGGCTTGACAGAACCGGACATATATGGGCAAATGAAAAAATGACGGATTTAGCCATTATCCTGAAGACATCGCGCCGATTCCGCCTCCTCTTTTCCGCCGCGCTGATAGCCGTCTGCGCCTGCTCCGGCCCCGCGCCGGTGCCGGGCCCCTCACTGGAGCGCGAAATGCGGCGGACCGCCGAGGCGCTCGCCAGGAATCCGCGCTTCATCGAGGAGCTGCCGTCGATCAGGCTGTCGAAAAGCGGTTATTTCTACCTTGTCGGGGACGACGGCACCGTGCTGTCGCATCCGAAAGCCGGGATGAGGGGCATGAATTTCAGCGACCTCCCGTTCGTAAGGGCCATGTTCGGGCGCAGGGACGGCTGCATGGAGCAGGAAATGGACGGCGTCAGGCGCATCGTCCTTTTCCGGACCCTGGACAACGGGGCGATGCTCTGCCTGACGATATCCGCATCGGATGTCGCGGACGTCACCTCGCTGCGCTGTGTCCGGGAGCGATAGAGAATTTTTACTCCTCGATCGACATGATCGCGAGATTGGTCAGAGTGCGGATGATCTCAAGGTAACGGGCCCCCCGCCCGCTCAGCACCGGGCCCGCCTCGACCCTGAACGCATGGCGGTAACGGGAATCCGCCACCTCGACCCTGTAGAATGCATTGCGGCTCTGCGGGGGGAAGTAATCCTCAAGCCTCCATATGCCAAGCCGGTTGAACCGCTCAACGAGCGCCACATAGCGCTCCCGCGGCAGGGACGCCGACAGGTTTCTGCTTCTGAAGTTCTCTATCACGATCTTCGCGCCCTCACTCTTCCTGCACACCACAATTCGCCATTCGCGCGTATCGAGGGGCCTGGAATGGTAGCCGAGGGAGATCGAGAAGTCGCAGGAAGGCCCGTTCGGGGGCTCGCCGGCTGCGTACTGCGCTTTGAACGCGACGAGGGCGAGCACTATCGCGAAGATCGCGCCCGGACGCCTCCGGCGCCGCGGCTCAACGCATTTCATTGCGCCGCTCGCGCCAGAGGAAATACAGGTTCAGCGCGTTGACGATGATGGAGTGATTGATTTCGCCTCCGGCAAGCATGTCCCGCAGCCACTCCTCGCCGACAAGCAGCACCTCGATGTCCTCGGCGAAATCCAGGCTCTGCGACGATACGGGCTCGCAGCCTTCCGCGAAGTAGAAATAGATGCTGTTGTTCATGATGGCGGGATTTGCGGTGAGCTTTTTCATCAGGACGATGTTTCCAGCACGGTGGCCGGTCTCCTCAAGCAGCTCGCGGCGGGCCGCCTCCACGGGGTCCTCGCCACACTCGATGAGCCCTGCCGGCGTTTCAAGCGTGTCCTCGCCGGTGCCAAGCCGGTGCTGCCGCACCAGGACGTAGCGCCCGGCGGCGTCCCTCGCCACGACGTTGACCCAGTCGGGGCAGTCCAGGATGAAAAAGTCGTTGTGTCCAGATTTTTCCGGATGGGAGCAGGTCAGCCGGTCAAGGGCGAACACCCGCGATTCAAACACACGGTCCCTTTCAACCACCGTCCATCGCTTCACCGGCCCGCCCCCGCTTCACGCCATGCATTGATGAAGCGCACGGCCGCATCCACCATGCTCTCTCCGCGCACCCTGCCGATCTCGGCCGTCGCCTTTGAGGTGTCATCCATCGACCACACGCCGTTGCCGGACATCTCCGCCGATGAGCCGCGCTTGCCCGCCTGTGCAGGCGTCCCCACCATCGCGCCGAAAACGGCCCCGAGCTCCGGGTGGCGCTTCATCGCTTCGCGGATCGCGTTCGCGTCGCCGCTCAGCGAAATGTTCGGGCGACCGAGCCTGTCGCGCCTCACCATTTCCGGGCGGAGGTGCATCATCAGCGAGGTCTCGCCCACGCCCGCGTGCCAGTCGAAAAACCGCTCGTACTGCGCGGCCGGCGACTCCCATCGCAGCACGCTGCCCAGCCCGATGGCGACCGCGGTCGCGGGGGTGCGGTTGTTGATGTGGAAGAGCACATTCTGCTGCACCACCGAATTCCCGCCGTGGTAGTTGAAAAACATGAATTTCCTGAACCCGTTGCGTATGAGCGATTCCGCCGACTCCACCAGCACCCGCTCCATCGCGCCGGGGCTTATGGAGATTGTTCCGGGAAAGCCCATGTGCGCTTCGCTCTGACCCACGCTGAGAATTTTCGCGACGACCACCCCCGTCCGCGCCGATACGCGGGATGCAATGTCTTCCGCCACGATGATATCGGTGCCCAGCGGCAGGTGCGGCCCGTGCTGCTCGGTGCTTCCCATGGGGATGATGACCATGTCCGAGCGCCTGAGGTAGTCGGCCGTTTCGGCCCAGGTCATCTCGTGGAGAAAGAGCGCCTGCGCGCCCGCCGTCGGAGCGCCCGGCGCCATCGCGCACAGGACCGCAAGCAGGGCGATGCACCGGATGACCGGTGAGGGCTTCATCAGCGCTCGCACTTCGCCCAGTTGACCTTTCCGTCGGAAAGATCGCCGGGCAGATTCACCACCGACATGAAGGGGCTGGGCGTTGAGATGCGTTCCTCGCGCCAGGCGTCCACATCATCGTAGTCGGGGTACTGGATTTTCTTCTGGTAGTCGAGGGCTCCGTGCACCACGTAGTGCCAGTAGATGCCCGGCGTGATGCGGTGCCAGAACCGCTGGGGCCGCCCTTTGGGGTACGTGCTCGCCCAGATGGTGCGCAGCGCCACCGATCGCTCGTCGAACGGAAGGCTCGCGACATTGGCCCGGTAGTTGGGATTGAACTTCCACATCTCCTCGGCGTTGCTGGGATAGTAAATGCGCACCGATTCTCCCAGTTTGCGCACCGCGTCGCCCACCGATCGGATTGCCCTGTTCTTCAGCAGGTCGGCCTCGACGATGACGATGCGGTCCCGGGAGTACATGAGCTTCACATACCTGAACGCCTCGGGATTGCGAAGCCAGCCGAACTCTCCGAACTGGGGTGATGGCTGGGCGATTCTTGCGTACGATTTGTACAGCCTCTCGCGATAGTTTGTGTACACCGCGACGATGCGGTCGCAGCGCTCCTCGCCGGCGCAGGCGTCAGCGATGATTTTCTCGGCATTCCTCTCGTTGCGCGGCGTAAAATAGCTCAGGAATTCCGACGGCGAGTCGGAGCGCAGTATGAGTGCCCGAAGCATCTTGTGCAGCCTTACAATGGTCACGTCGTAGTCCACAAGAAACGCCCAGCGGCTGCGCGACCAGGCAATAAACGAGTAGTTGGCGTCGGCGGCGATGCCGATGTAGGCGCCACCAAGGTTTTTCAGATAGGGTTTCAGAAGATAATGCTGGCTTTCATTGCTGGTAACGTACGACAGCGGGTCCTTGCAATCCGCGCGCGACCACGCGACCTGCTCGCACAGCGGCTTGTCCAGCACGTCGAACTCGATGGCGCGGATGATGCCGAGCTCCGCGGCGGTGGGGGGAGCGGGATCCGGGAGATCAGCCAGCGGGTCCTTGATCATCCAGCCGGGACCGTTGTTGAGGTAGGGAGTGGACGACGCGCAGCGAAACGAGATGCGGTTGCCTCCGCTTTCCACCATCTCAAGCCGGCGCGAGGTTCCCGTCATGTAGACTGCCGGCCACCAGAAGCTTCCTCCCCTCAGCACCTTCCGGGTATGTTCGGGGCACGGGAATTTGCCGCTGCACGGGCCCTGCGGATTTTTTCCCAGACAGGCGGCGCCGCACTTTTCCCTGGACTCGCTGGCCCAGTCATTGACCCATTCATAGCCGTTCCCGGCCATGTCGAACACGCCATAGTGCCCGGGCGGGTAGCTGCCTACTTTTTTTGTCATATCGATGCCGCTCTTCCGGCAGCCCCGGTAATTCGCTTTCGAGCAGTCCGGCTCATCGTTGCCCCAGGGGTACTTCGTGGCCTCCATGCCGCCGCGCGCCACCTTTTCCCATTCCGCCTCGGTGGGAAGGCGCTTACCGGCCCATTTGCAATAGTCAAACGCCATCTTCCAGCTCACCGGCACCGCCGGCTGGTCGGGGCCCCGGAATCCGTTGTAGAGGCGGTGCGAGTAGTTTCGGAAGCGCTTGCACCCGCCCGCCTGAACGCATTTGTCGAACTCGGCGTTGGTCACCTCGTTGCGATCGATGTAAAAGGTGTCGAGCTCCACCAGGTGTTCCGGCGTTTCGTTGCCCATCATGACGTTCGAGGTCTCGGCGTCCCACGCCTCGCTCACCCAGCGCGCACCGGCCTTCGCCTCGCCGGGACGTGCGGCTTTGCGGCCGATGATTGATTTCCCGCCGGGGATGCAGGCCATGCCGGGAGGGCCGGGAGGGCATTTGCGATCCTCGCTCCGGAACACTCCCCCTGACGGCCCGCAGGCGTTGAGAAGCGGCATGCACATCAATACTATGACAGCGATTTTCCATCGGCACATCGTCATCGGTCACCTCGTATTTCGTAAAAAGAGGGCGAACGCGCATCGTCAACCGCGCCTATTCACCTTCAGGGGACTTCTACCATCGTTCAGAGATAAAATAATGCAATTAAATTTTTTAAATGGCGGAATTATATTTGACGTTCATTTTTAATCATTATTAATAATTTTTATGACGTGCTTTTTCGTAATCAAAACTCCATACCATTCATCAATGGGGAGGTTGAGCCATGTTATCCGCGTATCGTGCGATTTCAGCCGCCGCTCTCTGCATCATTCTGACCGCGTGCCCTTCTCCGCCGCAGAGCGGAACACAGCCGCCCGCCGCCATGCCGTCGGCCTTTACACTGACCAGTTCGGCGTTTGCACCGGACGGGGAAATACCGCGAACGCATACCTGCCAGGGCGACGATACCTCCGTCGACCTCTCCTGGAGCAACGCTCCCGCCGGCACGCAGTCCTTTGCGCTGGTGGTGGACGATCCCGACGCGGTCCCCGTCGTGGGGTACGCGTGGGTGCACTGGGTGGCGTACAACATTCCCCCGGCGTTCACATCGCTGCCGGCGGGCCTTGCAAAACAGGCGACATTGAAGCTTGCGCAGGGAAGCTCTTTCACGCAGGGGCTTACAAGCTGGAAGAGGCCGGGATACGGGGGTCCGTGCCCGCCCGCAGGGACCGGCGTGCACCACTACCACTTCTCGCTGTTCGCGCTGAAAAGCGCACCGGCGCTGCCCGCGGGACTCGACAGGAAGGAGTTGCTCAACAGGATTGGCGGCGACATCCTCGGCGAGGCGAA
>CAZPZJ010000037.1:18403-22734 GCA_964591055.1 uncultured Leptospiraceae bacterium
CCCTGGAAGTAGACGCTCGCGAACATGATGGCGGCAATCGCGACCATGTACACCGCAAGCGGGTTGTTGACATAAAACCAGGAGCGGAAGATGTAGAATTTTGCAACCGGGAGGATGACCGCGAGAAACGCGGCGATCGTCGTCAGGAAGACGATCTTCTCCGGAACGCTCACCTCGATGAACTTCTCGTACACGCGGCGGACGATCTCGCGCAGCAGGTCAAGCAGGAAGAAGAAGAGCTCCTTCGCTTTTTCGAACAGGAAGCTCACTATGTCGATTGTCGTATCGATTATTCTCGCGATCGCCATGCCTTTTTGCCCGCACTTCCTTTTTCCTTCGATCGGCCGGACTCCCGGCCTTCACGACATCTAGCCCGGCGCGTTCCGCAGCGCAAGCCTTTTTCAGCGCGCGGTCGCTCTTTCATGAGAGCATTGTTCTCACATCCGGACGCATCATGTGCGTTTGAGCGAGCATTCATGCTCCAGCAGGAATGCCTTGATATCGGCTCCCGAAGTGTAGTTTCCGACACCCCCGCCCGCATGAAGCACGCGGTGGCAGGGCACCAGGACGGGAAAGCGGTTTTTCGCCATCGCGTTGCCCACAAATCTCGCACCGCGCGGAAAACCAGCGAGCAGCGCCAGCTCACCGTACGTCACGGTGGCCCCTAACGGCACTTTCATGAGCGCCCGGTACACGCGTTGCTCGGAGGCCGGGTACGCGGACAGGTCAAGCGGGGGCATGGCGCCCGGCGCGCCCCTCATGTAGTCCTTCAAAAAGCGGATTCCGGCGCGCAGCGGGGAACTCATCCCGGCGCGGCAGCGCGTCCGCACGTACTCGGCCTCGCCGCGCTCACGGTCGAACACCAAACGGACAAGCACATCGTCCCGCGCACACAACAGCACTTCGCCGAAGGGCATCGTGAACTCCGCGTAGAGCGCCCCGTCGAGCGCAGAAAGCAGTCCGGCTCCCTGCATCACATGTCATCCGTTTAAAATATGGAGCGCGACATTGCGGTCCCGCTCAAGCTGCGCGATGAGCGCTTCAACCGACGGGAATTTCTCTTCGTCGCGGATGCGCTCGTGAAACTCGATTTCCACTTCTCGGCCGTAGATGTTTTCGTCGAAATTGAATATGTTGACCTCAATCGTCCGTTCCGTGTTGGAGAACGTCGGATTGGTGCCGATGTTGAGCATCCCCTGCCGCCGTACATCCTCTCCTATATTGACGTAGACCGCGTACACGCCGTCCCGGGGAATCACCTTTCCGGGATCATCCGGCACGATGTTCGCGGTGGGAAACCCGATGAGCGCGCCGCCCCGTCTGAACCCTTCCGCCACGACGCCGGACAGGGAGTATGCCCGCCCCAGGAGCGCGCTGGCAAGCGCGATGTTTCCGTCCTCGATCTCGGCACGTATCCAGGTTGACGAGATCGGGCGGGAGTAGAGGTTTTTGGGCTCGACCCTCGTGACGCCGAAACCCCTCGTCCTGGACATCTCCTTCAGAAAATCGAAGGTGCCCTCGCGGTCCCTGCCGAACGCGTGGTCATAGCCGACGACGATGTCGATGATCCCGATCTTCTTCAGCACGATCTCGTTCAAAAACTCGTCCGCGCGCATCATCGACATCTCCTTCGTGAAATCGAGCAGGATGATGCTGTCGACCCCGGAGGACGATATCGCCCTCACCTTCTCCTTCGCGGTGGTGAGTATCCGGGGTGGCGTGTGCGGGGTGATGACCTTCCGCGGGTGCTCGGTGAATGTCATGACGACCGACTCGCCCGATTTCGCGCGCGCGATGTTCATGAGCGCGGACATGATGCGGCGGTGCCCCATGTGCATGCCGTCAAAACTTCCGATGGTCAGTATTGGATTGTGGAACAGCGCGCGGTCGGCGGGAATGTCGTTGAAAATTCTCATCGAAACACTCTACACGCCGCCCGATCGCTGTCAATGATTTTGGCCGCAGCCCGCCGTTTAATTTTTCGCGTTGACAGGAAGCGCCTGATGCGCTATCCGTATAACCGTGATTTTTCATACACAATCGACATGGAAGAAATCATGGCATCGGTTCGCATAAGGCGCGCGGCCGTCATGGTGATCGCTATCGCCGCGCTGGCGGCGCCCCTTCGCGGCGCGTTCGCCGGAACCAGCATCGTGGTCACGCCGGCGGGGCCGGTGACGATCGACACCACCAACCAGGACAAGCTCGCCGGCCAGGCGCAGGACATCTCCGATCTGAACGGCCCCTATCTCGCGGACGCGTTCGCGCTTGCCAACATTACGGGCTATCCCATCGGGCGCGCGACCATCGGCTCGTTCCCGCACTTCGAAATAGGCGTCGCCCTGGGCGCGGGTTGCACCAACATGCGCTACTTCGCCGACGAAGACGCCGCGAAGGACGAGGGGAGCTTTCCCATCATCGCGCCCAACCCTGTGATTCACTTCGGCGTGGGGCTCGCCGCGGGGCTTGACTTCATAGGCAAGATTTTCCTGTTCGACGGGAGCTTCTACACGCCCGATTATGAAACTGACCTCGCCGCGCCGCAGGACATCAGCCTGTACTCCATCGGCGGGCGGCTGCGCTACAACCTCGTGGAGCGATTCATGATCGTGCCGTTCATCCTGAGCTTCGGCGGCGTCACCGTGAGCTGCGGCGCCGACGTGATGAGCGGAAAGGTGAAGGTCACGGGCAGCTACGACACGCGCTTCGAGGGCATCACCGTCAACGTCGCCGGCACCGATTATCCGGTAAACGCGGATTTCACCAGCGATTACGAGGCTGACATCACCTGGGTGGTGTACTCCGGCACGGTCAACATCGTCGCGTTCGCCGACCTGTTCACCTTCTTCAGCTTCTACTCGGGGCTGGGGCTTTCGGCCGGCAGCGGTTATTTCAAGGCGAAGTTCAACGCGCAGGGGAACCTCGCCACCACCGACATCCCGCCCGGAACGGAAACCGCGCTCGGCTCCATGACGTTCACCTCTGAAAACAGGTACAGGCCGCACATCTTCATTCCGCACTACATCCTGGGCCTCGAGATCAATCTGTTCGTGATCAAGCTCAATGTTGAGACGATGGTCAACCTTCGCAACGGCGAGGACGTCACGGCGCTCATCGGCGCGAGATTTGAAATTTAACAACACCACAGAGGTTTCACCATGAAGAAAAAACTGTTCGCCATCATGCTCATCGCGCTGGCCTGCGTCGTGTCAGCGCCCCGCGAGCACTCGCGCACGGGACAGGCGTTCGCCCAGGGGAAGAACACCGTGCATTTCTTTTACGGGAAGGGCTGCCCGCATTGCGAGCAGGTGGAAGGCTACCTGCGCCAGTACACGCGCCAGTTCAACCTGGATGTGAAACGCTATGAAGTCTGGTATGACACCGCCAACAGGAACAAGCTGATCGCGATGGCGAAAGAGCGCGGGAAGTCCGTGAACGGCGTTCCCACCCTCATCGCGGGCCGGGAGGTGTACACCGGCTCAAACCAGGCGAAGGTGGAGGGGCTTTTGAGGAAAATATCACGATAGAGTAAAACCATGAGAAATATAATGAATATAAAAGTATTCGGAGTTATTGTATTATCCATTGCTGTGATTATAACACTTTTTATCATTGTCAAATACAGGACATCAAGTGACCATCTTGAAAAAAGCGGGAGAGAGCTTATGATCGCGGGCAAATACGACGAAGCAGTACGGAAACTTACCAGTTCAATTCAGAATAATCCATATAATATCGAATCATACATTAACAGAGCTGCCGCTTTTTATGCGGAAGGTAAATATGAAAACGCCATCAGTGATTACACGAAAATCATAGAATTGCGGAACAATGATTTTTCCGCCTACAACAACCGCGCTTTGGCGTACTTAAAAACAGGAAACAATCAAGAAGCGATCAGCGATTATACGAAAGCAATAACGCTCAATCCAAATCTTGCTGTTTCTTTTTACGGAAGGGGAGAGGCTCACCTCGCCGTAAAAAATACAAAGCAGGCGTTGCAGGATTTTATACAGGCAGAAAAACTGGGCCATGCAGGGGCCAAAAAAAGAATTGCTGAAATAAAAAAGTAGTTAAACCGGATTCCTGTTTCATATTTAGCCAGAATAATTCATCATCTATATTCCCGTCCCCGCAAGCGTGATCGTCGTCGGGTTCGCGCTTGTGTCGTCGTGCGTGATCGTAATCGAAGCAGGCAGGCTTCCCGTCGTCGTTGGATTGAACTGCACTGTCATCGTCGTGCTCCCACCACCGGCAATGGTCGTCGCGGGATTTACCGTGATCGTGTAGTTCGTCGTATCGTCCAGCACCACGCTCGCCAGGTTCAAATC
>CAZPZJ010000038.1:0-22368 GCA_964591055.1 uncultured Leptospiraceae bacterium
GTGGCCAACTCCGAGGCGCGGGCGGTCAGCGGCAGGCAGGCCTACCGCGACGCGGTGCGAAACCTGCTGCGCACGCTCAATCTCGACGAGAAGACCGACCTTTCGGGAAAGGCGCTGCTGGCCGCAAACCTCCCGCGCGTTGACGTGGAGTCGTCGCTGAAATCCGCGTTCGAGCGGCGCGCCGACTACAACAACGCGCTGCTTGCCGTGAAAAACGCCGAGCTCTCGCTCGACATCCACCGCAACGACGGACTGCCTTCGGTGACGGCGGAGGTCAATGTGTCGAGCCTGGGGCAACAGAGGGAGATGGGCGAGGCCTACGGAGACACCACAGGGATGAGCTATCCCGCGGTTGAGGGAAAAGTTGCGCTCACCTACGCGTTCGACAACCAGACGCAGAAGACCAATGTCCGCGACGCACGCTTCCAGAGAGAGCAGGCCAGGCTCCAGCTTGACAAGTACAAAAGGGTGGTGCGCGATGAGGTCGTCGGCAGCGTCGAGCGCATCGGCACGCGCCACCAGCTCTACCAGAAGGCGAAGGAGGCCACGCGCGAGTCGGAGGTGTACTACGACAGGCTGCTCGCCAATCTGAGAAGGGGCAGGCTCAACGCCGCCGTGGTGAAGAACGGCCTTGACGCCATGGTCGCGTCCCGGCAGCAGGAGCTCGAGGCTCTGGTGCAGTACAACGTGTCGCTGCTCCAGCTCGACCTCGCGACCAATTCGCTGTTTGAGCGCTTCAACATCAACGTGGACAAATACATCCCGAAATAACCGCACACGGAGAACGCATCGATGAAAAAAATCATTGCACACCTTATGGACCAGAAGCTTCTGGTGGGTCTTCTGATCGCGCTCGTGGCCATGACAGGAATCACCGTCGCCAAGAAGATCAACCGCGAGGCGTTTCCCGAGGTGAATTTTGACATGGTTTCCATAAGGACCGTGTATCCGGGAGGGGCCCCGGACGACCTTGAACAGCTGGTGACGATCCCGATCGAGAAGAAGCTCCGCAAGGTCGACGGCATCGACAAGGTCAGAAGCTACAACATCGAGAATGTTTCCGTCGTGGTCGCCTACCTCGACGACCACGTCAGGGACCACAAGCGCGTGGTGCAGAACATCCGCGACGCGGTGGAGCTGGTGGAAAACCTGCCGGCGGAGGTCTCCGAGCCCATCATCGAGGAGATCACCACCGACACCACTCCCGCTATCGATATTGCGGTGTGCGGCAAAACCGGCGAGGAGCCGTACGGCGTCATTCGCGAGGCCGCGAACGACCTGGAGGACTTTCTCTACACGGTGAAGGGAGTGTCCGAGGTTGAGATGTTCGGCTTTGACGACCGTGAGTTCCTGATCGAGGTCAATCCCGACTCGCTTCGTCGCTTTCGCATCGGGATGAACACGGTAATACGGACGCTGCAGAACAGGAACATCGACCTTCCCGGCGGATCGCTTCGCGTGGGCGATACCGAGTACGTGCTTCGCACCAAGGGTCAGTTTAAAAACGCCGAGGAGATACGAAACACCGTCATCATGTCCAACGACGCCGGGTTCGTGACCAGGGTGAGGGACGTCGCGACGGTCGCCGACACCTACAGAGAGCCGGATGTGCACGAGCGCTTCAACGGCAAGCCATCGGTGGTGCTCAGGGTGTGGCGCCAGAGCAGCGCCGACGAGATCCGGCTGGTGAACAGGCTGAAAAGCGATCTCGCCTCGTACCGTCCCGCCAACGGCGCGGAGGTGGCGCTGACCGTATTTAACGACATGAGCCGCTGGACGCGCGACAGTATCGAGCGGGTGCTCAACAACGCGCTGGTGGGCTTCATCCTGCTGGCGCTGATCCTGCTTGTGCTCCTGGGGTGGCGGATGTCGGGCATCGTGACGATGAGCATCCCCATCGTGTTCATGGTCTCAATCATCGCCATGAAGGTGTTCGACATCACCTTCAATGTCATCAGCCTTTTCGGCATGGTGATGGTGCTGGGGATGATCGTGGATTTCGGCATCGTCGTCACGGAAAACTCCCACCGCTACATGGAGCGCGGCATGTGCAAGCGCGACGCCATCGTCAAGGGGGTGAGCGAGGTGTTCGGCCCCACGCTCGTGACGCTCATGTGCCTGTGCGCCGCGTTTTCGCCGCTGCTGTTCCTGTCGGGGTTGATGGGGAAGTTCATCCTCGGCATTCCCGTCGTCCTCATCATCTGTCTTGCAGCATCGTGGGTGATCGCCATGTTCGTGATGCCCACGCTCCTCAACATGTTCGCCCGGGAAGAATCCTCGCTTGAGGTGCACTGCGAGACTGAAGGCGAGGTGACGTACGAGCCGGGGCGCTTCGGTCGCTTTCAGCACCGCTACCGGAGAATGCTCGACTGGACGCTGCGCCACCGCTACGTGACAATCCTGGTGCTGGTGGTGCTGTTTGCCGCGTCGCTCGCGCTCACGTCGGTGATAGGGTTCATGTTCAACCCCCAGGGCGGCGAGGAGGAGATCACGATGAGGACCACCATGCCGCAGGAGACCAACCTTCAGGCGAACCTCAGGGAAATGCGCACCATCGAGGGCATCATCGGGAAGCTGCCGAAGTCGATCCTTGACAACTATCGCTGCACCGTGGGCAAGCGGGTGACCGATGCGCTGGACCCGGCGCCCGGCGAGGCCACGCACAAATCGACGTTCAAAATTTATCTCACCCCAAACACCGGGCGCACGCGGCAGGCGGACGACATCCTCGTGGACGTCAGGCGCAGCGTCGCCGCCGCGCAGAAAGACGGGACGCTCGCCTCCAACATCATGATCGAGTACGAGGTGGAGCGCAACGGCCCGCCGATAGGAAAGCCCGTGAACGTGGAGATACGCGGCAAGGACTTCGCCACGCTCAAGCGGATCGCGAGCGAGTACATCGATTACCTGGGCGGCGTCGCGGGCGTGCAGGACATCAGGCTTGACCTCGAGGACGGCAAGAAGGAATACCGCTTCGTCACCGACGAGGTGATCGCCGCGCGATCGGGCATTTCGGTCTCCGACGTGGCGCAGAGCATCAACGCGTCGTTCGAGGGCGCGATCGCCTCCAGCGTCACCCGCGATGAGGAGGAGGTGAACCTCAGGGTGCGTTTCCCGGAATGGGCGCGTAAGCGGATGACAAGCCTTAACGATGTGATGATCGCGAACGCGTCGGGCGGGCTCATCCCGCTCGGCATGGTGGCGCGCAGCGTGACACAGCCGGGGCTGACCGAGATCAACAGGCTCGATTACCAGCGCGTGGTGCAGGTGCAGGCCAACGTCGACACGTCGAAAATCACCTCGATCCAGGTAAACAAACAGCTCGCCGCGATGTTCCACGACATCGAGCGCCGCTATCCCGGCTACACGGTCGCCTATGGCGGCGAGCAGGAGGAGACCGAGGAGCGTATGGGCGAGCTGGGAGTGCTGTTTGTGTTTGCGCTCATGATCATCTTCATCATGCTGGCCGTCTACTTCGGCTCGCTCACCATCCCGGTGGTGGTCATGATCGCCATCCCGTTCGCGCTGGTGGGCATGATTTTCGCGCTGTGGGCGCACGGGCAGCCCATGTCCTTCATGAGCATGCTCGGATTTTTCAGCCTCGCGGGAGTCATCGTGAGCAACACGCTGGTGCTGGTGGAGTTCATCAACCTGATGCGCGACAGCGGGCTTCCCCTGAAAGAGGCGCTGCTCGAGGCCGGGGTGATCCGCCTCAGGCCCATCATCCTCACCGCGGGCACCACGGTGCTGGGGCTCGTCCCGTCGATTTACGGCATAGGCGGCAAGGACTACATGGTTGGCCCCCTCGCGCTCTCGTTCGGGTACGGGCTGGTGTTCGCGACGGTGATCACGCTGGTGCTGGTCCCGGTGTTCTACCACATCGCGGAGGACATCAAAGGATTTACCGCCGGCGCGCTGTCGCTGTTCGGGATACAGATGAAAAGGGAAATTTACTCATCGAAGGATGGCGCTCAATCATAAAGTGAAAAAAAACATGAACATGCGTCATTCTCTATTAAACGGCCGATTCTCATTACGAGCCTTGTGCTTCTCCTGCTGATCACGGGGCTCATCAGCATCAACAGGCTGGGCGTCGACCTCTTTCCCGACGTCAATTTTCCGCTGGTGGCGGTCACGACGGTCTACCCCGGATCGGCGCCCGGCGCTTCTTCTGGACATCTTCAAGCAGTGCTGAAAGCCCGTCAAAATTATTTTTTCTCATATTAAAAAACAGTTGTAATTTACCCTGTCGGGGTGCGAAAATCGCTGAGGAAATCGCGGTTACAACTGGAATTACGGAGCTTCATAATGAAAGATGTTCGAATCTGGTGCCTGACCGACAATGACGACGGAAAAAAGCTCGCGAACACCATCCGGGATCTCGGGCTCACCGTAGGGCTCCTCAGGGAAAAGAACTTCAAAGCGGCCGGAATCCGTTACGGCGATATCAACGTGTTCATCATCGACCTCCTGAAAAAAGAGCTGGCCGACATCGCCAGGCTCATCCGGTCGAACGAGCAGATGAGCGAGGGCCTGAAATTCGTGTTCCTCCCGAAGCGAGACATTAAAAAGGCCGTCAACGTCACGATGAGCCTCATGCACATCGAGTTCATCTCCCGTCCCGTCAACCAGCGCGAATTCGTGCTGCTGCTCGAGAAATCGGTCGTGGTGGAGCGTTACAGGGAAATGCTGAAAATCGTTTCCAGCGATGCCGAGTCGAGAATCAACACATTCCAGAGCCTGATGGACATCGGCCGTAAGGACATCTTCGAGTCCGAAAAGGAAAAAGAGGCCTTCGAAAAAATCCTGGAATACGAAAAGCACCTCATGGACGAACAGGCCCGCCTCAACATGGCGGTTCGCGAGTTCACCCTGATGCGGCAGAAGGAAATGTTCGACATCAAGAACCGGATCAAGGCGGAGGAGATGCTGGCCGACCTGCGTCGTATCGAAATGATGGACGCGCAGAGCATCATCAAGGCCCAGGAGGCCGTCATCGACTTTTCCTCGCGGGAATTGAAGGAGGCGGGAAAAATAATCGACGCCAACGAGAAGGTGCGCGAGCTGAGCAGGGCGGAGGCGATCGATCTGCATGAACAGCTCAGGGCGGAGCGCGAGAGAAACTACACCCTGCGGGAAGAGGTCGAACGGCTGAAAGCGGAACTTTCGCAGTACAAGCGATCCTGATGCGACGCGTTTCACTGTTCACCGCCGCCTTCCTGATCACAGTCTCCGCCGGAACGGCCTACGCGTGGTTTTGGGACAGGGGGCTGGAGGCGCGCATCTCGGAGATGCGCGACATGTTCAGGAGAAGGCATCTGGTCCGTCTTTTCAATGAGTGCGTGGATGAGCGGGTCAGGCGTGAGGTCCTTGCCGACGTCGCTGAGATGCGCCGGGACGCTTCCAACGCGGGTAAAATCGCCGCAAGGCTCGGATTCGCGAACCGCGCGGAGTACCTCGCGGCCGACGGCAATGAGGTCGTAAGTAGGTTCTTCAACGCCATGCTGCATCCTCCCGCCCGCAGAAGGGAAGCGCTCTCCAATCCGCACTATCTCCGGCTTGCGCTGTACCTTTCGCTGATCTTCGCCCATCTTGACGAGGGGATGGTGGTGACGCGCAGGAGCGTTTCGCGAAGCAGCGCGAGAGTCGGCTACGCAGGCAACAATTTCCGCATGACGGTGCCGTACGTGTACAGAAACGGAGCGTGGTACATAACCCGGGAAAGCCCTGGCGAGGTAAAATAACGATGGAGTGGCAGAAAGTCCTGGCGGACGCCGTGAAAGATGGTACGATCCGCGAGCTGCATTTGAGCAAAATCCCCCAGCTGAAGACCTGCAACAACTGGAGAGAGGTCGAGCCGATTGGGCTTGTTGACCATAAGATGAAGTATTCGCACTACAGGGGCGGGCTGGTCAAGCTCAACGACAAGCTGTACTTCGTGACCGACAAGACGATCACCGCGATCAACGAGTTCATCAAGCTCGAGTTCCGGCACAGGATAAACGTCGTGGAGTGAGCGGTCAGTCGTCCCCTTCGAAAAGGCTGATGACGGCGTCGCGGTCCTGGGCTGTTTTGATCAGCTCGTCAAGATACTCCTTTTGAATGATGGCGTGCGTGGGCGATATCCTTTCGACGATGGCGTGTTTGAGCTTCCCGAACGAGAGCTCGTCAAGAAAGGACGGGTGATTGGACTGCAGAAGCACGGCGTTGATGATGGTGAGCCGCACGGTCTGCCTGGCCCACTCGTTGATGGTGAAGTTCAGGTTCTGCGGGATCTGGTTTTTCGCGTTCCTCTTCAACGCGTCCAGGAACGTGTCCAGGGACATTCCGCGCTTGTACGCCCGCATGATCGAGTTCCTTGTTATCTTTGCATTCACGACGACGTCGTCGCTGATCATCTCGGTGTGCGTAAGGAGATGGTACAGGTCCTCGGGACTCACCTCGTTGCGGGGGATCAGCAGCGAAAAATCGGGATTGATGTAGACGCTTCCGGTGCTCCCGCCCCCTTCATCCGCGCGCTGCTCGCCGGGCTTGTAGGTCTTCCCCGCGATCATTTTGCCGATCTCCGAGAGCGCAAGCAGCCCGTCCCGTGTCTCGATGATGCCGGTGATCGTGAGAAACTGCACCGCCTCATGGAACGATTCGGCGAACGCGTCGCGCTCCCTGAGCAGGTCCGAGGTGTGTATCTCCCCGTACTCCGAAAAAGCCCTGACCATCATGGCTCCGACGAGGTAGGCGTACGAGCAGGGCCCGCTCTGCTGGAGCGTCTGCGCGAGAAAGGACATGAACTGGTACGACGGAATGCGCAGGCGGCTTTCGAAGAGGGGATTGTCGACCGTGCTTTCCTGTATCTGCAGAAGTATCTTCAGCAGTATCCTGCGGGGCCTGTCAAGCTCCTGACGTATTGGTTTGAGCGTGGCGGACACGGAATCGCCTTTCAGCCTGACCAGCGAGAGCAGGTGCATCACGTGCAGGCACAGCTGGAGCAGGTCGTCGCGGTCGACCTCCCTGCCCCCGGCGCCCTCGATGGCGTAGAGCGAATCCGCAAGCCTCGCGCGGTCCACCTTCCTGAACTCCTTCTGCTTGGTGAGGAAAAGCCCGCAGGTCGAGACAAGGTCGAATGCCGCGAGGAGATTGAGGATGAAGGCGTACCTGTTGTTGACATTGTCCTTGCCCGCGTCGAGCGCATAGCGCTGCCTGTCGAGGTGCTCCGCGTACAGCTCGGGGGCGATGACGACGCACGCGAGCGGGGGGAACGTGCTCTCGTAGTGGATTTTCACTCTTCCCGCCTGCGCCAGCGCCTGGAGGATGGAGTCCGCGTTCTTTTCCCCGAGGATGGATACCGCATGGTCGTACGACACTATCCCGCCGTGCAGGCACAGGTGGTCAAGAAGGGGCTTCTCCGACGGCTTCACCGCGCCTTTCATCTGCCTGCCGTTGACTTTCACGCCGGAGGCGATCCGACGATACACCAGCGGGAGCGTCGTGGGGGACAGGAATTCAAAAAATTCGGTGATTTCCGGGAAGGGATACACCTTGTCGTTCTTGTTGTGAATGCGCTGGCGGTTTTTCAGCACGTACACCAGGAGGCGGCGCGCCAGCCTGTCGGCAATCTGCTCGATGTGCTCGGAGTCGATCTTGAATTTCGTCTGGAGCTCGCCGAAGGTGACGCCCCTTGGGGAGGCGCACGCGGCGACGAACATGCGGAACTCGTCCCTTGTCAGCGAGCTCATCACACGGTTGAGCCCGGTATGGGACAGCAGAGATCTGGCAGTTCGGTTCTTCAGGTCGCGCCCGCCTTCGATTTTCAGAATCGCGGCGAGCTCTCCCAGATCCTCGGCGGGAAGCCGCTCTATGAGATCAATTATTTTTCGCATTCTAAAAAAATGATGGACAAGCGTATCCGACTATTCTATTAAGTCACCGTATTTCTGCAATCAATTTATTAAAAAAAGAGCGCAGGGACGCCTGCTGTTCCCGATATTCGGGCTGGAGCGGTCGTTCGTTTCCGCGGGGGCCCGCGTTCGATTGCTTTGATTATAACGTGAGCCCGTGTGTCGAACCGCAATGCCGCGGGGAGTGCCCTCGTTCAGCGTGCCGCTTTTGCTCCCGCCGCCCGATACCGCGTTTCCTGTCAGCGCACCAAGCCTGAAGGCGGAATCACGCAGCCGCCGGGAGTTGAGCGTGACCGCGCGGGCGCGGTCTGGAGCCGCGACCGGTGTACCGCCCGGTCTCATGAGGAGTGAGCAATGTTACAGTTTCTTCGATTCAATGCCGAACAGATGGAAAGCGCAAACTTCACCATTATCGGCGGATCCGCGGCATTCAGATTTTTTTCCGTGCGTGTGCTGAAGCTTGTGGTGCTTCTGTATTCCACGATATTTCTGGCGGTCGCGATCCCGTTTGTGTGGACGTACTTCATCGGCGGGATGCTGTCCTTCATCTACTTCATGAGGATCGTCAACCACGCGGTCAAGTACCTGCAGTACCGGGAGGGCGGGATATCCGTCGACCGGGAGAAGATCGACGTGACGGGCCGGGGTAAAACGTTCCGCATCAAGCCGGAAAGCCTCACCTACCTCGAAATCAACGTGTTCGGGAACCTCATCATACGGGAAAAATACCACTCCACCTCGTTTCCCGTTCTCCTGCTCGGCGACGAGGAAAGGGCCCGGCTGCTTGCCCTCTTCCAGGACATGTCGCCCAACCGCACCAGGCTGTTCCGCAAGTCATGGGAGGTTTTCGACGCCATTCTGGTCGCGTTCATACTCGCCATGCACATACGGCAGTTCATCATCCAGGCGTACTTCATTCCCACGGGATCGATGGAGGACACGCTGCAGGTGGGGGACCATCTGCTCGTTGAAAAAATCACGTTCGGCCCCATCATTCCCCGGATGATCTTCATGGGAAGGGAAATAAGGCTCCCGGGGCTTCGCGGCATACAGAAGGGCGACGTGGTGATTTTCCGGCCACCCGATGACGATGAAAGGGACTTTATCAAGCGGTGCATCGCCGTGGCGGGCGACGTGCTCCACATCAATGATGACGATGGCCATGTCTACGTCAATGGAGTGAGGGTCGAGGAGCCGTACGTCAAGTGTCCCCGCATAGTCGGCACCAACTGCACCGATTATCGCAGCTTCGGCAAGCGCATCATCGAGGGGACCGTTCCTCCCGGGCACATCGTTGTGCTCGGCGACAACCGAACCAACTCTCAGGACAGCCGTTATTTCGGCTACGTTCCGATTGACCGGGTCAAGGGCAAGGCGTTTATCCTGTACTGGAACACCGGACAGGTCATTGACCGTAAGCGCGAGGGCAAACGCCGGGATTTCTTCTTCCTGAGGTTCGGTTTGATCAGGTAAGCTGAAGAGGCATGCAGCCCGTTAAAAGCAAAAGAAGAATCTACGCGACAGGCATCTTCATGCTGGGGATTGCCTGTTTTTTTGTTTTCAGGCTGTTTTCACTCCATTTTTCCGATAAAATCCGTCTGCGCACCGGCCCCGGAGAGCCGGACGCGCGCGGCATGATCCAGGACCGCAATGGCAGCGTGCTTGCGCTCAGCATAGAGCGCGAATCCCTGTTTGCGGTCCCCGGCAGGGTTGCGGACCCCGGCGCGGCGGCCGAAAGGCTTGCCCCCATCCTCGGGATTTCACGGGACGTGCTCGAAGAGCGCATGCGCCGCAAGCGGGAGTTCGTCTGGCTGAAACGGAAGTTGAGCGACGGCGAGGCCGCCCAGGTGAGGGCGCTGGCGATACCCGGGGTGTCGTTCAGAAAAGAGCTGCACCGGGTGTATCCGCAGGGACCGCTTGCCGCAAACATAATCGGCTTTGTGGGTGTAGAAAACCGCGGGCTTGCAGGAGTCGAGTACAAGTTCGATCAGACGCTTTCGGGCTGGAGCGTGACGCCCTTTGAAGGGCCTGACGACGGGCGGCGGGAGTGCCATCATATCATGCTCACCATCGACCGGTTCGTCCAGTACCAGGCCGAGAAGGCGATTGAGGACGCGGTGACGCGCTTTGGCGCGCGGCAGGGCGCCGTGCTCGTCATGCAGGTCAAAACCGGGAGGGTGCTTGCAATCGCAAAATTTCCCTCGTTCGACCCCAACACCTATCACGCCTATTCCGACGTTGAGCGCAACAGCTATACCGTGACCGATTCGTTCGAGCCGGGGTCCACGCTTAAGATAATCGCCATGGCGCTGCTGCTTGAGCTGTTCCCGGATTTCAACAGGGAATTCACATGCCCCGGTTACGTGGAGGTCGTCGGGGAGAGGATCAACTGCGTGGGAGTGCACGGAGTCGTGCGGCCCCCGGACATCATTCGCTATTCCTGCAACGCCGGCATCATCCAGGCGATGCGCCTTGTTCGAAAGCAGCAGTACTATGACATGCTCAGGAGGTTCGGGTTCGGCGCGCGGGTGGGCGTGGAGCTTCCCGGCGAATCGGAGGGCCTTCTCCGCCCGCTGAACGCCTGGTCGGGGCTCTCCAAGTACTCCACGGCGATCGGGCAGGAGATTTCCGTCACTTCACTGCAAATGGCGGCGGCCTTCGCCGCGATCGGCAACGGCGGAGTGTACATGGCGCCCTCGGTCATCGAGTCGGTGCGCACGGACGGCGGCGCGCCGATCAGGAATTTTTTTCCGAGGGCGAAGGGGCGCGTCATCTCCGCGTCCGTCGCGCGGAAGCTGATGGAAATGATGCGGCTCGTCGTCGAGAGCGGGACGGGAAGCGGCGCCAGGATACGGTTTTACATCGTGGTCGGCAAAACGGGGACCGGGCAGAAGTCCTCCGGCAGGGGAGGCTACTCCGACCGCGTAACCGCGTCCTTCGTCGGCCTGGCGCCGTTCGACAATCCCGAGCTTTGCATCATCGCGGTGATTGACGAGCCCGCGGGGAATGCGGGGGGAGGCGCAGCCGCGGCGCCGGTGTTCGCGCGGGTGGCCGAGCGCGTGATGCCGTATCTGGGCATAGGCTCCTCTCCCGTCCAGGTGCCCGGCGCCGTGAGGCGGACGGAGAGGGCGGCCCGCCGGCAGGTGACGGCGCTTCCCGATTTCAGGGGGCTCACGCTGGCCCAGGCCGTCGAGTCGCTCACGCTCATCCAGCGCCAGTACAATGTCACGTATTCGCTGCACGGCCGCGGGCGCGTCTTCTTCCAGTCGCCCGCGCCCGGGAGCGCGCTTGCGCATTCAATGCGGATACGCCTGCATTTCAGGGAGGAATGATGGAATCCATGTACCGTCAAAACATCGCCTCCGCCTCCGCCGCGAACCCTTCGCTGGAAAGCGAGCTCGCCGCCGCGAAGGGCCCTCTTCCGGCCGTTATGCGCACTCCGGCGGGCCCGGTGCCGGAAGTTGCGCTCGAAGGGAAAAAAATTTATGTCCACAGCAAATTCGATCCCGTCACAGAGGCCCGTCGCTTCCTGGCGGATTTGAACCCGGCCGACTATGACCTCTTCATCGTGCTCGGCTTCGGCTTCGGCTACCATATCGAGGAGCTTGCCGGCAGGACGGGCGCAGAGGCGAACGTGCTGGTGATTGAGAAGGATCCTGCGATGATCCGCGCCGCGCTCGAATCGCGCGACCTTGCGGGCGTGCTCGCCTCCTCCCGCGTCAGGATTCTCATCTCCCCGGGCGAGGATGCGATCGCCGCGGCGCTGCGCGGCGCCTCAACGCGCCGGGTGGCCATACTCACCCACCGGGGATCGCACCGTCTCGACCCTGAATACTATCACAACATGCGCCGCGTCGCGAAGTCATATCTGTCCACCAAGGAAGTCAACATCGCCACGCTCGCCAAGTTTGAAAGGACCTGGGGGGTGAACATCGCGCGGAACATAGTGAGGATCATACGCTGCCCCGGCGCGAACGTGTTCTTCAGCGGCTTCAGCGGCCTACCGGCGATCGTCGTTGCGGCGGGACCGTCGCTGTCTGAAAGCGTCGGCTTCATCAGGGACAACGCCGGAAAGGCGCTCATCGTCGCGGTCGACACCGCGTACGGGGTACTCCGGAAGGCGGGCATCGAGCCACATTTCTGCGTGTCGGTTGATCCGCAGATGGTGAACGCGCGCTACTTCGAGGGGACGCTGCCCGGGCGCACGGTGCTTGTCGCCGATCCCACGTCGCATCCGTCGGCGTTCCGGCTGTTCGGCGGCAGGGCGGCGGTCTCGGGCATGGCGTTCGAGATGCTGCGCTGGATCGAGAACGTGACCGGCGCCAAGGGGGAAATCGCGCACGGCGGGTCCGTCTCGACCAACGCGTACGATTTTGCCAGGCAAACGGGCGCCTCGCCGGTGGTGCTGGTGGGGCAGGACCTCGCGTTCACCGGGGGCCGGGCCCATGTGCGCGGATCGTACCTCGACGAGCAGGTCCGCAACCGCGCCGGCAGGCTGTACACCGCCGAGACCTTCAACCGCTTTCAGCTCACGGCGCTGCCGAAGATATTCGTGGAAGCGATCGGAGGCGGCAGGGCGCACACCAACCAGAAGATGATGATATTCCTTTCATGGTTCGAGAAGCGAAACGACCCCGGTCTCATCAACGCCAGCGCCGGAGGCGCCCGTATGCATGGGGTGAAACACATGCCGGCCGGCGAACTTCCGTTCCCGGACGCGCCGTTCGACATCGCCTCTCGCGTTGATGATCTCTACCGCTCGCGACCACATGACGAAGCGATGGAGGCGGAGCGCTTCGCGTCGATCGCCGGGCTGTGCACCGCGATGCGCGATGAGCTTGCGGGGCTCGTCCCCGCCCTTGACCGCTCGGTGTTGATGTGCGAGGAACTGCTCGGGATGTTTGAAGGCGGCGCGCGCGATCGCGGCAAGATCGACTACATCCTGAAAAAGCTCGCCGAAACCGACCGCCTCATTGAATCGCGGCGCGCGGTCAGGGACATGATCGCCTTCACCACGCAGCGTGTCATCCACACCATCACCGAGGGGTACGATATCGACGGCGATGAGACGCTGTCCGAAGAGGCAGGCATCGCGAACCGCTCGCTCTTTCTCTACCGCGGCCTTCTTGAGGGCGCCTTGTTCAACGATCGCATTCTGAAAAAAATGTCGGTTCTTGCCTCCCGGCCGCGGTAACGGCGCGCTTTTGTCCCGAGATGCGCTCCAGGTTGAAGCGCTGCGGAGGCGGTCAACGAAATACAGGCGCCCCCGATAAATTATCTTGACATCAGAAATTGACGCATTTACAATGCGCTTTGGAATGTGCTCACGGATATCGCCATTACAAGGGGAATTGCCGCATGGACATAAATAAAAGAACCAAGGATGAAATTGTAATTCTGGACATAACCGGAGAAATAGACCTGTACAACGCGCCTGAGATCAAGGACATCATCAACAAGCTGATCGAGGAGCAGAAATACAATGTGATAATCAACCTTGAAAAGGTTTCATATATAGATTCTTCCGGAATTGGCGCGCTTATTTCGAGCCTTTCGAATCTCAAGAAGTACCAGGGCGGGCTGAAAATCATCAACGTGTATGCGTCGGTCCGCAAAGTGTTTGAGCTCACCAAGCTCACCTCGTTTTTCGAGATTTACGACTCGGAGGATGACGCCCTCGCGGCGTTCGGCAGGTAGAGGGATTTCCGTCCATGGCCCTTCGCGTTATGGGGATACATCACACAGAATGGGAGCGTATAGCATGAACAGATTGATGATTGGTACGATGCTGGTTTCCGTGCTTGTCTGCGCGGGATTCGGATGCAGGGAGGATGTGCCGATAAGGGAGATGACCTCCGCACGGGCGGCCATCAACGATGCCGTCGAGGTGCAGGCCGACCGGTATGCTCCCGACGAAATCAAAGCGGCGCGCGGAAAACTCATGGAGTCGCACAAGTTCGTTTCCGAGGAGAAGCCGGATGACGCCAAGAAGTCAGCCGACAAGTCCCGTGAAAACGCGATCGAGGCCTACAACAAGGCCCTTCCGCTTCTGGCAAAGGACACGATAACCAGCGCGGAGCGGGCGTATGAAAGCGCCACTGAGGCATACGCCGAAGTTCTGGCGAAATCGCAGATGGCCGCCGCCAAAACGGACATCCAGGAGGCCAACCGCCTCTTCGAGGACAAGAAGTTTTATCCCTCCTATAAAACCGCGCTTGAAGGGGAGCGCAAGGCCAGGCTGGCCCGTGAGGCGTCATTCGGCAGCAAGACCATCCTCTCCGATTCAATCGAGGACGTGAATGTCACCATCGCGAAATCCAAACAGTATCACGCCGAGCGTTACGCGCCTGACAAACTGCGTCTGGCCGAAGAGCATGTCGGGATTGCGAGCCAGTCTCTGAAGGGACAGAAGCTGAAGGAAGGCTTCTCGGCAGTCGGCGTCGCCAAGATGAACGCGGATGAGGCCTACCAGGTGTCTGTAAAGGGGAGCTCGCGGGACGCCATCGCCGAGGCCCGGTCGCTTGTGGCGCAGGCGGAACAGTCGCCGGGAGCGTCAGTGGCCGGCACCGACCTCGCCATG
Source organism: uncultured Leptospiraceae bacterium (assembly GCA_964591055.1). Classification (GTDB taxonomy): domain Bacteria; phylum Spirochaetota; class UBA4802; order UBA4802; family JAGODF01; genus CAZPZJ01. The sequence goes on from CAZPZJ010000038.1 coordinate 14,476, forward strand.
GCCAAAGAGTCGCTGAAAAATTCCGAATCGTACTATTCCGAGGCGAAATACCGCGAGTCCATCGCCGCAGCTGAGGATTCCCGCCGTCTCGCCCAGACGGTCATCACGGCGAGTGCGCGTGCGAAGGTGAGCCTGGCCGGCAAGGGTGAAGAAGGCCAGGAAGTCGACAAGGCGGTCGTCGGTAAGGAGGCCGGGAAGGTGAGCGACGAGGAGCGCGGATACCGGATATATGTGGTGAAATACGCTCCCGCACGGCGTGACTGCCTCTGGAGAATCGCCGACAAGTTTTACGGCGACGGGCGCAAGTGGCAGCGAATTCACGAGGCGAACAAAGACATGATTGCCAATCCGCGGATAATCCAGCCGGGATGGCGAATCAAGGTGCCGCTTGAAGGAATTGTGGAAAGACCGCAGAAAAAGGGCCCCGCAGATCCGAAAAATTAACGCAGTAACGCTGATCATTCAGAGAACAGAGAAAAGGCCGCCCGTACGGGCGGCCTTTTTATGCCCCTCCCTGATGCCCCGGCCAGAAGGGGGTGCACAGGCGACGATCATGATCGTCGCCTTCCCCTTTATTTGCGGTTGATCTCCAGGAGCTCCACGTCGAAGATGAGCACAGAGTTGCCGGGGATGGTTCCCGCGCCCTGAGCGCCGTAGCCGAGGTCGGGCGGGATGGTGAACTCGAACTTGGAGCCGACGTTCATGAGCTGGACGCCCTCGCTCCATCCCCTGATCACTTTGTCGAGGGGAAGCACGGCGGGCTGGTTGCGCGTGTACGAGCTGTCGAACACCTTGCCGCTGATAAGCCTTCCGGTGTAATGCACCTTGACCGTCTCCGTTGCGCCCGGCTTTCTGCCCGCGCCTTTGACGAGCGTCCGGTACTGGAGGCCGCTCGCAGTGACGGTCACGCCCTCCTTCTCCCTGTTCTTCGCCAGGTATTCGGCGCCCGCCTTGAGGTTTTTCCCGTTGATCTGGCCGATGATGGATTCCATGGCCTGCCGCATGTCGGCTTCCTTGACGCTGGGCTCCGCCCCCTCGTAACCCTCGTTGACGCCCAGCGAGAACGCCCTGATGTCAAGCGGGATTCCCTGCTCGGCGTAATTCTTTCCGATGTTATGGCCTATCGTGCGGCTTTTATCGCCCTGCGCATCCTTCCCCTCGATCGCGTCCTTGACTCCCGCGAGAATCTGCTTGTGGTCGAAATCCGCCTTGTTTTTCAGAATGGTGCCAATCTGGTATCCGAATCCGTAGCTGTATTTCGCCGTGTCGCCCGAAAGGTTCGGTTTGCATGAAAGCAGCATGAAAAGGAGCAGTATGGCCGGTAAGATGTGTTTCATTGATTTTTTGCCTCTGTAGATTTTTTCCGGCGGGCGATGCGAGCTCCGCCGTTTTGTCGGCACTTATGCCGCCGGTGGTGATTATTGGCAAGAACAATATCCGGCCTGCCGGGCGGGGCGCGCCTTTCTTTTTTCTGAAAACCGCAAAAAGTTGTAGTCAAAGCGGGGCGGTCATACTTTCTGTCCATCAGATTTCATCGAGCGGCGAATGTCCGCCAATGTGAACCCGCCTTCAGCTTTTATACTTCCGGATCAGGGAACAACAATGAATAAACTCAGATTTGACGAACTTCCGCTTTCCAGGGCGATGATGAAAGCGGTGTCGGACATGGGCTTCGAGGAGGCCTCTCCCATCCAGTCCGAAACGATACCGCTCCTTCTTGAAGGGCTCGACATCACCGGGCAGGCGCAGACCGGCACGGGCAAAACCGCAGCCTTCGCGATTCCGGTGATCGAAAGGCTTGATCCCGCCGCCGGGAATCCACAGGCGATCGTGCTGTGCCCCACGCGGGAGCTCGTGATCCAGGTGACGGGAGAGTTCCAAAGGCTCATGAAGTACATGGATCCCTCGCAGGCGGTGTCGGTGTACGGGGGCCAGGAGATCGAACGGCAGCTCAGGGCGCTCAGGAAGCGCCCGGCCGTCATCATCGGGACGCCCGGCAGGACCATGGATCACATCAGGCGCGGATCGATCATGATGGATTCGGTGCGGATGGTGGTGCTCGATGAGGCCGATGAGATGCTCGACATGGGATTCCGCGACGACATCGAAATCATCCTCAAGGACACGCCCGCCGACAGGCAGACGATCCTGTTCTCGGCGACAATGTCCAGGGAGATCCTCGCGCTCGCGCGAAGCTACCAGAAGGACCCGGTCAGGATCGATGTGACCGCGCAGAAGCTGAACGCGCCACGGATCGAGCAGTCGTACTATGAAATACCCGAGAAGTCGAAAGTTGAGGCGCTTGCGAGGATCATCGACTATTATGATTTGGGGCTTTCGCTGGTGTTCTGCAATACGAAGAGCCAGGTGGAAGGGCTCGTTGAGAACCTCAAGGCGCGCGGGCTTTTCGCGGACGGCCTGCACGGCGACATGAACCAGCGGCAGCGCGAGAGGGTGATGAGCGGGTTCAGGAAGGGGTCCATAGAGGTGCTGGTTGCGACCGATGTCGCCGGTCGCGGTATCGACGTCAGCGGAGTGAGCGCTGTGTTCAACTACGACCTGCCCCGCGACGACGAGGACTACATCCACCGCATTGGCAGGACCGGACGGGCGGGAAACAGCGGGAGGGCGTTTACCTTCGTCAGCGGCCGGCAGCTTTTCAGCCTGAGGCGCATCGAGAAGACCAACGGCGTCACAATCGTCCGCCGCGCCGTGCCCACCATCGAGGACCTCGACGAAACCAGATTGCAGGAATTCCGGTCCAGGATCAAAAGCGTGATCGGGCAGGGCCGCCTTGCGCGCTACGAGAACATGGTGGAGAGCCTGATGTCGGACGAATACACGTCGATGGACATTGCCGCGGCGCTCATTAAGATCGCAATGGACTCGAAAAACGAGGGGTACGATGACACCCAGCGCTTCGATGTTGAGAACCATCCGAAGAGGAAGAAAATCCCCGATTACGCCGCGAAGAAGAAAATGATCGAAAAGGAGAAAAAGCGCTTTTCCGGGAAGGGATTTCAGCACAAACCGGGCGGGAAAGGCGGGGCGGTGCTGAAAAAAAAGAAGAAGTGACGGGCGTGAGGGAGCGCGTTCACGCGTGGTATTTTTCCCACCTGCGCCTTTCCCTTTCAAGAAAGGTGGAAAACTTCGCCGGCTCTTCAATCCTGCCGCGAACCGTCTCGCCGGTCACCGGGTGCGCGAACGACACTTCAACGGCGCACAGGAAAAGGCCCTTGCTCTTCAGCACCATCCCCTCTACGCCGTACAACGGGTCGCCCAGCACGGGATGTCCCGCCTGCGAAAAATGACGCCGGATCTGGTGCGTGCGCCCGGTGCGCGGCTCGCATTCGACGAGCGTGAGCCATCCGCTGCGCAGGGAGGGCCCGTGGCGCAGCGCCGCGTAGTGCGTGCTGGCGCTCCTGCCGTCGATCGGCGTGTCGATCTCGCCTCTTCCCTCAAGCCGCCCGATCAACAGCGCGCGGTACCGCTTGGCGATTTGACGCTCCTCGAAAAGGCGGCCAAGGCCGGCCTGCGCGCGTGCGGTCTTGGCGATGATGAGAAGCCCGCTGGTGGCGCTGTCCAGCCGGTGGACCGGCAGCGGGCGGCGCAGGGCGTCGGGTGCGGTTGAGGGGGTGAGGTTGGGCCTGAGCGCGTTCTCGACGGTTTTAAACGCGTTGCCGTTCACCGGAACGCCTGCCGGCTTGTTGATGAGCGCGAGGTGGTCGTCCTCGTGCACCACGTCAAGGCGGAGACGGAAATCGGGGCGCGGGTCGGAATCGTGTTCGGCCAGCTCGATGACCTGTCCCGGCTTTACCCACATGCCGGTCTCGGCGGTCACTCCGTCCAGGGTGAACGCTCCCCTCGCGATGGCCTTCCTGACGCCCTTGCGCGAGGGAATGACGGTGAAGACGCGGAACGCGTAATCGCTGAAGCGCTCGGGCGGCGTGCCCGGCGGGACGATATGCGCTCCGGCCCTGTTCATGCTCCGTCCATGCCGGAGTGTATTTCCCTGACGCGCCCCACCTCCCCGCCGGTGAGGCGCACTTTTATCCCGTGCGGGTGGGTGGGCGATTTCGTGAGTATGTCGCGCACGATGCCGCTGGTGAGCCTGCCGGTTTTCTGGTCGCATTTCATCACGATGGATACCCGCATTCCCGCCCGTATGTCGGCCCGATTGTTTCCGTTCATTCGTCTCTCCCCTCTGGCGCCGTGCGCCCGTCAGCGAAGTTTCGCGGCCGGCTCCGTTCACCGATCGTGCGCGCGATCGCGTCGGCGGCGAGCTTCCCCGAAGAAAAGGCCCATTGCAGGTTGTAGCCGCCCGTGTCGCCGTCGATGTCAACGACTTCTCCGGCGAAGTATAGTCCCTTCACCAGCCTTGATTCCATCGTGGCGGAATTGATTTCGGGAAGGCTGACTCCTCCCGCGGTCGCCATGGCCTCATTATAGCCCCCCGGCCGGTCGACGGCGAAAGAAAGTTCCATGAATGCCGAGGCGATTCGCCGGCGCGTCGCTCTGTCTACAACGGACGCTTTGAGCGAGCTGTCAATTCCGTTGAGGGAGAGCACGCACGCGGCAAGCCGTTCCGGAAGCGCGGCGGCGAGAAGGTGGCTCTTCACGGATTTCCTGCCGTGTGAGGAAAACGCGTCACGCAAATGGCGTTCGAATTCCTGGGTGGAGGCGAAGCCTGCCGCCGCGAGCGCGATGACGTCGCCCGGCCGCACATGCCTGCTGAGGTCGAGGATGGCGGGGCCGGAAAGTCCGCGGTGCGTGAAGAGCACGTCGCCGATGGACGCGGCGACCTGTTTCCCGTCGCGAAACAGCGTGACGCGGACTCCATTGAGCGAGATTCCCGCGCAGTCTTTGAAGGCGTAGCGTTGGATGATCAGCGGAGCGAGCGCCGGTGAGGGAGTGACGATGGCGTGGCCGAATGACCGGGCGAACGCGTAGCCGTCGCCGGTTGAGCCTGTGGAAGGATACGACCTGCCGCCCGTCGCGATCACGAGCGCTCGCGCTGTGAATGACTCAGATGCGGTGATCGCCTCAAATCCGGGGACGCTCTCCAATACCGACGCGCGAAGCACAGGCTCGCCGAATCGCATCGAAACGCCGGTTGCGCCGCATCCGTCGGTGAGCACCCGCAGCACGTCGCGCGCGTTCTGCGTGGCGGGGAAGATCTTGCCCCCTCCCGTCTCAATCATCTCAAGCCCGCGCTTCCTGAAAAAGGCGACGAGATCCTCGCCGGTGAAATTCATCAGCGCCGGTTTCACGAAGTTGCGCCCGGTTCCGTAATGGCGCAGAAAATCCTCCGCCGCCCCCGCGTGCGTGATGTTGCATCTGCCCGAGCCGGAAATGAGCAGCTTTTTTCCGGGGCGGGGATTCTTTTCAACCAGGCAGGCGCGAAGGCCGGCCCGGGCGCAGTGGAGTGCACAGAACATCCCCGACGGGCCGCCCCCGACTATCACCGCGTCATACATTGGCACAGGTGCGCTCATGGGATCGAGGGTGAGGGAGCGTACGGCTTTTTTCCATTCTTTTTTTGTTGCGCAAATTGCGCACCGGACGCACCGTGTCGGCCAAAACCGGCAATGCCGGAATCCAGCGCTGAAAGGGAATAATGGTATGCCCGCAAAGCCGCGCATGGCGCGCATTCGGAATAACAGCGTCCCGGTCGATTTTATCCTGTTCATCTCTGCCGTGTCGCTGTTCAGCTTCTCCCAGAGCGTCGTGAACACGATCTTCAACAATTTTCTCAACGAAACGTTCACCATCACGAATTTTCAGCGCGGCATCCTTGAGATTCCAAGGGAGCTTCCCGGTTTTCTGGTGGTGTTCGTGTCGGCGCTCTTTTTCTTCCTGTCGGGGAGGAGGCTCGCGGCCCTGGCGTTTCTGCTCGCCTCCTGCGGCTCGATGCTGCTGGGCCTCCTGTCAACGGGATATGGCGCGATGCTGGGATGGCTTTTCATTTTCAGCACCGGCCAGCACCTCTTTCTTCCGCTCAACCAGGCGATCGGCATGGAGTTCGCGGAGGAGGGAAGGACCGGAAGGAGGCTTGGCCAGCAGACCGGCGCGATGAACCTCGCGGCGATCGCGGGAAGCTTCCTGATCTTTGTCGGATTCAATTACCTCAGCTTCAGCTTCGCCACCTCGTACATCATTGCGGCCGCCGGCTTTTTTGCGGGATCGTTGTGCATGTTTTTCATGTCGAGAGACGATCCCTCTCCCGCATCCTCGAAGCTCACGCTGCGCAGGGAATACGGCCTGTTTTACTGGCTGTGCATCCTCTTCGGCACGCGCAAGCAGATATTCCTCACCTTCGCCCCGTGGGTGCTTGTTACGGTGTTTGAGCAGAAAACGCAGATGGTGGCGACGCTCTTGACCGCGGGGGGTGTCGCGGGAATTTTTTTCAACCCCCTTCTCGGCAGGGCGATCGACCGCTTCGGCGAGAGGTCGATACTCGTGGGGGAGGCGGTGGCGCTAGTCTTCGTGTGCCTGGGGTACGGATTTTCGAAACAGCTCCTCGGCGCGACGGGCGCGCTTGCCGTTGCGTGCGGCTGCTTCATGGCCGACCAGCTTCTCATGTCGGTGGGAATGGCCCGCGCGACCTACCTCAGGAAAATCGCCGTGCGCCCCGAGGACGTGTCCCAGACGCTGACGATGGGAGTGACCATCGACCACGTGTTTTCCATCGCCATCGCGCTCGTCAGCGGCGTGATATGGCTCAAGCTCGGATACCAGTACGTGTTTCTGCTGGGTGCGCTGATCGCGCTGGTGAACATGGTGTCGGCGTCCCGGGTGAAAATTCATAAAGCCCTTTCCGGGAAAGGCTGAAGGGCCGTTGCTATCCTTCCGCCATCGTCATCAGCCGGAGCGCCATGTCCGCGAGGTTCTTGGATGTCGTGGTGAGGTCCTGCGCCCCGATCGCGATGGTCTGCGTGGTGCCGTTGATGACGGCGATGCTCTTCGCGACCTCGTCGAGCGCGAGCTTCTGCTCGTCGGAAGCGTTCATCACGTTGTTCGCCTCGCTGAAGACGCTTGTAAGCGAGTCGCGCGCGGCCGAGTTCAGCTCGAGGTCCTGTTCGGTCAGGCCGACCACGAGGTCGATGTGAGTGCTGAAGCGGGATATGTGTTCGATCATCGCGTTGAGTGAAGCGATGAACACCTGGAGGCGCCCGTACACGTCGCTGATTGATTCATTGCTGAGGCTGAACATGGAGTTTATGGACTTCAGGTTGATCGAGGTGTTGTCGGCGAGCTTGCCGATCTCAGCCGCGACCACCGCAAACCCGCGGCCGTGCTCCCCGGCGCGGGCCGCCTCGATGGCCGCGTTCAGCGAAAGCAGGTTGATCTGGTCGGATATGTCCTCGATGATTCCCACGGTGTCCTGGACGTCCTTGAAGTTCGATGTGGCCGTGGACATGACCTGGAGCACGTTCTCGATTTCGCCTTTCGAGCGCTCCACCATCCCGTTGAGCGTGTTGCGGATGGCGATTGTCTCGCGCATCTTCTCTCCTTCTGTGGTGACGATGCCGTGAAGGTTTTCCATGTCGTCGCGCACCTTTTCCGAAAGGCCAACCTGTCTGCGGATCATCAAGTTGATGCTTTCGCTGCTCGCTGCGACCTCCTCGATTGTGGACGTGATCTCCTCGATAGACGCCGCCTGGGACTGCGCGTTCAGCGAGAAGTTCTGAATGGTCGACGCCATCTGTTCGGTCGAGGATGCGAGCTGGAGCGCGACGCGGTTCGTCTCTTCGAGTATCCCCCTGATCTGCTCCCTGCCGCGGTCGCTTTCCTCCAGTGACTGCTTGATCACCGTGTTTGACTTTTTGGCGTTCCGGAGTATCGTAACGCACACCACGCAGAGTATCACCATGGCGACGATGCAGTCAGCCA
>CAZPZJ010000039.1:0-7367 GCA_964591055.1 uncultured Leptospiraceae bacterium
ATCGAACAGGCGGCGGGCGTGTTCCGCGGGGAAAAGGACGAATCCTCAACCGATTACGCCGATTTCCTGATGGCGTCGGCAACGCTCGATTCGGCGAGCGGGGCGATGAATCCGTCCGGGGCGCTTTCATCGTATGCGCGCGCAGCGCGTCTCTTCGAATCCGCGGGATGGGCCTTCGCCGAACGGCATGCGATGGCCCTGGCGGGCATGGGAGCTGCTCATTTTGAGCGCGGGGAGGTGGCGCGCGCGCTTGAGTGCTTCCTCAGGGCCGAAAAAAGATGCGTAGACGCGGGTGCGCTCCGTTCATCGGTCAGGTCCGATTCCATGATCGGCGCGGGACGCGCGTACTCGCGCACAGGACGGCACGAAAAGGGCGTCGAGTTGATACGCAGGGCCATGCTGGTGCTCGAGGACATGAAGCTTGAACGCTCCGAACGGTATGCCGCCGCGCTGATGGCCCTCGGGCGGGCGTACGGCGATCACGGCGATTATGAGCAGGGATTCCAGTTCGCAGGGCAGGCCAAGAGGGTGTTGATCGGCTCCGGCCTCCACAACTCTCCCGCTTACGCGGAAATCGTTCTTGAGACGGGAGATATGTTTGCCGAAATCCACCGTTACCAGGAATCGCTGAACTGCTTTGTGAAAGCCGGAGAAATCCTCGATTTTTTCGGAAGGAAGAGGACGCCGATGCGCTCGATGGTTTTGCGGGGGATCGGCGGTGTGTATTGCCGCATGGGAGAATACGAAAGGGCGGAGAAGTCGCTGCTCGAATCGGCCGATTTTCTTGAAAAGAACGGCCATGCCGGTACGCAGGAATACGTCCTCACCATGAGCGCCCTCGGAGAGCTCTACGGCAAAATGGAGAAAAGCGAACAATCACTGCGCTACTCGATGCGCGCAAGGGACATGCTCGACTCCAACGGCCTGGGGCGCACCGATATCGCCGGTTCCTGCCTTGTGTGGATCGCGCTGGCCCATGAAAGGATGAAACACCCGTGCCTTGCCGTTTCGGCGCTCAGGGAAGCCTCCGGGCGGGGGGTGTGGATGACCGCGGAGCAGGCGGATTTTGCAGGCCGTTATCTCATGCACAATGAAAAAGCGTGTTCGGGAAAGGAGGCCAGATAGTGGCCCTGCGATGCCATTCCGCAACGGTTCAATCGTGCCGGTTGCGGTCGTTTCATGAAAATTGCTTGAAAAAACGGCGGGATGCCAGATTGTGGTTGGTTTCCGGCCCTGGATGGCGTGTGAAGGATTGAAACATTTTCAGGTAACGGGTTTCAAACTACAGTCTGCGGCGTCGGGGCGGTGAAACCGCACCGGCGTGATGTCTTCCTGTATGAGGGAGCACGATTGACCCCGATGTTTTTTTCTTGACATGGTGGGGGAAATACTATTTAGGTTGAGCCAAATTTTCACAGGCCGATTTCCATCTGAATATCAACATGTTTATTTACTACCGGGAGGATCAAACGATGTTAAAGAAGAAGTATAAGTGGTTGCCGCTTGTCGCGATACTGCTCGTATCGGGCCTGATTGTGGCGGACACTTCGTCGGCGCAGGATGCGCTCTGGAACCAGATAACCAATCACATGAGCTATCTCGGGTACCGGTGCGTTCCTAAAGACGACGGAAAAAGGCTTTACTGCGCGACGGACAAGCACTATCCGAATTTTTCACTCAAACGCCAGAGCAACGGCATGCTGATCGTATCGTACTGGACGGGATCGGAATATGCCAAGCAGAACAGGGCCGCGTTCCTCAATCTTGTCAATTCATTCAACCTGCTCGCGGTCGCCACAAGGTTTTATATCGACAGGGATTCCGACCTCGCGCTTGAAGTATGGATTCCGGGCGAATACGAGAAGAATTCTTTCACCAACGCAGTAGAGAACTTCAACAGGGACTGGGACCGTGTCCAGTCGAAATTCGGTGAAGCGATACTCAAGTATATCAGGTGACGGAGTCGTGGAGAGATAATAGGGATTGTTGCGTTATCGAAGTGCTTCCTCCTGGTTTCTCACTGCAAGAAGGCAAGCGGTTTTTCTGCGTTACGGGCAGTACAAAGTATTGATTACTTATTAACATAAAGGAGGCGTTACATTCCATGTCAGGAAGGAAATTCATAAAATATTTGTTCTGCTGCGCTTTTATAGCCGGCGCGGTGCTGGCGGTGAGAGTTGCGGGTTTCAGCGATAAAATGCGGCCCGAGCTCGACGTTCCGTACGAACCGACCCCCCCGCCTGTTATCCAGGCGATGCTCAGCGTCGCGGGCGTAGGGAAGGGCGATGTGCATTACGATCTCGGCTGCGGCGACGGTCGCATCGTCGTGATGGCGGTCAGGAACTTCGGGGCGGCCCGTGGAGTCGGTGTTGACCTCGATCCCCAGAGGCTCATGGAGGCCAAGGAGCGGGCAACGGCGTACGGCGTCATCGACAAGGTGCGCTTTATTCAGGGCAACATCATGGACGTTGACGCGAGCAAGGCGAATGTCGTGTCCATGTACCTGCTCAACAGCGTGAACTTCATGATCAGGCCCAAGCTTTTCCAGGAGCTCCAGCCCGGGACACGCTGCGTCGCGCACGCGTTCCACATGTCCGACTGGGAAGTGGACAAGCTCATCCAGCACCCCAAGGCGAGAAACAAGACCATCAACCTCTGGATCATTCCCGCGCACCTCGGCGGAACGTGGAAGTGGGAAACCAAAACCCCGAATGAAACAGTGAGAAGCTCCGCGAATTTTGTCCAGACGTTTCAGCGCGTAAGCGGCGCCGTGAATTTCGACGGAACCAGGGACGTCAACATGGCCGATCCGTTTGTCGAAGGCAAGAGCGTGTCCTTTACCGCCCGCGTGAACTACAAGGGGGCAGGCGTCGATGTCAAGTATCAGGGCATTGCTGAGGGTGACATCATCCGCGGAACACAGGAGTGGAAGGGCGGCCAGCATTCAGGCAAGTACGTCTGGTTCGCCAGGCGCGAGCCGGCCGGCGTGCTCGGCACCTGGGAAGTCACCAGCGGAGGCGCGCTCGCTAACATGGGAGGCACTCTGACGCTCAAAAAAGCCGGCAACAAGATTGCCGCGTCATATTACGTAAAGAGCGAAGGGCGTGAAGAGGGTATCCGCCAGGTGTACGTATGGGGCAACAGCGTGTATTTCCGCGTGCCGCTTTTCGGCCGCGACGCCGATGCTGTTTTCACCGGAACTCTCGACAGCAATGCCGCGTCCGGCAAGGTTTTCAGGGTCACCAAAAACCAGGATGAGGACGATGTCTACGGACCGGCCTCGACATGGACCGCCCGCAAGGCCAGGTAGTCTGAACCGCGGGGAGGCCGCATGATAAACTTTGCGGCCTCCTTTCGCGTTTTATGTGCTCCTTGCGCATAAATGTGAAATCTTGAGGGATGAAGGGCGCAATGGGGGCCCTGCTTCCCCGGAAATAAAACCATAATGAGGATTATTGTCATGAGAAGAAAGAACCTGTTGCTTCTGCTCTGTGTCTGGGGCCTGGTAGTCGGTTCATGCCTGTGGGGCCTTACGAGCTGCTCACGGGACAACAGATCAGCTGACGCGAAGAAATGGACGCCCGAGCTGGGACGCGCTCCCGTGGCGGGCGATGAATACACGAGCCCGATCGACGGTTCAGTGCTTGTGTGGATTCCCGGAGGCGAGTTCATGATGGGAAGCGATGATGGGGACGCCGATGAGAAACCGCGCCACCAGATAAGGATCGAGGGCTTCTGGTTCGGGAAATATGAAGTGACCAATCGCCAGTACGCCAGGTTCCTGCGGGCTACAGGGTTCCCCGAGCCCGGATACTGGGACGATCCGCAGTACAATCAGCCCGACCAGGCTGTGACCGCTGTCAAGTTCTATGAGGCGCTCGGGTATATCGAGTGGGCCAACCTGAGGCTTCCCACGGAGGCTGAATGGGAGTATGTCGCGGCCGGGGGAAGGCAGAACCAGTATCCCACGAACAACGGCAACATCAGCCATGACAATGCGAACTTCTGGGGCGTTGGCGGGAAAGACACATGGCTTGAGACTCCCGGACCCGTCGGATCGTTCGCGCCGAACCCGTTTGGCATCTTCGATCTCGCCGGCAACGTGTGGGAGTGGACCAGTTCGCTGTATTTCCGTTATCCCTACGTAGAGACCGACGGCCGCGAGGATCCGCAGGCGCGTTACCAGAGGGTGATGCGCGGAGGGTCCTGGCAGTTCGGCTCGGCTCCCTACTGCCGCACGGCATCGCGCCATCACTTCGCCATGCACCTGAGATACGATTACGTGGGCCTTCGCATGGCCAAATCGGGTCAGGCGGCAATGGCCAGGTAGGGAAGATGTTCGGGTGACAACCACGGCGCGCATATCGCATGCTGCATGATCGGGCGCCGGGTCGTTTTGTAACAGCGCAAAAAAATACCCCGCTGCCGAAAGGTGCGGGGTATTTCATTACAACGGAAGGGAGAACGGTATCGTCATGAGTGATGCAAACGCGAATTTTACTCCAAAAAAAACACTCACCGTCTTTGATGTAATTTCAATTGTTGTCGGCATCGTGATCGGCTCGGGCATCTTCAAGCTGCCGGGCATGGTTGCGGGCAATACCGCAAACGAGACGATTTTCCTGCTCACCTGGGTCGCGGGGGGAGTGATGTCCATCATCGGAGCGCTCTGTTACGCCGAGCTCGCCTCGACGTATCCCAACGCGGGCGGCGATTATTACTTTATCAACAGGGCGTACGGCAGGGGAATGTCGTTCCTGTTCGCCTGGGCTCGAATGGCTGTCATACAAACGGGATCAATCGCTTTTCTCGGATTTTTCATCGGCGATTACATGACGGGCGTCTATCCGATAGGAGGGTACTCCTCCTCGCTGTACGCAGTCATCACGATCGTGTTTCTGACATTGATCAACCTGCTCGGCATAAAACAGGGGAAATGGGCGCAGAACCTCTTCACCGCCGCCATCGTCGCGGGGCTTGTGACGGTGATCGGCATCGGCTTCGGCGGAAACGCGGCGCAGGCCGCTGCGCCGGCAGCGGCGTCGCCTCAGTCCATGACGGGACTCGGCAAGGCCATGATTTTTGTTCTACTTGCTTACGGCGGCTGGAATGAAAGCGCCTACGTGTCTGCGGAGATAAAAGATCCAGAAAAGAACATAGTCCGCTCGCTGGTGATAGGCCTGTCGATTGTCACGATAGTCTACCTGCTGGTGAACTGGTCATACCTGAGGATCCTCGGACTTGGAGGCATGGCGAATTCGAATTCGAGAAACGTCGCACAGGACCTCGTCAGAATGGCGCTCGGGCCGTCCTTCGTTCCTCTCATCACGGTGATTGTGGTGTTCGCGGTGCTCAGCACCATGAACGCGACCATCATGTCGGGCGCACGCAGCAACTACGCGCTGGGAAGGGATTTTAAAGTGTTCGGATTCATGGGCAAATGGAACGAGGAGGGCGGCACGCCGGCGGTCGCGCTGATCGTTCAGGCGCTGATCGCCATCGTGCTGGTGGTGACGGGCAACCTGATCAACGTCAATACCGGGTTCGATACGATGGTTGCCTACACCACGCCCGTGTTCTGGTTTTTCTTCTTCCTGGCAGGCGTGTCGGTGTTTGTTCTCAGGAGAAAGGACGCGGGAATACCGCGCGTGTTTAGCGTTCCGCTCTACCCGCTGACGCCCGTGCTGTTCTGCCTGATAGGGTTGTGTATGTTGTATAGCAGTTTCGACTGGATACTCAAGCTCAAGGAATATGGCATTTATTCAGGACTTGGAGTGGTAATCGGCATCGCGGTGCTCGTCGCGGGCGTCCCGCTGTATTTTATCAACATGAAGATGTCGCGAAAGTAATAAATCGCAGAGCGCCTTCAATGATCACATGTCTGCATGAGAAAGCCCCCGCCAATGGGGGCTTTCTTTTGTCATGGACTAAAATTGCCCGGCTTTCAGCATCGTGCTTGACATAATTGCGGCTTGAATGCCTGTTGTAATAAAGACGGCGCAATGCGCCGCCTCGTTCTTTCTCAAAACCGAAGGAGGAAGCCGGGTGAAATTCCCGCGCTGGCCCGCAACTGTGATTCCGCGTTTCGCGGATAAGTCAGGAACTCCTCACGGCTGGATATCCTCGAGGAAAGGGAACCAGTATGTATCGCGCCTTCGCGGGCGTAAGATGCTGCTGTGATGAATATGAACACGCCTCGAAGGCGTGTTCTTTCGTTTTCATGGCATGCAAAACGCCAGCGGGCGCGGTCACGCGAACGTTCAATTCTCTCTTCGTATCCAGCGACCAACATCATTCAAATCAAAGGAGTCGTGTATGAGAAGGTTGTGTCGCTTTACTTGTTTCATCGCTTTGACAGGCGTGTGCTTTTTTTTCAGCGCCGCGCTGGCCCAGGATGCACCGGTGGGCGCGCAGACGTCGAACACGCCGGCAGCTTCAGCGGAACCGGCCGGCGATGCGGATTTCAGGCTCGGCGAGGTGGTCGTCACTGCCACCAAGTCGGAAATCAACCGGCGCGAGCTGGGCTCTTCGATCACCGTGATTACGGAAAAGGACCTTGAGCGCCGGGGGAAGAGGATGGTTGTGGACGCCCTCAGGGATGTGCCCGGGCTGTACGTGACGCAGACGGGGCCTTTCGGGAGTGCAGGGCTTTACATGCGCGGTTCCCGCTCGCGCGACGTGATGGTGCTCATCGATGGCGTGCACGTCAACGATCCATCCGCGATTGGCAGCGCCTTCGATTTTGCGCACATCTCGGCAGACAACGTGGAGCGTATCGAGGTGGTCCGCGGCGCGCAGGGAGTGCTCTACGGATCGAGCGCCTCGGGAGGGGTGATCAACATCATCACCAGAAGGGGCGCCGGCGCACCGAAGATCACCATGCGCGGCGAGGCCGGCTCGTTCCGGACATTCCGGGAGTCGGTGAGCGCCACCGGAGGCACGGAGGACGCCCGTTATTCGGTATCGCTTGAGCGCACCGACATGCGCGGTTTTTCAAGCGCCGCGAAGGCGGAAGGCGCGGCGAGCTCCCCTGAGCGGGACGGCTATGAAAACACCACGGTCTCATCGCGCACTGGATTTAAAGTGCTGGGCGATTCGTGGGTGAACTGTGCGGTCAGGTACTATGACGCGCGCACGGACATGGA
Source organism: uncultured Leptospiraceae bacterium (assembly GCA_964591055.1). Classification (GTDB taxonomy): domain Bacteria; phylum Spirochaetota; class UBA4802; order UBA4802; family JAGODF01; genus CAZPZJ01. Next base: position 7,146 of record CAZPZJ010000039.1, read on the forward strand.
TGACGGCGCGTATATCGACGACCCTGACAATAAAGCGTACAGCAGGCAGTTCAGCGGCGTGGTCGATTTTTCCCAACCCCTGTTCCGCTGGTGGGACCACCAGGTGGTGCTCAACTACATGAACAACGAGCGACGCTACCGGGATCTTGCCGACGCGATTGACACGGCAAAGGGGAACGGATGGTACACCGGTACGCGCCGTCAGGCCGAGTGGCGCAATGC
>CAZPZJ010000039.1:7467-9654 GCA_964591055.1 uncultured Leptospiraceae bacterium
TACCAGCTTTCGGGCAGCGTGATCGCGCCGTGGACGCAGACGAGGCTGCGGGCAGAGTTCGCCACGGGGTACCAGGCGCCGACGCTTTCAGAGCTCTATGATGCCTCCTACGGCACCAATAATCCCGATCTCGATCCGCAGGAGAGCCGGACCTGGGACGTGGGCGTGGAGCAGCCATTTCTGGGGCGCGCGATTGTGTTTGAACTCTCCCTGTTCCGCTCGAAGTTCAAAAACATGTTCGGCACCGACGGATCGGGAAAAACGGTCAATAAAGACAGGGTGACCACGGAAGGGATGGAGCTTGCCGCCCGCATCGCGCCTGTTCCGGAGCTGAGCATTGAGGGCAGCTATACGTATTTAAAGAAAGCGGAAGACGAGAGCACCGGAAAAAGGCTGACGCGAAATCCCAAACACCAGGGGAGCGCCTACGTGAACCTGTTTCTCTTCTCCCGGCTGAACATCAACTGCGGTATCCGGTATGTCAGCGAGCGGGACGATTCGTGGTACGATAACACTTCCTGGTCAACGAAAAATGTATCGCTCGGCGATTACTACGTGGCGAGCGCGGGAGTGAGCTGCAATGTGCTTGAAAACGTGCAGGTCTTCGCCAGGGCCGAGAACATTCTGGGCGAGGAGTACGAGGAGCCGGCGGGATACGAAACTCCGCGCAGGTCGGCGTACGGGGGACTCAAGGTAGTGTTTTAGCACAGGCGATCGCAACAGGAATGGCAGTGAAAGACGTGAATTGCAGGGGCGCGGCGTGAGCCGCGCCTTTTATATGGTCCGGAAGCGGTTGTCCAGCACCACCGGCTCTTCCATGCTCAGGGCGAACTCGATGTTCTTCCGCGCCGATTCCAGGACATCGTGCGCGTCATCCTGCTGGGATGATGCGAGGCCGATCCGGGGAAAGACGTCCAGCGTGACGTTGCCGCCGGCGCGGATTTTCATCTTTTTCAGCGTGTCGACGATCTGGCCGCATATCTCCCGCGACTCTTCGATCGTCGCATTGGCCATGAGCAGCGCGATGGTGTCGCCCATGCGGCATGCGACATCGCCCTCGCGAAGGATTGTTCCGAGCCTCGCCGTGACGCCGCGGATGATCACGGGAAGGTCGCCTGCCCGGCTTTCATCGCGCGTCAGGGAGAGCAGCGCTACCGCATAGGGAGCGCCGGTTGATGCGTGCGCAGAACTGGCCTCCCGCAGCTTAAGGTTGAAATACACCGGGCTGTAGAGGCCCGTGTCCTTCTCGACCGCGACGTCGTTGAAGAATATGTACTCGCTCAGGGAGCGCGCGATTTCGCCGAAGCGCGATTTGATCTCGCCCAGGTCGGGGCCCTTGAACGGCATGTCCCTCTTTATGATGACGGTCCCCATGAGCGAGTTGCGCAGCATGACGGGAAGGAGGATCTTCTTCCCGTTTTCAAGCACAAGCGATGATCCGCCGGTAAGCTCGCGCCCCACCTCGTTGTGCAGGTCGATTGTGTCGAAGTCAGGCGATTCTATCCTGATGAATGACCTGCCCTTCATCTCATAGGCTTTTGACATTGCGCCTGCGTCGGGGCGGGAGACGTAAAGCGCAATGATGTCCGGCGAATACGAGGTGTTGATGAATTTAAAGAGATCGAACACGTACTGGCTGAGCGTTTCTGTCGCGAAGTTGTGGAGCTCGCGGCTCGCCTTTTCCTCGTTGGCGACAGACGGCGCGGCGGTTTTTGAAACATCGGTCACGTGGAATTCTGTCTTGATCAGGGGCTTTTTCCCCTTGTGGAAGATGATGTAAATCAGCGTGGTGATCAGCACCGAAACGAGAACCGCCAGCGCGATCTCGAGTGACAGCTTGAGGTACGTTTTGCGGGTTATGGTGAAGGGGAACACCGTGATGACGCTCCCTCCCGCGGCGTTCTTGATGATGATGTAATGGCGTTTCTGCTCGTGGAAGCGCACGGCCACTCCCGGCTGGCGGGACAGCTGGCCGTTTTCGATGCTCTGCGCCAGGGAGTAATACAGCTCGTTTGACTGGTCGATTCCGTCCCTGTTCAAAATCCTGCCGCCTGCGTCGGTAATGGCCAGGAAGGGGACGGGCCCGAGTCGTGAGTCGATTGCCTGCCTGAATTTGCGCAAATCGCGGACGGCAAGTGGTTTTTCCCTTTCGAAGCCGTCCAGCAGCCACGCGATGTTTTGCGTGAA
>CAZPZJ010000039.1:9754-19678 GCA_964591055.1 uncultured Leptospiraceae bacterium
CAAGTGGTTTTTCCCTTTCGAAGCCGTCCAGCAGCCACGCGATGTTTTGCGTGAAAGACTCGACGCGCTTCGCGTGCTCCTTTTCGATCATGCCGGGTCTTACCATGAAGTAGGCGAAAAGCATGGCTGAAACGATGAGAATCCCGAGCAGGGTGATTCCGAGTTTTTTATTCATACGCGCAGATGTGTGTCCGTACAGTCAAGGATTTTCATTCAGTTAGAATATCGGAATCCGCCGGTGAAAATGAATTGTTAAATTGCCTGGATGGAAAATTATTTGCCCCGCTGTGGTGAATGGGAAAGGCGGAAATGTCAGGTGGCGGCCGCAAGCGCTTCATGCAGGGCGCGGCCAAGCTGCTCCATCCTGTAAGGCTTCAGTATGACGCCGCAGAAGCCGTAATTCGCGTAGTCGGCCATGACGGGATCGTTGGAGTAACCGCTTGACACGATCGCTTTCACGCCGGGGTCGATTTCGATCAGCCTGCGCACGCAGTCCCTCCCTCCCATGCCACCGGGAATGGTGAGGTCCATGATGATGGCGTCGATTTTGCTTCCCTGTTTCATCGATTCCGTGTACAGGTCTATCGTCTCGGAGCCGTTACGGGCGAAGAGCGCTTCATAGCCCAGGTTCCGGACCAGCTCGCCGCATACGCGAAGGATGCTGGCGTCGTCGTCCATGATCAAAACGCGCCCCTTTCCGGTAATGGGACGGGCCTCGGCTTCAGGCTCCACGATGATCTCCTTTTCGGCCATGCTTGCGGGAAGATAGAGAAACACCGTGGTGCCGCAACCGGGCTCGGACTTCACGTCGATGTAGCCGTTGTGGCGCTTGATGATGGAATACGAAGTGGCGAGCCCGAGCCCCGTGCCCTTATCCTTGAGGCTGAAGTACGGGTCGAATATCCTCGGCAGGTGCTCCGGGGGAATGCCGACGCCCCTGTCCTCGATGGAGATCATGACGTATCTCCCCGGGGTAATCTTAAAGGTGTGCCCGGATAGAAGGGCGCGGTCCTTTTCGGTGTCGATGTTGTGCGCTTCGATGGTGATCACGCCGGCCCGCTGCATCGCCTGGATCGCGTTGATGATGATGTTGTTGATCACCTGGCTTATCTGCCCCTCGTCGATCTCCACAAGCCAGAGCGGCGCAGGGATGAAAAACTCGCCGCGGATGTCGGAGCCGCTCAGGTAGAAGTTGACGGAGTCCTTGAGGATGTTGTAAATGGACATCACCTTTTTCAGCGGGGCGCCGCCGATTGAAAACGTCAGAAGCTGGCGGGTGAGGTCCTTCGCGCGCTCGATGGAGTGCTCGGTGTCGATGAGTTTTTCATAGGACCTGCTGTCGGGGGCCGAGTACAGCTTGGCAAGCGAGATGTTGCCCTGTATCGCCGCCAGGATGTTGTTGAAGTCGTGCGCGATTCCGCCGGCCAGGATCCCGATGGATTCCAGGTGCTGGGCTTTCAGCAGCTCCTCCTCGTGCTTTCTCTTCTCGGTGATGTCCCGCACGATGGCGATGATTTCGGTGTCGAACAGGGGTATCAGCCGCGCTTCAAAGTAATAGCTGCCAAACTCGGTGACATGCGTGAACACTGTCTCAAGGAGGTTCCCGGTCGACAGCACCTTCCGCATGCCTTCAATCGCCTGCGCCGCAATCTTCGGCGGCAGGATATCGCTTATGTTTTTGCCGATGTACTCCCTGGCCTGAATCCTGATTTTCGATTCCTTCCATGGTTTGCAGTCGAGTACGGTCCAGTCCGCACGCACCCGGACGAAAAGATCCGGCTGCACCTGGAAAATCGCCTCCAGTTCCGCCGCCTTTCTGCGGATGTCCTCCTCGATCTCCTTGTATGGCGTGATATCAAAGGCGGTTCCGAGCACCGCGACCCTGTTGCGATATTTGATCCTGGTCGATGTCACGTCGAACCATCTCACGGAACCGTCCTTGATGATGGCCTTGAGCTCGTACCGGGTGGGAACGTCCGCTCCATCCATTCTGGACTGCCCGATGTTTTTAAGCCAGTCGCGGGAGTCAGGGTGGGCAATCTCCCAGTATTCCTTGTTCAGCAGTTCCTCCTCGGAAAAGCCTGAAAGGCTCTGCATGGCGGGGTTGACATAGCAGTATCTGCTGTCCTGCCAGATGAAAATCGCCCCCGTGGTGGTTTCGGCAAGCGCCCTGAAGCGCGCCTCGTTTTCGCGCAGTTCATCGAGCGCGTTTTTGTAGTCCGTGATGTCACGTGAGACATAGATGATTCCCGTGATCACGCCGTTTTTATCGCGCAGTGAGGACGCGGAGAGCAGGGCGTGAAACAGGCGGCCGTCCCGGAGGCTGTAATCAACCTCCATCAGGCACCTTCCCCTGTCAAGTGTGGTTTGAAACACCCTTTCGGCCTGGAGGCGGTCGGCGAAGAATGATTCAATATGCAGGCCGATTGACTCATCGCGGGTCATGCCGAACGTGTCTCTCGCGGTGCGGTTGAACTCGATGATCTTTCCGTCGGCGCCGGCCGCGATGATGATGTCCATTGAAGTGTCGATGAAATTCCGGATCAGGGAGCGGAATCTCTCCTCGAAAAGGCCCGTGCGCGCAAGCGCTATCCCGGCCCGGAGATCGCGCAGCTCGCCGATGAGCTCCTCCCGGGTTTTTTCCTCATCGGGTTTTGCATTTCCGGCCTGTCTGCGTGTCCGGACCATGTATGCTCGCATGACCTCCTTTCAGTCAACCCGCACGCAGGCGTGTTCAAGCGGCTTTGTGCCGTCCCGGCGCGGTTCCCGGCCATCAAACTATCTATGCATTGGCTGTTTGAATTTCAAGATAATAATTTCATGTATGTTTATTTTTTCGATATCCGGCATTCCGGCCTCCATGGCGGATCGGAGAAAATGGTTATGTCCCCTGAAAAAACGCTCATGCTTTTTAATTTTATTCCGATTACAGTAACAGGGATTAAAAGGCGGAGAAAAGTCATGTTTGAACAAAGCGGGATGATGAGAACCAACAACCTCCTGGAGCGGGCCCTGGACGTGGAGAGCTCGAGGAGGAGGGTCATTTCCAACAACATATCCAATGTGGACGTCCCTCACTTCAAAAGGAGCGAGGTGAATTTTGAAAGCGAGCTCGCCCGCGTGATACGGGAAAACGAGGCCGGCAACGACCGCTGCCAGGCGATCATGACCGATTCCCGCCACATTCCTTTCTTCATCGAGCGGGATGTCACGAGCGTGCGGCCCAGGGTGAACCTCGATTACACCACGAGTTACCGGAACGACGGCAACAATGTCGACATAGAAAAGGAGATCGTGGACGCGGCGAAGAACCAGATGCGCTACCAGGCGTTCGTGACCAGCCTTTCAAACAACTACAGGATGATGAAAATCGCCATGAGGTCGATATAAGGCGAATGAGGAGCGATAACGATGGGAATGTTTGACAGTTTCAACATAGCGTCCAGCGGCCTTACGGCGCAGAGATTGCGCATGGACGTGATCTCCAACAATATCGCGAACGCGACGACCACCCGGACCCCGGAAAACGGCGGCGCGTACCGGCGCAGGAGGGCGCTTTTCGCCCCGATCAACATCAGGCCGGATTACAAATCTCCTTTTGTGCCTGAGCGGATACAGCACGGTCCCGGGCAGGGGGTCCGCGTGGTGAAGATCGAGGAGGACCAGAGCCCGCTGCGGCTGGTGTACGATCCCAGCCATCCTGACGCCATACAGATCGGTCCCAAGCGCGGTTACGTGGAGATGCCGAACGTCAATGTCGTCACTGAAATGACCGACCTCATCTCGGCGTCCAGGTCGTATGAGGCGAACATCATGATCATCAACAGCGAAAAAACCATGTTCTCCAAGGCGCTCGAGCTTGGAAGGATAATGGCCTGATAGGGGAGGGGTGCAATGTACCGGGAAATGGTCGGGAAAATGGAGCTTCACCTGACGCATGACGTGAATTTCAGAAACGGCAGAAGAACCTGGCGGGGAGAGGGATTGCGAGGGCAGGACCGCTTTGCCGCCGAATGCGATATATGCCTGGTTTCGCGGAAAGAAAACGGCAAGGGGGCGGTTCAATGAACGTGCAAAATCAGATGTTTGCGGGCCACGTGGTACACATGAACGCAACAAATCCTCTTCATTATCGTGAAGGGCGTGAGGCAAGGGAGGGCGATGATGTCGCGTCGTCGTTCGCCGAGGCGTTTCACCGGGCAGTGGGCAACGTCAACAACCTCCAGGTTGAATCCGAGGATCTCAGCCGGAGGATGATCTACGAGCCGGAGAGCGTGAACATTCACACCGTGATGCTTGCCGCGCAGAAGGCCGAAGTGGCGCTCTCTTTCACCAGGGCGGTGCGCGATGAGGCGATCCGGACCTACAGGGAGCTCATGAACCTGCGTTAAACGCCCGGCCGGGGCCCGCGTGATAAAACGCGGGCCTCCCCGATTCCCCCCACCGGAGCGTCTCTCATGCGAACCGGAATTTTCCAATCATGTAATAATACAGGAACATGTCATTTTTTTGCGAAAGGAATGTTTTTATTGTTTACATTTTATTTTGTTGTATACATATTGCATTATGTCGCTTTAGACTCTAAAACCGCCTGAAACCCGTGGATGTCCCGCTTCATGCGGGTGGCGCGCGCATAATCCGCCGTCCCGGAGGTTTCGAGGAGGATTGGCAGAATGGACTATCTGAAAAAGCTTTTCGAGCAGGCCAAAGAGATTTACGGAAGGCTTGATACCACCAAAAAAATCATCATCGGATCGATTCTCGGCGTTGTTGTGGTGGCCTTCATCATACTCTTCTCGGTGTCGAGCGATCAGCCGCGGGTCGTGCTCTTCGCCGAGCTTGCGTCCAACGATTTCGGTCAGGTGACCAAGAAGCTTGACGAGATGGGCTACCAGTACCGCACGACCGGGGCGACCAGCATTTTCGTGAATCCCAAGGACAAGGACCTCATCATGACGCGCCTCGCCCAGGAGAACATGATTCCCAAGGGCATACCGGGCTGGCAGCTCTTCGACATCTCCAAGTGGACCGAAACCGACAAGGAGATCGACGTCAAGTACATGCGCGCGCTCCGCGACGAGGTCAAGCGCCACATCGAGGCGCTCAAGAACATCGACCGCGCTGACGTCGAGATCGCCATGACGGCCGAGGACCTCTATGCCGACTCAAACGACGCCTACACTGCCGCGGTGACGGTGTTCCTCGCCCCCGGGTATGACAACCTGAATAAAAAGGAAGTCAAGGGCATACAGTACCTTGTGTCCAGGGCGGTCGGCACCAAGCTCAAGCCTGAAAATGTCACCATCACCGATGAGATGGGCAAGATCATCTCTGATTTCGACGACAACTTCGACAGGGCCAAGGAGGAGTTCACGCTTCTCGAATACCGCCACAAGATCGAGGAGAAGGTCAGGATCAACTACCTCAAGGACATCCGAAAAGCGCTTGAAACCATTTTTTCGCCGGACAGGATCCAGATTGTCCGCCTGAACATGACCTTCAACTGGGACAAGGTCCACGAGGACAAGGAGGAGTACACCCCGATCGAATGGGAGCGCGACAATCCCTCCACGCCGTACAGCGAGCGCGTGGTGAAGAGGTCGCTGCCGATATCGGAGAAGAAGACCGAGGAGCACTTCAAGGGACACGGGTGGAATCCGGAAGGGCCCGCCGGGACCGAGAGCAACAAACCTCCGGGATACAAGGCGAGCGACGACCAGTTTGCGCAGTATGACAAGAAGGAGCGCGTCACCAATCACGCCGTCAACAAGAGCGTCAAGAAGATCGAGCGCGAGCCCTTCGTGATCACCGGCGTTTCCGTTGCGATCGCGATCGACGGGCAGCAGGACCTGCCGCGCCTTCCCGACGGCAGTTACGATCTCGATCCCACCAAGAAGCCGGTGCAGGTAACGCTGACCAAGGATGACCTGAAGCGCGCCGAGAACATAGTTAAGAAGGCGATCACCTTCAACGAAGCGCGCGGCGACCAGGTGGCGGTAGAGAACATCATGTTCGACCGCGGCCGGGAATGGCAGCGGCTGCGCGATGAGTACGAGCGCAAGGCGCAGATCAAGAGGATGCTCCTCGCGGCGCTGATAGGGGTGTTTGCGCTCTTCCTGGGCGTGATCCTGTACCGGGCGATCAGCAAGGAGCTGGCGCGCAGACGACGGCTCAGGGAGGAGGAGCTGGCGCGCGAGCAGCAGCGGATGCGTGAAGCGGCGCTGCGGGCGGCGGAGGAGGAGGGCGTCGAAATCGAGCTCTCGCTCGAGGAGAAGGCGCGCCTCGAGCTCCAGGAGAACGCCATTAACCTCGCAAGGGAGCGCCCCGACGACGTGGCGCAGCTTCTGCGGACATGGCTTGCGGAGGAATGACGGGTTTTTAATTTGACTTTCAGTTGTTTTGGTACGAAATTAATAAAAGGGGCGCCGTCCATTCGTGGGCAGGCGCCCGTTACGGGATAATGAGCGCGCGAGGACGGCAATGCTTCAGTCGAAGAAATCGCAACTGACGGGAAGGCAGAAGGCGGCGATATTTCTCGTTTCGCTGGGCTCGGATGTTTCATCCGAGATTTTCAAGCACCTCCGCGAGGATGAGATTGAGCAGCTCACCTTCGAGATCGCCCGCCTGGACAAGATAGAGCCGGAAGACAAGGACCGCGTCCTCCAGGAGTTCCAGGAACTGATGATGGCGCAGGACTTCATCTCGACGGGCGGCATCGACTACGCCCGCGAGGTGCTCGAGCGCGCGCTGGGCACGCAGAAGGCCATCGACATTGTAAACCGCCTCACCTCGTCGCTGCAGGTGCGCCCGTTCGACTTCATACGTCGCACCGACCCGAGCCATCTTCTCAACTTCATCCAGGGCGAGCACCCGCAGACCATCGCGCTCATTCTGGCGTACCTGGACCCGTCCAAGGGCGCGCAGATTCTATCCGGGCTCAGCCACCAGATTCAGGCGGACGTGGCCAAGCGCATCGCCACCATGGACCGCACCTCGCCTGACGTGCTGCGCGAAGTGGAGCGCGTGCTGGAGCGCAAGCTCTCCACGCTGGCCAGCGAGGATTACACGTCGGCCGGCGGTATCGACGCCATCGTGGAAGTGCTCAACAACGTCGACCGCGGAACGGAGAAAATCATCATCGAGGCGCTCGAAGAGGAGGATCCGGAGCTTGCGGAGGAGATCAAGAAGCGGATGTTTGTGTTCGAGGACATCGTGCTGCTGGACGACCGCTCCATCCAGAAGGTGCTCCGCGAGGTGGACAGCCAGGACCTGGCCAAGGCGCTCAAGGGAGTGGATGCGGAAGTGCAGGAGAAGATTTACCGCAACATGTCCAAGCGCGCCTCCTCGCTGCTGCGTGAGGACATGGATTTCATGGGACCCATCAGGCTGCGTGACGTCGAGGAGTCGCAGCAGAAGATCGTGAACATAATCAGAAAACTTGAGGAAGCCGGCGATATCATCGTCGCCCGCGCCGGCGAGGAGGAGCTGGTTGTCTAAGCTTGTATTCAAACCGACAGAGATTTTTACAACCGCCGCCCCGAAGCAGATTGAGCTTCCAGACAAGTACCAGAAGAACGTGCTTACCGACGAGGAGTACCGCGAGTACGAGGTGGACGAGGACGGCAACCCGATAGACGTGTACCAGGGCCCGTCGATCGAGGAGATGGAGGCCGAGCTCGAGCGCTACCGCCGTGAAACCGAGGAGGAAGTGCGCCGCATGGTCGATGAGGCGCGCGAGCGTTCGCAGAAGATCGAGGAGGACGGAAAGAAGGCCGCCTTTACCGAGCTGCAGAACGCCCGCGAGCAGATCAAGATAGAGATGGAGAAGCTTCGCATCGACACCGACCGCGAGATAGAGCGCGCCAAGTTCGAGGCTGAGAAGATGATCAAGGAGGCCGAGCTCAAGGTTTCCGAAATTGAACACGAGGCGTACAAGAAGGGATATGACGCCGGGCGTGAGGAAGGGTACAAGGAGGGGCAGGCCGAAGTAATGCGCCTGATCGACCGCCTGGGCACCATCGTTTCGACCGCGGTGGACATCCGTGACGAGATCATCAAGTCGTCGGAAAAGCTGATGACCGAAATGATCCTGATGATCGCCCGCAAGGTGATCAAGGACGAGATCGTCGAGCGCCGTGAAGTGGTGATCAACAACATCAAGGAGGCGATCCGCAGGGTCAAGGACCGTGACCGCATCGACATCCGCGTCAACTTCGCCGACCTTGACATGACCACCGCGCACAAGGATGAGCTCATCAAGATGATGGAATCGCTCAAGAAGGTGAACATTTACGAGGATTCGCGGATCGACCGCGGCGGCTGCATCATCGAGACCGACGTGGGCGCCATAGACGCCAGGGTCTCCACGCAGCTCGACACGATCGAGGAAGCGATCCGGAACGCGAGCACATTGTAGCGCGGCGTTATGGTCAGAATACTCCCTCATGAAAATGTCGATGTCCTTTCGCGATACAAGGACATCATACGCGAGACGGAGCTTGTCCGGCTCACGGGAAAAGTGGAGAGGATCGTGGGGCTGACCATCGAGGCGATGGGGCCCGCGGTGCGCTACGGGCAGATGTGCCGCATCCGGCTTGACAACGGCGAGTACCTGCCAGCCGAGGTGGTGGGATTCAATAAAAACCGGATAGTGCTGATGCCGGTGGGGGACATGAAGGGAATCGTCCCCGGCGCCGAGGTGATCGATGCGGGCTCGGCGATGACGGTGCCCGTGGGCGAGGAGCTGCTGGGCAGGGTGATTTCCGGAACCGGCGTGCCTCTCGACGGAAAGGGCGATATCAGCGCGAAGAAGCGCTACCCGGTGGACGGCAAGCCCCTCAACCCGCTCAAGCGAAGCATTATCACGAGGCCCCTTTCCGTGGGGATACGCGCCATCGACGGGCTCAACACGGTGGGAAGAGGCCAGCGCATCGGCATTTTTTCCGGCTCCGGCGTGGGGAAATCGACGCTGCTTGCGATGATCGCGCGCTACACGGACGCCGACGTCAACGTGATCGCGCTCATCGGAGAGCGCGGCAGGGAGGTGCGCGATTTCGTCGACCGGGAGCTCGGCGCCGACGGGCTCAAGCGCTCCGTGGTCGTTGTCGCGACATCCGACCAGCCTCCCATGGTGCGCCTTCGCGGCGCGTTCCTGGCGCATGCCGTGGCCGAATACTTCCGCGACCAGAGCCTGGATGTCAACCTCATGATGGACTCGGTCACGCGCTTCGCCATGGCGCAGCGCGAGGTGGGACTTGCGGTGGGCGAGCCTTCCGCCACCAGGGGCTATCCGCCCTCGGTGTTCGGGCTGATGCCGAAGCTTCTGGAGCGCTCGGGCACCCGCGAGGAAGGCGGCAGCATCACCGGGTTTTATACCATCCTTGTCGAGGCCGACGACATGAATGAGCCCATCGCTGACGCGGCTCGCGGAATCCTGGACGGGCACATCCTGCTGGAAAGGAAGCTCGCCCATAAAAACCACTATCCCGCGATCGACGTGCTGGGCTCAATTTCCCGCTGCATGAAGGATGTCATTGATGACAAGCACAGGGAGGCGGCCAACCGCTTCAGGGAGCTTCTCGCCGCGTACCGCGACGCTGAGGACCTGATCAACCTTGGCGCCTACGCGCGCGGATCGAACCCCGTCGTGGACAAAGCGATCGGCATGATTGATGAGATGAACGCTTTTATGAAGCAGGACATATACGAGAAGGACACGTTCGAAAGCATCCTGACCAGGCTCCAGCAGCTTACGGGCGTCGAGGAAAAGCCGAAGCCGAAGGGTGAGCGGGGCGTGCCTGCGCCGTATTTCGCACCTGTGAGGCGCAGGTAGCGGGGCGAAGCGAAAACGGGGGAGGAAGCGTCCCGCTTTATGGGACATAATCGTGGAAGGCCATGAAAAAATTCAGTTTCAAGCTTCAGAAG
>CAZPZJ010000039.1:19778-21486 GCA_964591055.1 uncultured Leptospiraceae bacterium
TTATGGGACATAATCGTGGAAGGCCATGAAAAAATTCAGTTTCAAGCTTCAGAAGCTGCTCGAACTGAGGGAGGCGCGCGAGCGCGAGGTGCACAACGAGCTGGCGGCGCTTCTGGGCATCCAGAACCGGGAGCGCATGAAGCAGGAAGAATACAGGCGGAGGATCGAGCGGGAGCAGGAGAAGTTTACCGCCACGCTCAGGGAGGGGCGCTTCACGTACATGGAGTCGTTGATGTTCGAGCGCTTTGTGGATTTCGCCGGGAAGGTGATCGCCACGGCGCAGGAGCGCATCGACGGCATGGAAGAGGAGATCGGACGGGTGCGCACCCGCCTTGTTGAGGCGTCGCGGGAGCGCAAGGTTGTCGAGCGCCTCAGGGAGCGGCGCTACGAGGAGTATCTCTACGAGCTTAACCGCGAAATCGCGAAAGAGAACGATGACGTAAACCAGAAAATTTACATACGGAAGCAAATTCAACGGGCCGGAGGGGATAATGCTTGAAGACATGCAGGGCATACTGAACAGGATCAATGAAATCCGCTCCCGCTTCGCGGACATGATGCGCTCGCGCGGGCAGGAGGCGCAGAGCGCGCAGCGGAACCCCGGATTCGAGCGCGAGTTGTCGCTGCGCATGGGCGCTCCGGCGAGCGAAGACTCGGCGCACTTCAGGCCGGCGACTGGCTTTTCCCCGTCGACCAGCGTCACGGTTGACGAAATACGGGCCATGGCCCGTGAATACGCCGGCGCGTACGATGTGCCGCCGCCGCTGGTGAGCGCGGTGATCGAGGCGGAGTCGTCGTTCAATCCGCGGGCGGTTTCGAGGCGGGGGGCGATGGGGCTGATGCAGCTCATGCCCGCCACCGCGCGCGAGCTCGGCGTGGAGAACCCGTTCGTCCCGGAGGAGAACATACGCGGCGGGGTGGAGCTTTTGAGCAGGCTCCTGCAGAAGTACCATGGAGACCAGAGGCTGGCCCTCGCGGCGTACAACGCCGGTGAAGGGGCGGTTGACCGGTACAATGGCGTTCCGCCGTATCCCGAGACCAGGGATTATGTGAACAGGGTCATCGAATCGTACCGGCGCAACAGCGAGTAACCGGCGCAGGATGCCGGACGCGCCGAATTCCATGTTTTGCGAGGTGTTGCGATGCCGAGGGTGTCAGACAGGGCAAAGATTCTGTATCTCGTCATCCTGATGTTGTTCATCATAGGGGTGTTCCTGGCGTGGCTCGATCACGTGGGCATTATCGATATCGCCCGCCTGACCGGCGCAGCGAACCGGGCCGATTCGGTGTCGGTCATGGACGCGAAGGACGACGAGCCGAGCCTGGTGGCTCGTGAGGAGTTCGAGCAGCAGAAGCTCAAGCTGCAGGAGCGCATAGAGGACCTCGACAGGCGCGAGGCCAGGATCGTCGAGGGTGAAAAATCGATCGAGTCCGAAAGGGAGAAAATCCTCGAGATGAAGAAGGGGATTGACTTCGAGCGCAAGAAATTCGAGGGCGAAAAGAACCGGTACAAGGGCTACGCGAAAAATGTGAAGGTGCTCGCCAATAAAATTGAGAACATCCCTCCCAAGCAGGCGGTCAAAATCCTTGAAAAGTGGGAGGACGTGCTGGTCATTGACGTGTTCCGCCAGATGGACGCCAACGCGGAGGAGGCCGGCAAGCAGAGCATCACCGCGTATCTGATGTCGCTGATGCCTCAGAACAAGTC